>JAQXLR010000028.1 GCA_029012225.1 Clostridiales bacterium
CTGCATTTGCGGTAGCGGCACAGGAGCTTTTTGAGGAAATTCGGAGCTATTTCGGAATCAGCGGTGTCACGGGAGTACGTGTGCTGGTGCGTTATGATATGGAAAATATTTCGGATGAGACGTATCAAAGAGCGCTTAACACTGTATTTTCCGAGCCTCCATTGGATGATGTCTACGAAGAGAATTTTCCCATGAAGGAGGGAAGAACTTTTTCGATGGAATTTTTGCCGGGGCAATTTGACCAGAGGGCAGATTCTGCAGAGCAGTGCATTAAGCTGCTAAATGAGAAGGAAGAGCCTCTTATTCGCACGGCAGTTACCTATGTAATCCTTGGGAGTATCACAGAGGAAGAATTTGACGCAGTCAAAAAATATTGTATCAATCCGGTTGATTCCAAAGAGGCAGCGGAAGAAAAGCCGAAAACCTTATCACAGCAGTTTGAGGAGCCGGACGATGTCATGATTTTGGACAATATGGATGGCCGGCCTGCTTTTATTCAGATGCAGGAGGAGGAGCTAAAAGCACTGTATGCTTCCTTGAATCTGGCAATGACCTTTCGTGATTTTTTACATATTCAGAATTATTTTGCACAGGAGGAAAAGCGGAATCCGTCGATGACGGAAATCCGTGTTCTGGATACCTATTGGTCGGATCATTGCCGCCATACGACCTTTTCCACTGAGCTAAAAGAGATTTCCTTTGATGAGGGCTATTATGCGGCTCCGATCAAGGCAGCCTATGCCGATTATAGAGCCACATACAAAGAACTTTATGCAGGCAGAAAGGACAAGTTTGTCTGCCTGATGGACCTTGCCTTAATGGCGATGCGCCGTCTGAAAAAGGAGGGAAAATTAGACGATCAGGAGGAGACGGAGGAAATCAATGCCTGCTCCATTGTCGTTCCGATTGAGGTGGACGGAAAAACAGAGGAGTGGCTTGTAAATTTTAAAAATGAGACACACAATCATCCTACGGAAATCGAACCTTTTGGTGGAGCGGCAACCTGCCTCGGTGGTGCAATCCGAGATCCGCTTTCCGGGAGAACTTATGTCTATCAGGCAATGCGTGTGACCGGAGCAGCCGATCCCACAGGCTCTCTTAAGGATACGCTGCCCGGTAAGCTGCCGCAGAAAAAGCTGGTGCGTGAAGCGGCGCATGGCTACAGCTCCTACGGGAATCAGATTGGTCTTGCGACAGGGTATGTCAAGGAAATTTACCATCCTGCCTATGTGGCAAAGCGCATGGAAATTGGTGCGGTAGTAGGTGCGGCTCCAAGGCGTGCAGTACGTCGTTTGCCGGCAGAACCGGGAGACATCATTCTCTTGCTTGGTGGGCGCACCGGGCGAGATGGAATCGGCGGAGCAACCGGTTCCTCAAAAGCGCACCATACTGACTCAACAACCGTCTGCGGAGCAGAGGTGCAAAAGGGAAATCCGCCGACAGAGCGCAAGCTTCAGAGACTTTTTCGTCGGGAGGAGGCAGCCTGCCTGATAAAAAAATGTAACGATTTTGGTGCCGGCGGTGTTTCCGTTGCCATCGGAGAGCTTGCACCGGGGTTGCGCATTCAGCTTGATAAGGTACCAAAAAAGTATGCAGGCTTAGACGGCACGGAGCTTGCGATTTCCGAGTCACAGGAGCGTATGGCGGTTGTTCTTGCTCCTTGTGATGTGGAAGCGTTTCTTGGCTATGCAAGGGAGGAAAATCTGGAGGCAACAGAGGTTGCCGTTGTGACGGAGGAGCCCCGCCTTGTGTTGTGCTGGAGAGGGAAGGAGATTGTCAATTTATCGAGAGCGTTTCTTGACACAAATGGCGCACATCAGGAAACCGCGGTAGAGGTAGGGATGCCCAATCCCGAGGAAAATTATTTAGAAAGCATCCATCTTCCGGCAGTAGAAAATGCCCTTTTGGCAGGAGATAGAAGGAAGGCATGGCTGACAACGCTTGCAGATTTCAATGTATGCTCCCAAAAGGGGCTCGTGGAGCGATTTGACAGTTCAATCGGAGCAGGAAGCGTGCTGATGCCATACGGAGGGAGGTATCAGCTGACGGAGACACAGGCGATGGTGGCAAAGCTTCCTGTTATGACCGGGAAATCGGATGCCGTTACGATGATGGCCTATGGCTTTGACCCGTATTTGTCCTCGTGGAGCCCATACCATGGTGCGGTGTATGCGGTACTGGAATCCTTAGCAAGAATTGTTGCGGCAGGGGGGCGTTATCAGAACGTGCGATTTACCTTCCAGGAATATTTTGGAAGAATGGGTGCAGAGCCAAGGCGCTGGGGACAGCCTGTTGCAGCGTTGCTTGGCGCTTACAGCGCACAGCTGGGATTCGGATTGCCGGCAATCGGAGGAAAGGACTCGATGTCGGGAACCTTCAACGAGATTGATGTCCCGCCTACTCTTGTCTCGTTTGCGGTGGATGTGGCAAAAGACAAGGATATTATTACGCCGGAGCTAAAAGCGGCAGGCAATGCCCTTTTGCTGTTTTCTGTTGAACGGGATGTCTATAGTCTCCCTGTTTATGAGCAGGCAAAAAAGCTGTATGGGACGATTCATCAGATGATGCAAGATGGAATGCTGGTGTCTGCCTATGCACTGGATGCAAAGGGGCTTGCTGCGGCCTTAAGCAAGATGGCCTTTGGAAATAAGCTTGGTGTGACGATAGAAAAGGACATGCCGGAGGCTGCTTTGTTTGCTCCGGGCTTTGGAAATATTGTGGCAGAGCTTCCCATAAATCGTCTGCCGGAGGCAGAGAGGCTTTTATCAGAGGCAGGTCTTGCCGGGAGCATGAGAAAGGTAGGTTTTGTCAACGATGAGGAGGCGTTTGTCTTTGGCGATATGACAGTTTCTATCGAAGAGGCGCTGGAAGCGTGGATGGGTACGTTAGAGCAGATTTTTGCGACAAAATCAGGGAAAGCGTTCGGGAGTACAATGCCGGAGGGAAAGCTGTATGAGACAAAAAATGTGTTTGTCTGCAAAAACAAAGTGGCAAAGCCTACCGTATTTATTCCGGTCTTTCCGGGAACAAACTGTGAGTACGACAGTGCGCAGGCGTTTGAGCGGGCAGGTGCAAAGACGATTGTAAAAGTATTTCGCAATCAAAATGCTGCAGATATCCGTGATTCTGTGGAAGAATTTGTAAAAGCAATCGATGCGGCACAGATGATTCTATTCCCGGGAGGCTTTTCCGCAGGAGATGAGCCGGAGGGAAGTGCAAAGTTTTTTGCGGCTGCCTTCCGTAATGCCAAGATGACAGAGGCGGTTATGAGGTTGTTAAATGAAAGAGACGGTCTGGCGCTTGGTATCTGCAACGGCTTTCAGGCTCTGATTAAGCTTGGTATCGTTCCGTACGGAACAATCTGTCCGCAGGCTTCCGATTCTCCGACCTTAACCTACAATACCATCGGACGTCACATTAGTAAGATGGTGTATACAAGGGTGGTAAGCAACAAGTCGCCGTGGCTGATGAAGGCAGAGCTTGGAAAGACTTACTGCAATCCGGCCTCGCATGGAGAGGGACGCTTTGTGGCCTCTAAGGAATGGCTGGATAAGCTGTTTGCAAATGGGCAGGTGGCAACGCAATATGTGGATGAAAGCGGCATGCCGACGATGGATGAGGAATGGAATGTCAACGGCTCCTATATGGCGATTGAGGGCATCACAAGTCCCGACGGTCGTGTACTTGGCAAGATGGCACACTCCGAGCGGAGAGCAGACGGTGTGGCAATCAATATCTATGGGGAGCAGGATTTAAAATTGTTCGAATCCGGTGTGGCATATTTTCGGGGGTAAGCAGATGAAGAAAATCGGCATGATTGTGGCGGTAGAGATCAAGGACGTGCTGAACCAATATGCCGGACAGATTGCGGACAAAATGGCGGCAGGCCATAAGGTTTTGGAATACAAGAGCAAACAATACCGGTTGCTCAATGGTCTGTGGGGACAGAGTCTTTTCCATCCTGTTTCGGAAGCTTCATTTTTTGTATCAGACCGATGATCTGTCCGGAGAGGATAACCGTCAAAAGCGAATACCAGATGCGGGAAAGAGGAATGTAGGTAATGGACAGTCCCAGCACGACCAGATCTGAAATCAGGTAAATCCGGTCAATTTTGATTTTCGTGAGATGGGAGATGCTCATGGCGAGTGCGTCATCACCGCTGGTAGCGCCGCCGTATCGCACACATAAGCCGGAGCCTACCCCAACAAAAACGGCTCCCAGAACGGATGCCGCAAGCGGCATCTCCTTAAGCTGCGGCCATAGCGGTTCAAACTGCTCCAAAAGCTTATAGGTTGCGGAAAAGCTTATCATCGATATGCCGGAATAAAGAATGAATTGTTTGCCGAGCAGACGAAAGCCAAGAAGGTAACAGGCAGTATTGAGAAGAAAGCCGGAAATGGAGGGCGAAAGCGCAAACAGATGCTCAAAAAGAAGCGTGAGTCCTAAAACACCGCCCTCCGTTACTCCGGACATGGAATGAACGTGGTAAAGTCCGAAGGCAAGAAAGGCGGTCGCAAGGATGATAATGACACAATTCTTGCATTTTAAATTCAAATCTAAAAACATAAAAATCTCCTAAAAATTACACTTCATTGCACTGCATTGCATTGCAATGAAATGCGTTGTCAGCCCAATTGTGTTTCGAAGACCTCCACGAAAATCATGGAAGCTTGATAAACTGCGGCTTTCGATTTCGAAAGACGGTAAAATAGCGAAAGCCGACTGTCTTTAAGAGCTCGGGAAGCTTCTCAAAGGCATAGGCAACATGCTCCGGAGCATGTGCATCCGCTCCGAGTGTAATGATTTCTCCGCCAAGTTCGACATAGCGGGCAAGAATTTCTTCTGTGGGATTGGGATGCCCAAGGCCGTATTTGAAGCCGCCGGTATTGATTTCGATTCCCTTTCCCTTTCGAATCAAGGCTTGCAGAATCTCATCGATAATATCCTTGTATGTTTCATAAGAATATCCCTCGTTTTTGCAAGGACCATAGCGCACGATATAGTCAAGGTGTCCATAGACATCAAAGCCGTCAAAGGCATGGATGTTTTCAAGAATCGATTCAAAATATTCCAAGCGCCCCTGGGCCTCTGTGCGTCCCTCCCAATAGGGGGGATAGTAGGGGTCGGCGCCGTGCACGACATGGGAGGAGCCGATGACAAAGTCAAAATCGTATTGTGAGAGCAGCTTGGTGTGTTGTGCGGCAAGATGAGGCTGCAGTCCAAGCTCAATGCCATAATAGATTGGCAGAGCTTTTGCATATTTTTCCTGCAGGGAAAGGACAGAGGAGGTGTAGCCCGGTAAATCCAACACAAAAACTTCCGGCTCCTTTGGGTAGTCAAGGTCAAGATGGTCTGTAAAGCAGATGCCCGAAAGATTTTTTTGGATAGCAGCGGCAATCATGTCCTCCTGCTCTGCCCTGCTGTCTCCCGAAAAATTGCTGTGCATATGTGTGTCCCATAACATGACAGAAGCTCCTTTCTGTTTCAAAATGTCAAATCAGGCACCCAACCGATAGGAGAGGGCTTCCTGTAATACCATTTTTTACATCTTTCGTATTTTTTGCTTCTCTGTGTAAGGCAAAGCTGTGCTGCCCCAATCGGGGCGGTCAGTGACAGCACCCTGAAAAAGTAATAAAATGATTTTACCACAGAAAAGCGTTTCTGACAAATAAAAGCAGCTTTGTACAATATCCCGGAAATAGAAAGGAAAAAACCTGATATAGTGAAAATTTTAACAAAGAATGGAAAAGGACTTGAATTTTCTATTAAAATTAGGTAGAATAAAAAGCAACTTGAGAGAGGCGACTTGGTTCACTCTCTCGCGATATTACATTCATAAATTCTAGGAGGAGTTCAAAATGGCAGTAAGAGTAGCAATCAATGGATTTGGCCGCATCGGTCGCCTTGCTTTCAGACAGATGTTTGGAGCAGAAGGATATGAAGTAGTAGCAATCAACGATTTGACAAGCCCCAAGATGTTGGCACACCTGTTAAAATACGATTCATCTCAGGGAAAATATGAGCATGCAGACGAGGTATCCTGCACAGAGGATTCCATTGTCGTATGCGGAAAAGAGATTAAAATCTATGCATTCCCGGATGCAAATAACTGCCCGTGGGGAGAGCTAAAGGTCGACGTTGTATTGGAGTGCTCCGGCTTTTACACCAGCAAGGAGAAGGCACAGGCTCATATCAATGCAGGTGCAAGAAAGGTTGTCATCTCTGCTCCGGCAGGAAATGATCTTCCGACGATTGTTTACAATACCAACCATGAGACATTAAAGGCATCGGATACAATTATTTCTGCGGCTTCCTGTACAACAAACTGCCTTGCTCCGATGGCAGATGCACTCAATAAGTATGCTCCGATTCAGTCGGGTATCATGGTAACGATTCACGCTTACACAGGCGATCAGATGACTCTGGACGGACCGCAGAGAAAGGGTGACCTGAGAAGATCACGTGCGGCAGCAGTCAACATCGTTCCAAACAGCACAGGAGCTGCAAAGGCAATCGGCCTTGTAATTCCGGAATTGAACGGAAAATTAATCGGTTCTGCACAGCGTGTACCGACTCCGACAGGCTCTACAACAATCCTGACTGCAGTTGTAAAGAAGGCAGGCGTGACAAAAGAGGATATCAATGCAGCAATGAAAGCCGCAGCAAATGAGTCCTATGGCTACACAGAGGATGAGATTGTATCCTCCGATGTGATCGGTATGAAATACGGCTCTTTGTTCGATGCGACACAGACTATGGTAAATCAGGTTTCTGACGACCAGTATGAGGTACAGGTTGTTTCCTGGTATGACAATGAGAACTCCTACACCTCTCAGATGGTACGTACCATCAAATATTTTAGCGAATTGAAATAATGAAAACACTGCACGAATCACTGCTTTTAAGCGATAGGGATTCACGGTGCAGTTCATACCAAACGCCGACACGTTTTGCGAGTCGTCTTATTGGGCTCAAAAAAGAGGGCCGGTCAATTTGGGCCGGTTCTCTTTTTCGCTAAGTGGTCTGCAAAGCGTGCCGGTATGTTGTGCAAAGCCGGAACCGGCAGAAATGGAGGACGATATGTCATTAAATAAAAAATCAGTCGATGATATTAACGTAAAGGGGAAAAGAGTTCTCGTCAGATGTGACTTTAATGTGCCGTTAAAGGATGGAAAAATCACGGATGAGACCCGCATCACAGCAGCGCTCCCCACAATTCAGAAATTGCTTGATGACGGAGGAAAGGTCATTCTTTGCTCTCATCTTGGCAAAGTAAAAAACGGGCCCAATGAGGGCGAGTCCTTGGCACCCGTAGCAGAGAGACTGTCGGAGAAGCTGGGAAAGAACGTCGTATTTGTCTCAGATTATCATGTGACAGGAGACGCTGCAACCAAGGCAGTAGAGGAGATGCAGGAGGGGGATGTCGTCCTTTTGCAGAATACGCGCTTCCGTGGTACGGAGGAGACAAAAAACGGAGAGGAATTTAGCAAGGAGCTGGCTGATCTTGCGGATGTATATGTGTGTGATGCATTTGGCTCCTCACATAGGGCACATGCCTCCGTTGCCGGAGTGACAAAATTTATTACTGCAAAGGGAGGCGAGAATGTAGTCGGCTATCTGATGCAAAAAGAGATTGATTTCCTCGGAAATGCAGTCGAACATCCGGTGCGTCCTTTTGTCGCAATTTTAGGAGGGGCAAAGGTTGCAGATAAGCTGAATGTGATTTCCAATCTGCTGGAGAAGTGTGATACTTTAATTATCGGTGGAGGAATGGCATACACCTTTTTAAAAGCGCAGGGGTATGAGATTGGAAAATCCTTAGTAGACGATACAAAGCTTGATTATTGTAAGGAGATGCTTGCAAAGGCAGAAAAGCTTGGGAAAAAGCTGTTGCTTCCTGTGGATTCTGTTACCGTTGCAGGTTTTCCAAATCCGATTGATGCCCCTGTTGAGGTGGAAGTCTATGCGGTTGCCGACATGCCTGCTGACCGTGAGGGCTGTGACATCGGACCAAAGACCGCAGAAATGTATGCAGAGGCAGTCAAGACTGCAAAGACGGTTGTCTGGAACGGACCGATGGGTGTGTTTGAGAACCCGACACTTGCGGCAGGTACGATTGCGGTTGCAAAGGCATTGGCAGAAACAGAGGCAACCACCATCATCGGCGGCGGTGATTCTGCGGCAGCAGTCAATCAGCTTGGCTTTGGCGATAAGATGAGCCATATTTCAACAGGTGGCGGAGCCTCCCTTGAGTTTTTAGAGGGCAAGGAGCTTCCCGGCGTTGTTGCGGCAGATGACAAATAGATGAAAGAACAGATAGGAGAATCATCATGGCAAGAAAAAAGATTGTAGCCGGAAATTGGAAAATGAATATGACGCCAAGTGAGGCGGTAAAGCTGGTAGAGGAGCTAAAGCCGCTTGTGACAAGCGACGAGGTGGAGGTTGTGTACTGCGTTCCGGCAATTGATATTGTGCCTGTTGCAGAGGCGGTAAAAGGGACGAATGTCGTGGTTGGCGCAGAGAATATGTATTACGAGGAGAGCGGTGCCTATACAGGAGAAATCTCTCCGGCAATGTTGGTGGATGCAGGGGTAAAATACGTGATTATCGGTCACTCTGAAAGACGTGACTATTTTAAAGAGTGCGACGGTATGCTGAACAAAAAGGTAAAAAAAGCACTGGAGCACGGATTGACCCCGATTCTTTGCTGCGGAGAGACTTTAGAGCAAAGAGAGATGGGCATTACGCTTGACTGGATTCGCATGCAGATAAAGTCAGACTTAGCCGGGGTCACTGCAGAGCAGGCTGCCTCTCTTGTCATTGCATACGAGCCGATTTGGGCAATCGGGACAGGGAAGACGGCGACGACCGAGCAGGCGCAGGAGGTTTGTGGGGCAATCAGAGAGTGCATTGCGCAGATGTATGATGCAAAGACTGCAGAGCAGGTGCGCATTCAGTACGGTGGCTCTGTCAATGCGGCAAATGCCGCAGAGCTGTTTTCACAGCCGGATATTGACGGAGGGCTTGTGGGCGGAGCGTCCCTAAAAGCAGATTTTGGGAAAATCGTAAACTATAAGGCC
>JAQXLR010000029.1 GCA_029012225.1 Clostridiales bacterium
ATTGTATGAGTACGCAGTCAAAGAAGGAGTCTGTCTAAAGGGGTTGGGACGGTTGGCGCATGAGGGATACGGAGAGGAAGCCGCGAGAGTGCAGACAGATGTGAAAGCAGAAAGCGAAAACGTACAAGGTGAGGAGGAAAGATTCCATGGAAGGGAGACAAAAATACAATTTTTATATTTTCAAAAACAAAAGTTCCAAAATTTTATCAACAGAATTTTAGAAAAAACCGGTAGGAAGAAGGAGGAGGAGTTTGTATTTGAGCCGGATACAGAGGAAGAGAAGGGAAATCGGAGCCGACCTACCGTTTTGCTGTCAGATTTAAGGGCGGAGATATTGGGAATCCTGTGCTATGAAGGAGATGGGGAAGGGGAGGATTTGAAAATAAAAACGGTTCCTTATGTGATTGGAAGCGACCCATCCTGCGATGGACATATTTGTGGAAGTGCTGTGAGCAGAAGGCATGCCAGAATAACGAAAAAGGAAAACCTTTATTTTATCGAAGACTTAAATTCCGCAAACGGAACATACGTAGGAGGGCAGCTGCTGGATTATAGGACAAAACGGAATTTGGAAAAAAATGAAGTAATCCTGTTCGCAGATAAAAAGTTTAGATTTATTTAAGAAAAAAATGAAGCTGTCGGTTTGCATTTTGCGGAGCAAATCTCTATAATAACGATATTACGAAAATCAAGGAAGTGTACCATGATTCAAAGAGAGATAGGGATGGCACTGCTGCAGGACGGATACCGCTTTTGTAAGGCAAAGCCGAAGGAGGCAGAAGTTTTTTATAAATATTATCAGGAGGGCTTTCACGTAGTTGTGGTCATTGACCTCACGCAGGGATATCGAATTACGGCAGAGCAGCAGCGTGTGGCAGAGGAGAAGATAAAAAGTTTGTTTTTTCATCCGCAAGGTCATCTGGAAGGATTTCCGGAAGGGTTTCCGGTGTACCACGTTGAGGTACTTACGGTGCTCATTGGGCAGGAGGTAGGGATGCTCCGCGAGCTGTGTGTGAAGTGTCCCAATATGTGGGCATATATTCCGACGGAAGGAGGGCTGATGATTTATGAGAATCAGCCCGGAGACTTTTGGGGACTGCGCAGCATTTTGGAGGAGCTGCCTGTGGCACTGCCTGTGGCAGGAGTGTCTTATGCAAAAGCAGATAACAGACAGACGTGGAGGCAGATAAAAGCGCTTCCGATTGTCACCTGCTTTTTGGCAGCGGTCAACATTCTTGTCTTTCTTATCCTTGAGACAATAGGGGATACAACAGACAGCATTTTTATTGTCGCACATGGTGGAATGTATCCGAAGTTTGTCTTGGAAGACGGAGAGTGGTGGAGAATTTTTACATCAGGCTTTCTTCATTTTGGCATAGAGCATCTGGCAAATAATATGCTTATCCTATGCTGTGTCGGATCCAGACTGGAAAAGGGAATCGGACATTTGAGGATGCTGCTTGTGTATCTGCTTTCTGAATTGGGAGGTGCGTCTCTTTCTTATTTTATGATGCTTCGTACGGGGAATTATGCTGTGTCTGCGGGAGCATCAGGGGCAGTGTTTGGCGTGATTGGCGGATTACTGTGGGCAGTGATTGTGCATCGCGGCAGACTTGCGGGACTGACAACAAGAGGAATGCTATTTATGATTGCACTCAGCCTTTATCTTGGATTTACGGCAGTGGGAGTGGATAACTGGGCGCATATCGGAGGAATGCTGACGGGGTTTGCGGCGGCCGTATTGCTCTATCATAGAAAATCTCAAAAATGTTGATTTTATTATAAAAAATTTATATACTGAAAGCAGCACTTGCAAACGAGGAGAGGATAAGAGCAATGAAGGTAAATATTTATTATGGTGGAAGAGGATTACTGGACGACCCTACGTTATATGTACTAAATAAAATGGAAGAAGTCTTGAACGAGCTGCGTGTCACGGTAGAGCGAATTAATATTTTTGAACACAAGAATGAAATCACTACATTGCCACAGACAATAAAGGATGCGGACGGAATCATTTTGGCAACGACGGTAGAGTGGTTGGGAATTGGCGGATATATGCAGCAGTTCTTGGATTCCTGCTGGCTTTACGGAGATAAAGAGAAAATTAAAACGATCTATATGCAGCCGATTGTTATGTCTACCACCTATGGCGAACGGGAAGGGAAGATGACCTTAACCAATGCATGGGAACTATTGGGCGGGCTGCCTTGTGCGGGCATGTGTGGGTATGTGGAGGATTTGGCAAGCTTTGAGATGAATAAGGATTACAACCTAATTATTGAGAAGAAAGCGGAGAATCTCTATCGTACGATCTCACAAAAAATGAAGAGCCTTCCAACCAGCAATCAGGCAGTAAAGCAGAGCGTTCTGCGCACACCCCAAATGGAGCTTACACCGCAAGAGAGTGAGCAGCTGTCGAAGTATGTCTCTGATGACAGCTATGTAAAAAAGCAACGAGAAGACATCCAAGAGCTGGCATCTATGTTTAAGGATATGCTTGGGAAGGTAAATCAGGAGGAAGATACGCTGTATGTGGAACAGTTTGAATCACATTTTGTTCCCCAAGAGGATTTTCAGGCAAGATATCTTTTCCTGATTGAGAATCTAAAAAAACCATTATTTATAGGGGTTCGTGGGAGTGATTTGAATATCCGTTACGAGCAGGAGGATCATATTGATATTTATGCAAAGCTGACGCAGGAGGTAATGGAGAGTATACTGGAGGGGCGAATGACCTTTCAGAGAGCCTTCATGACAGGGGAGATGACAGCAAAAGGAAATTTTAAGACGCTGCGTATGCTGGATACAATATTTAGCTTTGTGTGACCTCCTGTAGGATGGGCAGCGTGATGGTAAAGGTGCAGCCGTCACCGAGCCGTGACTCACAGGCAATCGTTCCGTTGTGGCATTCGACAATTTGCTTGGTAATCACAAGGCCAAGTCCGCTCCCACCTGCTTTGGATGTAATAAATGGATGAAATATGCTATCTGCGATTGCAGGATCCAGCCCGCCGGCGCAGTCAGAAATAGCGATATGTAAAAGGCTGCCCTTGGAGAAAACATGTATTCTAACAGGAACATTGCCGTTACCAGAGGCCTCATAAGCATTTTTGATAATATTGATGAGAGCTTGTCGAAAAAGATGAGGATCAAGATAGACAAGCGGAAGATTTTCTTCGAGAATAATTTCAAAATTAAAGTATTCCTCTGAAAAGGCATGAACAGAGGCAGAAATTTGATTCATAAAAGAATAGATATTTACGGAAATCTGCTTAAGCTGGCTGCATAGCCGAGTGGCAGAAAGCTGTGTTACCATATTTTTTAAAAAGTGAATTTCAGACATAGCTTCATTCCAATAGTCGAAATTACACACTTCAGGATGCTTCTGGGCAACCAGCTGGAGAGAGCCGTTGACCAGAGTAATCGAATTTTTGATTTCGTGAAAAATATGGAGAAAGTCTTCGTTACTTAACATATAAAGGAACCATACCTTTCTAACAGACGATAGGTCAAAATCTACATTCGTATAAAGCGCATCTGCTTCGTTACGGATTTAGTTTATCATTAAGAGAAAAAATGTCAATAACAAATATATTACAAAAATCGACACATGTAAAAAATGAGGAGGCAGGGAGGAAAGAGAATGAGAGACGAAACATGCATTTTTTGTAAAATTATTGCGGATGAAATTCCGTCTTACACAATCTATGAGGATGAGGAGTTTCGGGTAATTTTAGATGTAAATCCGGCATCCAAAGGACATGCTTTGATTCTTCCAAAGGAGCATTATGCGAATATCTATGAGATTGAAGAGGAACTGGCCGGGAGAGCTATGAGGCTGGCAAAGAAGCTGGCTGTCCATATGACAAAGGTGCTTGCCTGCGATGGCTTTAATCTTTTGCAGAACAATCATCAGACGGCGGGGCAGACTGTGTTCCATTTCCATATGCATTTGATTCCAAGATACAAAAATGCGAAAAACAGTGATATTTTAATCTGGAATCACGAGAATTTTACTCCGGAGGAGATGGAGGAAGTCAAGAATGCGCTAAAATGTAGCAGGGACAGCGAGCAGGGGTAAAACACATATACTCTGCGAAGGATGCTGTTTCTTGGAGCAATACAGGCGAGGAAGTCTCCTCGCCTGATAAACAAAACTATTGCCTGCAAGTCTCCAAGATTAATTTGACAATCGTATCAATGGCATTTCCGCTCTTGTTGTGCTTCATCGCATGGATGTAATCGTTCTTTTTTTGAAAAACTTCTCGGATGGCTTGGAGAAGGGTTGTGTTTGTAAGCTCGTGCTCCTCAAGTACATAGCTAAAGCCCTGCGTACGGAAGGAGTTTGCATTTAAAAGCTGATCCCCACGGCTTGCAGAAGCCGAGAGGGGAATTAAGATGTTTGGCTTGCGGAGAGCCAAAAGCTCACAGATGGCATTCGCACCGGCGCGAGAGATTACGAGATCTGCCAATGCGAACAGGTCAGCAAGCTCATCGTTGGCATATTCGAATTGTACATAGCCGGGAGTCTTTGCCAAAGTGCCCTCAAAATTTCCTTTGCCGCAAAGGTGAACAATGCGATAATTTTTCAGCAGTTCGGGCAGCAAGTCGCGGATAGACGTGTTCATGGCACGGGAACCGCTGCTTCCGCCAATGACAAGAATGACAGGCTTTGTGCAATCAGGGAAACGGCAGAGTGCGACAGCACGTGCGGCATCTCCTTTTAACAGCTCGCGACGAATCGGTGAGCCGGTAAGCACTGATTTTTCTTTTGGAAGGGAGGTTAATGTCTCGGGAAAATTACAGCATACCTTCGTTGCGTTGGGAATGGCAATTCGGTTAGCAAGACCGACAGAAATATCAGATTCATGAATGATAGATGGAATCTTACAATGCTTTGCCGCCAGAATAACGGGAACGGAGACAAAACCGCCCTTTGAAAATACAATATCAGGTTTTAGTTTTTTTAATAACTGTACGGATTGAATATATCCCTTTAAAACCTTAAATGGATCGGAAAAGTTTTTGGGATCAAAATAGCGCCTCAATTTTCCGGAGGAGATTCCGTAATAGGGAATGCCTTTTTCCTCAATCAGACGCTTCTCAATTCCATCGTAAGACCCAATATAGGAAATCTCAAAGCCCTCATTTCGCAAGGCCGGGATTAATGCGATATTGGGAGTCACATGTCCGGCAGTACCACCGCCGGTCATCACAATTTTTTTCATAATTAAATAACCAGTCCTTTCCTCTCCTATTTATAATACCCTTATGCGCAAAAGTCAAGAAAAGACTTGCAAAATGGAAGATGTCGTAATTTGCGATAAAAAGAGTGGTATTTTCTCTTTCCAAATAAAAAAAATACTCTATAATGAAGGAGAATATAATCTCCGTACAGGCATCTGGCGGAGACAGGAAAGAGAGGATGGACATATGGAGCAGATAGGACTTTTTTTGGCAGAAAAATCCGGTTTGATTGCTGTGGCATTGAGCGGCTTTAACCTGATTCTTCTGACGGTGTCATTACATAAGATAAAAAGAAATACAAGGCAGACAAAAGCGGTGCTTGGAGCGGTAGAAGATATCCGCACGCAGCAGGAGTTGTTTGCAATGCGTGATATGAGAAAAGAGGAGAAGTCTGCCGTCTTAAAGGAGACAGGGATACAGCCAAGAGCAGAGGCACAAAGGGAGAAGCTGCTGGATGCAGTGTTAGAAGAAGTATTTCCGTGATTGCGTGACAGATACGGCAAGCTATGTATGCCAGAAATCGCTTGCGATACCCAAACAGGTTTGATAAAATAATTTCAAGAAGTTTGAATTATGCAATAAGAACAAAGGAGTGTGAAAGGTGGAAAAAGTAACATTTGACTACTCAAAAGCGAAAGATTTTATCCATGACAAAGAAGTGTCCTATATGAGTAAGCTTGCAGCAGATGCACAAGCACAGCTGCTTTCCAGAGAAGGTGCCGGGAATGATTTTCTGGGATGGATTGACTTGCCGGTGGACTATGACAAAGACGAATTTGCAAGGATTAAGAAGGCTGCAAAGAAGATTCAAAGTGAATCTGAGGTGCTGGTTGTCATTGGCATCGGGGGTTCTTATCTTGGAGCGAGAGCCGCGATTGAGTTTTTAAGACATGGATTTTATAATAACATTCCCCAAAATGTGCGGCAGACACCGGAGATTTATTATGCAGGGAATAGCATCAGCGCTGCTTATTTAAAAGGACTTATTGATGTGATTGGGGACAGGGATTTCTCTGTGAATGTGATATCAAAATCAGGAACGACTACAGAGCCTGCGATTGCGTTTCGTGTATTTAAGGCTCTGCTTGAGAAAAGATATGGAAAGGAAGGCGCGGCGAAGAGAATTTATGCCACAACGGATAAGGCAAAGGGAGCGCTGAAAAATCTCGCGACAGAGGAAGGATACGAGACGTTTGTTGTTCCGGATGATGTGGGCGGACGGTTTTCCGTGCTTACCGCAGTCGGACTTCTCCCGATTGCGGTAAGCGGGGCAAACATTGATGCGTTAATGGAAGGAGCCGCAGAGGGCAGAAGGCTGGCATTGGAGAAAGATTTTGCAAAAAATGATGCTTTGCAGTATGCGGCAATTCGCAATATTTTGCTTCGCAAGGGGAAAGCCATTGAGGTGCTTGCTAATTATGAGCCGAGCCTTCACTATGTGGCTGAGTGGTGGAAGCAGCTTTATGGAGAGAGCGAGGGAAAGGATCAAAAGGGTCTGTTCCCGGCATCCGTTGATTTTACAACAGACTTACACTCTATGGGGCAGTTTATCCAAGACGGCGCGAGAATGTTGTTTGAGACAGTATTAAATGTAGAAAAAGCAAAAGAGATGATTGCGATAGAGGAGGAGGCAGTAGATCTCGACGGCTTGAATTATCTCGCAGGAAAGGACATGGATTTTGTCAATAAGAGTGCGATGAATGGAACGATTTTGGCGCACACGGACGGAAATGTGCCAAACCTTATGATAAAGATTCCTGAGCAGAATGAGTTTTTCCTTGGAGAGCTGCTGTATTTCTTTGAGTTTGCAGTGGGAGTCAGCGGTTATCTATTGGGAGTAAATCCATTTGATCAGCCGGGAGTGGAGAGTTATAAGAAAAATATGTTTGCCCTTTTAGGAAAGCCGGGGTACGAGAAGGAGAGAGAGATACTGCTTAAGAGATTGTAAAGAAAAGAAGGAAGCGTGAAAATGCTGCGGAATGTTTTGTTGTTTGGAAACATTGCGTGGCTTTTTCTTTCCATAGGAAAGATGTTGTAAAAGCAGACACCGCATCGTGTTCTTTTGCGCAGAACATATAAAAATCCGGAAGCCGATAGAATGCTTGACAAAGAGTTTTCGCTTTGCTATAATTCGATGTAACAAATCCGTAATAATTGTAATAAAATACGAATAAAACGGAACAAAGGCGTAATACTATTTCAATAAATAGAATGCACCAGTGGAGGTTTCTATGAATGTGAAAAAGAGAGCGATTGAGAGTATCATGATTGCCGGTTCGCTGGTCATGATGGGAACAATCGCAGAAGCTGCCAGTGTAAAACCGGTTGCGGAGGCACCGGCAGCACCGACTGTAGAGGAGACAGCAACGGACTCGGATACAAGCGGAAGAGCAGGTATTATTGCGTATTTAGATCAAATGGAAATGGGAGCTTATGCCGCGATGGATGAGAGGCTGGTAAGCGTGGAGCATGTGCAGGCACAGCTTGTGGCCGTAGCAGAATCAGCGGTTGCAGAGCCCCCCATGAGTGAAGAGGAGATGCTTTGGCAGAATCGACTGATGGCAGATGTGGATGAATTTCTCTATGTCAGGGAAGCGGGAGACCCGAATGCTACGGTGGTAGGCAAGTTGTATAAAGGCGCTGTGGCAGAGGTTGTCGAGTACGGAGAGCAGTGGACACATGTGCGTTCCGGCAATGTGGATGGATATGTGAGCAATGCATACTGTCTGGTCGGCATCGATGCAATGAATTATGCAAAAGCAAATTTTGATACGAAGGCGGAGATTTTAACAAACGGCCTTAGAGTCAGAAGTGCTGCAGATCCGGAGAGCTCGGTCATTACGGCAGTGTCCACAGGAACGACTTTGACAGTGGCGGATGACGCAGTATCCACGGATGAATGGATTGCGGTAGAATATGCCGGAACGACCGGATATGTGAGCGCAGAATATGTAACAACTGCATTGGCATTGGGCGAAGGAATCACCATAGAAGAAGAAAGGGCGGCTCTGGCAAAGAAGGCAGAAGAGGAAGCGGCAAAAAAGGCTGCGCAGGTTGCATCTGCGGGGACAGTTCAAAATGAGTCGGTGGCAGCATCGGTAGATGATGTGACACTGCTGGCCGCTTTGATTCAGTGTGAGGCGGGCAGTGAGCCTTACGAGGGTCAGCTTGCAGTCGGAGCGGTCGTTATGAATCGTCTGCGTTCCGGAAGATATGCAGGAAGCATCTATGGGGTCATTTACCAGAGCGGTCAATTTCCTCCGGCGGGAAGGGGAAAGGTGGCGAGCGTAATCGCCGCAGGGCCAAAGGCAAGCTGTTTGCAGGCGGCAGCAGAGGCAATCAATGGTATGGATAATACAGGCGGGGCAACACGCTTTAAGAGAGCATCTTCCGGACAGCCGGGAGTGGTAATCGGGAACCATGTATTTTATTAGAAGAAATTGCATTTGCAGCAATCATAGGGATTGACTGCGAATGCAATTTTTTTCTGCTTCTTGTAATTTAAAGGGAGATATAGTAATATGGTAGACATATGGAGATACTAATTAAAAACAGAATGGAGGGTTCTTATGGGAATTATTATGATGACTGCATTGATTATTTTAATTGTGTTGGCGTTAATTATTGCCGTATCGTGTATTAAAATCGTGCCGCAGGCACACGCCATAATTGTGGAACGGCTTGGCGTTTATCTGGCGACGTGGGGTGTGGGACCTCATTTTAAAGCGCCATTTATTGACCGGGTGGCGAGAAGAGTCATTTTAAAGGAGCAGGTGGTGGACTTTCCGCCGCAGCCTGTTATTACCAAGGATAATGTAACGATGCAGATTGATACGGTCGTATACTTCCAGATTACGGATCCGAAGCTGTATGCATATGGCGTTGAAAATCCAATCATGGCGATTGAGAATTTAACGGCCACAACACTGCGTAATATCATTGGTGATTTGGAGCTGGATGAGACGCTGACTTCCAGAGAGACCATCAATACAAAGATGCGTGCGACACTCGATGTGGCGACAGATCCATGGGGAATCAAGGTCAATCGTGTGGAGTTAAAGAATATCATTCCTCCTTCTGCGATTCAGGATGCGATGGAGAAGCAGATGAAGGCAGAGCGTGAGAGAAGAGAGGCGATTCTGCGAGCAGAGGGTGAAAAGAAATCGACCATCCTTGTTGCGGAAGGAAAGAAGGAATCGGCAATTTTGGATGCTGAGGCAGAAAAGCAGGCAGCGATTCTACGCGCCGAGGCGAAAAAAGAGGCGACGATTCGTGAGGCAGAGGGACAGGCGGAAGCAATTCTTAAGATTCAGCAGGCAAATGCAGATGGTCTTAAGATGCTAAAGGAGGCAGCGCCGGATCAGGGCGTTATCCAGTTAAAGAGTCTGGAGGCATTTGCAAAGGCAGCAGACGGAAAAGCGACAAAGATTATCATTCCATCCGAGATTCAGGGAATCGCAGGACTTGCAAAATCAGTAACAGAAATTGCAGCAAACGAAAAGTTGTAGGAACAGGCGGGCTGTCATGTATATGGCAGCCCGATTGTTCCATCCGTGCCAGAAGAGGAGAATTGGAAAGTGAAATTAAAAGGACGTAACTTTTTAAAGCTTATGGATTATGAGCCGGAGGAAATTCTAGGCTTAATTGAGTTGGCAGCAGATTTAAAGAAAAAGAAAAAAGAACAGATTTGCCATGATGTTTTAAGAGGAAAAAATATTGCGTTGATTTTTGAGAAAACGAGCACACGAACCCGCTGTGCATTTGAGGTGGCAGCCCATGATCTTGGCATGCATGTAACGTATTTAGACCCTTCCGGCTCCCAGATCGGAAAAAAGGAGAGTATCGCAGATACAGCCCGGGTGTTGGGGCGCATGTATGACGGAATTGAATACCGCGGTTTTGGACAGGATATCGTAGAGGAGCTTGCAAAATATGCAGGGGTACCGGTGTGGAATGGACTGACAAATGAATTTCATCCGACACAGATGCTGGCAGATATGCTTACGATTCAAGAACACGTAGGCAGCCTAAGAGGAGTAAAGCTTGTGTATATGGGAGATGCCCGGTATAACATGGGCAATTCCCTGATGGTAACCTGTGCAAAGCTTGGGATGAATTTTGTTGCATGTACGGCAAAGAAATATTTTCCGGATGAGGAGCTTGTTACATATTGCAGAAAACTCGCAGAGGAGACGGGTGCGTCTATTCTGTTGACAGAGGATGTGCAGGAGGGAACCAAGGAGGCAGATGTTATCTATACGGATGTTTGGGTATCCATGGGTGAGCCGGATGCAGTATGGGAGGAGCGGATTCGAGATTTGATGCCGTATCAGGTAAATCGTGCGGCTATGGCAAATGCAAAAAAGGAAGCTATTTTTATGCACTGCCTGCCTGCCTTTCATGATTTAAAGACAACGATTGGAAAAGAAATTTATGAGAAGTTCGGCTGCAGTGAAA
>JAQXLR010000030.1 GCA_029012225.1 Clostridiales bacterium
CTTCTCCATATGATCCAATGCAAGCTGCTTTTCCTCCTTCGTATAAAACGGGCGTAAGCCGCACCTGCTCTGAAATCCCGAAACAACAATTTCTTTTACGGATGCCGGGAAATCCTTTTGTGCCTCCGTCTGCTGGGGCAGATATCCGATCTCATTCCTCCTTAAGCCGCTCCCGGTCAGAATCTTGCCGCCAAGCGAAGGCTGTAAGCCGAGGATGGTTCGCATGAGCGTACTTTTCCCCGAGCCATTTTCTCCGACAATATACAAATAGTCTCCCTCCGCAACGGAAAAATTCAGTTTTTCCAAAATTATCTTTGCATCATACCCAAGTGATACGTTTTGACAGGTAAGCAAAGCCATCGTCGTTCCCTCCTTACTTCAAGGCCGCCTTTAGCACTTCCAGATTTTCTTCCATGATGGCAAAATAGGTCGCACCGTTTTTCACATCCGCAGCCGTGATGGACTGCAAAGAGTCTAAGACTAAGACCTTCTGGTTTTTTTCTGTTGTGTTGTTTATAACAGTATCGGCAATTTTTTGATTGCTCCCCTCAATTGTCAGGACATTGGTAAGTCCCAGCTCATCCACTTTCTGTGCAAGAAAGGCAATCGTCTCAAAGCTTGCTTCCGTCTCGGCAGAGCAGCCCGCAAAAGCAGCATAATAATCAATACCATAATCATCCACGAGGTAACGGCATGGGAAGCGATCCGCAAACAGCAAGGTTCTTTGGGTTGCCGAAGCTACCACCTCCTCATACTTTCCGTCCAGCTCACTCAGGTGCTTGATATAAGCATCTGCATTTGCCCTGTATTCATCTGCATGGGCAGAATCCATACGTCCAAGCGCATCCGCAAGATGGGAGCAAAGTGACGCTGCATTTTTCAGGGACAGCCAGACGTGCTCATCGGCCGCATGCCCCTCATCGTGCATGTTTGCATCTCCTTCTTCCTCATGTCCTTCTCCTTCATGCCCCTCTTCCTCGTGTGCATGCTCATCCTCCGGCTCCATCCCCTCGATCCATTCTTCCTCCTTTACTGCGTCTCCCAACACATCCAAGAGATTGATGACAATCATATCTTCATTTGTCGCTTCCTTAAGCGCATCCGCCACCCACTCATCCGACTCTCCGCCAACATAGATAAACATATCACAGGCAGAGATTTTTACCATATCGTCCGCAGTAGGCTGATAGCTGTGCAAATCAACACCCGTGTCCATCAGCATGGTAAGCTCTGTGTTCTCCATTCTCTCCCCCAAAATCTCGCGTGTCCAATCGTAAGGAGGAAAGATTGTCGTAACAATGCTGATTTTATCAGAATTCGCCGCCTGTGTCGGAGCAGAGCAAGCACTTAGGCTTCCTGCTACAAAGCATACTGCCATAAAAACCGAAATGATTTTCTTCATAAAAAATCCTCCAAAATAAACATTTACAATCCGCATTCAAATGAATGCGAATCCTTTCCATAATCTTCCGGATTACAAAGTCGGATTTTATTATATCACAGCATGCCATTTCCATCAACATCCTAAAATAAAGCAGCGCTCACAAGGCCTCATTTGCAAAGAGCGGGGGTGCCCTTCTGTCATTTCATGACGCTTGGACACCCCCATTTGTGCGTTTACCCACACTGATTTATGCTTCTTTTTACATATGTTGTATGCAGCAAATGATGCGCTTTCTCTCCACCCGGCTCTCCCAGATAGGTTCCGTACAATTCCTTGATCGCAGGATTCTCATGTGACTTTCTGATTGGATTCTCCTTATCGGAATCATACAATACCTTGGCCCGCAGTGCACGGATATCTACGGTATTGCGGATATATCCCGGCTGCTGCGGCTGACCTCCGCCATTGACACATCCTCCCGGACATCCCATAATCTCAATGAAATGGTAGCTCACCTCGCCGGATTTTACCTTGTTGAGCAGCTCTCTTGCATTTGCAAGCCCGGATGCAATCGCAACCTTTACTTCCATGCCGGCAACATTGTAGGTTGCCTCTCTGATTCCTTCCATACCGCGTACATTATAGAAGTCCAGACTCGTCAGTTCTTCGCCCGTCATCGTCTCTACTGCGGTACGAAGCGCGGCTTCCATAACACCTCCGGTAGCACCGAAAATAACTGCCGCTCCTGTTCCAAGTCCCAATGGCGCATCAAACGCTCCATCCTCAAGCAGATCAAACTTAATTCCCAGCCGCTCAATCATTCTTCCCAGCTCTCTGGTTGTCAGAGCGTAATCCACATCAGGAACTCCGTTTGCCGCCTGATCCGGTCTTTGAATTTCAAATTTCTTTGCAGTACAGGGCATAATGCTGACCGATACAATATCCTTTGCGTCAATGCCCATTCTTTCTGCATAATAAGATTTTGCAATCGCACCAAACATCTGCTGAGGTGACTTACAGCTTGATAAGTGCTCTGTCATGTCCGGGAAGTAGTGCTCACAATATTTAATCCATCCCGGAGAACAGGAGGTAATCATCGGCAGGACACCGCCGTTTTTCACACGATCTACAAATTCATGCGCCTCCTCCATAATCGTTAAGTCTGCACCAAAGTTGGTATCAAATACCTTGTCAAATCCGGCCATGCGCAGGGCTGTCGCCATCTTTCCCTCTACATTGGTACCAATTGGGTATCCAAAGCATTCGCCCAAGGCTGCCCTCACGGCAGGAGCGGTCTGAACAATCACGTGCTTTGCGGGGTCTGCAATCGCATCAAGCACCTCCTGAATGGAATCCTTTTCGGAAAGAGCTCCTGTCGGACAGACTGCGATACACTGTCCGCAGGATACGCAGCTTGTTTCGCCCAGACCCATGCCAAAGGGCGAGCCGATAAAAGTGTCAAAGCCTCGCTCATTCGCTCCGATTACTCCGATGCTCTGTGTCTTTTCACAGACAGCAGTGCAGCGTCTGCACAAGACACATTTGCTATTATCGCGAATCATATGCGCCGCGCTTGCGTCTATCTCTGATGGTGTTTTTTCTCCCTCATAATAGCTCTCGTCCTCCACTCCGAGCTCTCTGGTCAGTGTCTGCAGCTCACAATTTTTGCTCCGCACACAGGAAAGACATTTGCGGTTATGGTTGGACAACAAAAGCTGCAGGGTCTTTCTCCTGGAATCCAAGACCTTGGGCGTATTCGTCCATACCTCCATCCCCTCATCAATCGGATATACGCAGGAGGCAACTAAGCTTCTGGCTCCCTTTACTTCAACCACACAGATACGACATGCTCCAATTTCATTAATCTCTTTTAAAAAGCATAAGGTAGGAATCTCAATATGAGCCAATCTGGCTGCTTCCAGTATGGTTGAGCCCTTTGGAGCACTGACTTCAATTCCGTTAATTCTGATTGTAATATTCTCCATCCTGATTCTCCTCCATTACTGTTTATAGATTGCATCAAATTTACATTTTTCCATACAAGCACCGCACTTGATGCATTTTTGCAAATCAATGATATGAGGCTGTTTTACGCTGCCGGCAATGGCCTCTGCGGGACAATTTTTGGCACACAAGGTACATCCCTTACATTTTTCCGCATCAATGTGGTAGAAAAGAAGCGCCTTACACACACCCGCAGGACATCTTTTTTCCTGAATATGCGCCTCATACTCATCGCGGAAGAAATGGAGTGTAGAGAGCACCGGATTGGGAGCCGTCTGTCCCAGTCCACACAGGGAATTCTGTTTGATATAGTGGCAGAGCTCTTCCAGCTTATCCAAATCCTCCATGGTCGCCTGCCCATTTGTAATCTTCTCAAGCATTTCCAGCATACGTTTCGTTCCGACACGGCAGGGCGTACACTTTCCGCAGGATTCTTCGACTGTAAACTCCAAAAAGAATTTTGCGATGTCTACCATACAGTCATCCTCATCCAAAACGATTAAGCCGCCGGAACCCATCATAGAGCCAATGGAAATCAGATTGTCGTAGTCAATGGGAATATCAAAATGCTCTGCCGGAATGCATCCGCCGGACGGTCCTCCCGTCTGAGCCGCCTTAAACTTCTTGCCTCCCGGAATGCCTCCTCCGATTTCTTCAATTACTTCTCGGAGCGTAGTACCCATTGGAATTTCAACCAATCCGGTATGGCGAACCTTACCACCCAGCGCAAACACCTTTGTTCCCTTGGATTTTTCGGTTCCCATACTTGCAAACCAGTCCGCTCCGTTTAAAATAATCTGCGGAATATTCGCAAGAGTCTCCACGTTATTTAGAATGGTCGGTTTGCCAAACAAGCCTTTTTGAGCCGGGAATGGAGGACGCGGTCTTGGCTCTCCTCTATTTCCCTCAATTGAGGTCATAAGAGCAGTCTCTTCTCCACACACAAAGGCTCCCGCTCCCAGTCTTAGATCAATGTCAAAGGAGAAATCGGTTCCGAAGATATGATCGCCAAGCAGCTCCATCTCTCTTGCCTGATTGATGGCAATTTTCAAACGCTCTACCGCAATCGGATACTCGGCACGAACATAGATATATCCCTGAGAAGCCCCAATGGCATAGCCTGCAATCGCCATTGCTTCCAGCACGGTATGCGGGTCTCCCTCCAAAATGGAGCGATCCATAAATGCTCCCGGGTCTCCCTCGTCTGCATTACAACAGACATATTTTTGATCTGCATCGTTTTGGCTGGCAAGCCTCCATTTTAACCCGGTGGGGAATCCACCGCCTCCTCTGCCGCGCAGCCCGCTGTCCAATATGCTCTGGATGACCTCTTCCGGCGTCATCTCTGTCAAAACCTTACCCAGTGCTGCGTAGCCACCGGTTCCTATGTATTCCTCGATGATTTCGGGATTGATGATTCCACAGTTTCGAAGCGCAATACGATGCTGCTTCTTATAAAAATCCGTATCTGCCAAAGACTTTATTCCCGACGATGTCACCGTTTCCTGATAAAGGAGTCTTGTGACAACCCGCCCCTTTAGCAGATGCTCCGATACGATTTCCGGAATATCCTCAACTGACACCTCCGAATAAAGACTGGCATCCGGATAGACAATCATAATAGGTCCCAGAGCACAAAGACCATGACAACCTGTCTGAACCACAGAAACCTCGTCCTTAAGTCCCTGCTTTTCAATCTCGATTTTTAACTTTTCTATAATCTGCGGGCTATCGGAGGAAGTACATCCGGTTCCGCCGCAAACCAATACGTGTGAACGATACATTTGTTTCCCCTCCTATTTGATGTCTACGGAATTTAACGTGTATGCCTCTACCACATGACCGCCTATCAGGTGTCTCTCTACGACCTCTGCCACCTTTTCGGCATCCATCTTAATGTAGGTTACCTTCTCCTTACCCGGCTCCATTACTTCAACAATCGGCTCATACTGGCATAAACCAATGCAGCCTGTCTGCGTAACGGAAACCTTGTCTGTCAGATTCTTTTCCTGCACCAGTGTGGAAAATGCCGTCAGAACAGGTCTTGCTCCACTGGCAATTCCGCAGGTAGCCATACCAACAACTACACGTGTCTGTGTGTCTCCCTCCGCCCGCAGGCCAATTTGGCTCTGCATCTTTTCACGGATGGCTTTTAATTCTTCAAGAGATTTCATATTCGTCACCATGCCTTTCTCTCTGCCTGCAAACCTCAAGCCGCAGGCACAAATTTGCGTGTAAAAAATCTTGCACATATAAATTTTTTACACGATTTTTCCTATCCTGTGCGTTTTAGTAAACCGCACCTTTGTCCGCTTCCAGTTTGTTTTCTGTCAGATATTCCATGATATAACCAGACACCTCAGGAGCATTTAAGGGAATGTCTCCCAGTACCTGCCGGAACTGTCTCGTATCCAGTGTAAAGGATGCACCGTTGTAGCTGTAGATATAGAGAAAATCCGTATCAGGGTGATACACAATCAAGGTATGTATTGTCGCACTGATATCCCCCAACGGCATTCTGTCAATATGAGAAAGCAGAAAGGTAGCTGTCACCGTCGTTCCCCTTCCTTTTTCCGACTTCACCTGAAAGTGCCCTCCGGCGCTCTCTGCGGCATATTGAAAAAAGGGAATTCCAAGCCCAACATTCCGTGTGGTTCGTGTCGTAAAAAATGGGTCTTGCACACGCCCCACCTCTTCCTCATTCATCCCGCAGCCATCGTCTTCAATGATGATTGTCAACAAATCCGCCCCTGTATCAACCGTCACTGTAATGCAAACCAAAGAAGCCTTTGCCCGGATGGAATTTTCTGCTACATCCAACACATTTAAAGAAAGCTCAGTCATCATCCCTTAATATTTTTCCAAAATGCCGGCAATCTCGTCCACCGTCAGCTTTCCGTACACCTCATCATTAATCATCATAACAGGTGCCAACCCGCAAGCACCCACACAGCGACAGGAGTCCAGAGAAAACTTTCCGTCCGGAGTGCATTCTCCGTTTGCAATTCCCAATAATTCTTCCAGTTTCTTTAGAATGTCTCCGGAGCCCTTTACATAACACGCAGTACCAAGACAGACAGAGATGTGATATTGCCCTCTGGGTTGGAGCACAAACTGAGAATAAAACGTGGAAACTCCATAAATTTTTTCCAACGGAATGCCCATCTCGTCCGAAATCATCGTCTGTACTTCAATGGGGAGATATCCGTATATCTCCTGCGCCTTTTGCATAATCGGCATCAGAGCGCCTTTTGTGTCCTTGAGCAGGTCAATCGCTTCTCTTAAAGCGGCCTCCTGCTCCTTTGTTCCGCGAAAGGGAACGCATTGTTTTGTGCAAGCCATGCCATTACCTCCTACTTGTTTTTGCCATATATTTCCACTTTAACATGATATGCAAAAAAAGTCTAGAAAAAGCATGCAAAAAACACAGTCTCAAATTATATTAAATGTTAAATTAATAACGATTTTTTTTATTGATAATCTGCGCTATTCATGCTATTCTAAATGCATAAAAACAGGAGAACGGACAAAAAGGAGATTATTATGACGCTAGCCGATGTTTGCGGCATATTAAATGCCAAGGTTTTAGTCGGAAAAGAATATTTGGACAGAGAAGTAAAAAGTGCCTTTGCCTCTGATATGATGAGTGACGTATTGGCATTTCCCAAGGACTATTCCATATTGCTGACCGGCTTATGCAATCCTCAGGTAATCCGCACCGCAGAGATGCTGGATATCGGGTGTATCATTTTTGTTCGGGGCAAGCAGCCGACCAAAGACATCCTAGATATGGCAAGGGCACTCGGACTTGTCATACTGGAAACAGAGCAGAAAATGTTTTTTTCCTGCGGAATGCTTTATCAGGCAGGCTTGCGTGGAGGTTCTTTGGATGAGTGAACACATTATTTTAACCTATGAGATTTCCGCAGAGGATTTTACCAGAGCAGGGGAAGCCAGCAGCGATGTAAAGAGCAAATTAAAGCTCTTAGGCATCCGTCCCGATGTCGTACGCAAGGTTGCCATCGCCATGTATGAGGGAGAGATTAATATGGTCATTCATGCAAGAGGCGGCGTGATTACCGTAGAGATTTCTCCTGAGGAAGTCGCAATGGTTTTAACAGATGAAGGTCCCGGGATTCCCGATGTGGAGCTGGCCATGCAGGAGGGCTATTCCACGGCGCCGGATGAAATACGCTCCTTGGGCTTTGGCGCCGGCATGGGTCTGCCCAATATGAAAAAATGCTCGGATGAGATGGACTTAGAGACAACATTGGGAGTAGGAACTACAATTCGTATGGTGGTGAAAATATAATGGATCAATTTTATCATGATAAATTTTACCATTCCGTGGGGCTTCAGGAAGAACTCTGCAAGGGCTGCATTGACTGCCTCAAGCGTTGCCCGACCCAAGCAATCCGAGTCCGAAACGGAAAGGCAAGAATCGAAAGCAAATTCTGCATCGACTGCGGCGAGTGTATCCGGGTATGTCAGTATCATGCCAAGCAGTCCACCTATGACAAAGCCGACCTGCAAAAGCAATATGCATACACCATCGCATTACCCGATTCCTCTCTTTACGGGCAATTCAACAATCTGGATGATGTGAATCTTATCTTAAATACGCTCTTGGCAATGGGCTTTGATGACGTATACGAGGTCGGTGCGGCTGCAGAGATTGTCTCAGAGGCTACCCGAGCGTACATAAAGGAGCATGCCGATGGGCTGCCGTATATCAGCACTGCCTGTCCTTCGGTTGTCCGTCTGATTCGGATGCGCTTTCCCAATCTGCTTCCCAATCTGCTTCCAATCAACCCGCCTATGGAGGTTGCGGCCTCTCTGGCTGCGCAAGCCGCGATGGAAAAGACCGGGCTGCCAAGAGAAAAAATCGGCATCTTTTTTCTTTCTCCCTGTCCATCTAAGGTAACCTATGCACGCTCCCCGCTTGGCACAAAGAAAAGTCAAGTGGATCATGTACTGGCCATCAAGGAGCTTTACCCGCAGCTCGTTTCTCAGATGGAGGCCTTCCAAGGCAGCATACGGGAAATCAATGCATGCGGAAAAATCGGCATTGGTTTCGGACGCAGGGGCGGCGAAGCGGCAGGTCTGCTTCTTGAAAATTATCTTACGGCAGACGGAATCGAAAATGTCATCCGTGTCCTTGAGGATTTGGAGGATCAAAAATTCTCCAATCTCAAGTTTGTGGAGCTTAGCGCCTGCAGCGGAGGCTGTGTCGGTGGTGTGCTGACCGTCGAAAATCCATATGCCGCCGAGGCAAAGCTAAAGCATCTTAGCAAGTATATGCCTGTTTCCAGAAGCCATATGGAGCCCGGGATAGAACATCTTGTTCTGCAGTCAGAGGAAATTACTTATGAGCCTGTCCTCCATCTTGGGGAAAGCATACTGGAAAGCTTTGCACGCTTAAATCAGGTTGAGCGCCTATGCAAAAAGCTTCCAGGCCTGGATTGCGGCTCCTGCGGTGCTCCCACCTGCAAGGCTCTGGCCGAGGATATTGTTCGGGGAAAGGCAGCGGAACAGGATTGTGCTTATTACGTTAGGGAGAATCTACATCGGCTCCTTGATGAGACGTCTGCCCTGTCGGATGATGTTCATGCCGGAATGTGGGGAGAGCGGGAAAATTTGACATCACTTAAGGAACAACTGCGTAAGCTGTCTGAAGAAGTAGCGCTTTTGGAAACTTTCACAGAAAAAGAAAGGCAGGAAAAGAAATGACAGTACAAGCTTTAATCGAGAGTCAAGTATTTACGCTGATAAACAAAGGGGATACACTGCAGCGGGAGATTACAGCGCCTTTTTGCTGTGATTTATTAAGCATTGCGATGGGAAAGGCACCCTCCGGCTGCGGTTGGGTCACAGTCATGGGAAATGTGAACACTCTGGCAGTGGCAGCCCTAACAGATACCGCCTGCGTCATTCTTGCAGAAGGCATCACGCCCGAGGATGCAGTGGTAAAAAAAGCAAAGGAGCAGTCCATTACGGTATTTCAGACAGAAATGTCCGTATTTGAAGCGGCACTGACGCTTTATCAGATGCTTCATGATTAGCCTTACTTACGATTTGCACATCCACTCCTGCTTATCCCCTTGCGGAGACGATGACATGACTCCCTCCAATATTGTAGGTATGGCTGCGCTCAAGGGTCTTGATGTAATCGCACTGACCGACCACAATTCCTGTAAAAACTGCCCCGCCCTGCTTGCTGCCGCAGCAGAATATGATCTTGTGGCAATTCCGGGAATGGAAATCTGCACAATCGAGGAGGTGCACGCTGTATGCCTTTTCCCCACGCTGGAAAAAGCAATGGAATTTGACACTTATGTAGAGCAAAGGCTTATCAAATTCCCAAACGATGAGACTGTTTTTGGCAAACAGCAGATTTACGATCCGTTTGACAAAATCTGCGGAACAATTCCCCATCTGCTGATTCACAGTGCGGACATCTCCTTTCACAATTTGTGGGATTTGGTAAAAAGCCATGACGGCGTTATGTTTCCTGCTCATATTGACAGTCCCTCCAACAGCCTGATTTCCAATCTTGGCTTTATTCCGCCTGACAGCAAATTTCTCACGGCAGAGGTAACGCACCGTGCAAATCTCCCTCTTTTAAGCCAAGCGCACCGTTATCTAAACGAATGCAGAATGCTTCACAATTCCGATGCGCATTACTTGCAGGATATCCATGAGCCAACGGAAAGGCTCTGTGTGGAAGAAAGAACAAGAGCGGCAATCCTAAAATCCTTATCACAGCCATTTTCTTCCAAAACGTGACCTAGTCACATTTCTTGTTGCGGTCGCATGCTATAATTTTTCCGACATATAACGGAATGGAGGCAATGCAATGTCACGACCAAAGCGCAGTCGCAGGATTTGCTGCGAGCCAAAATTTGCGGAATTTTCTCCAAATGGCATAGAGCAGGCTAAGACTGTCTGTCTTTCCGTCGATGAGTTTGAAGTCATACGGATTATTGACTTTGAAAAGCAGACGCATGAGCAATGCTCCAAGCGAATGGCAATATCCCGAACTACTGTAACGGAGATTTATCAAGATGCCCGTCAAAAGCTGGCGGACTGCATTGTAAATGGCTCCCGCCTCATTATTTCCGGTGGTCACTATCGTATCTGCGATGGCTCCGCAGCTCCCTATTGCGGAGGAAAATGCAGCAAACAAAGCAAACTATTATCGACTGAATAAACGAAAAAATGGAGGAAGAAATCATGGAACAAAAATTTTATATTTGTGCACATTGTGGAAATATCATTGCGATGGTAAAAGATAAGGGTGTCCCGATTATGTGCTGTGGGCAAAAGATGACAGAGCTTGTTCCGGGAACAACGGATGCTTCTGCAGAAAAGCATATTCCGGTGTATGAGACAAAGGACAATCAGGTTATCGTAACCGTTGGGTCTGCTGCGCATCCGATGACAGAGGAGCACTACATTGAGTGGGTTTCTCTGCAAACGAAATTTGGCAACCAAAGAAAGGCGCTTGTACCGGGCAGCGCGCCGAGCGTTTGCTTCGCACTTTGCGACGGAGACGAAGTAGAGGCAGTCTACGCATATTGCAATCTGCATGGTCTCTGGAAAGCGTAACGTAAAAATTTTCAGGCAGGAGCGGAACATGGACGATAAAAAGAAATATCTGGAAAGGCTTCCCTACTGGGCACACCTTTCTGCAAATGAAAAAAAGCTGGTTGAAGACCATTCCGCCCTGCATACCTATGCAAAGAATGGTATCCTTCACAGCTACGGAACCGAATGTCTTGGCATGATATTGCTTCTCTCGGGAGAGCTGCGAACCTATATCCTATCAGAGGAAGGTCGTGAGATTACGCTATTTCGCCTGTACGAAGGTGATGCCTGTGTATTGTCCGCATCCTGCGTCATCCGGCAAATTACCTTTGACCCGCAGATGATCGCGGATACGGACTGCACCGTGCTCGTTGTAAGCTCCGGTATTTTTTCAAAACTCGCAGAACAAAATATCTATGTCCGCTGCTATATGTTCGAGGTGCTAAGTCAACGCTTTTCTTCTGTCGTATGGACGATGCAGCAAATTTTATTTATGGGCTTTGATGCAAGGCTAGCCTCCTTTCTCGTTTCGGAATATGACCGTACCGGAACAAACGAAATCGAAATGACGCACGAGCAGATTGCACGGCACATCAGCTCTGCCAGAGAGGTGGTTGCCCGCATGCTAAAGCGCTTTGTAGAGAGGGGACTGGTGGACTTAAAAAGGGGGCGTATTCTCATTAAGGACATTGATGGCTTGAGAAATCTAAATTAGACCGCATTCCCCACACGGAACAGCAAGCTCTGCTCCGTGTTTTTCTTTCACGGAAAGACCTTGCCCCATGCGCCATTGCGCAAAAACGGAAACATCCAACTTTTTTCTTTGAAAGAAAAAATGCTGCGCTAAAGATATACCCGTTTTGTTCCGTAACCAAATCACGGTATATCCCGGGCAAAGCCAGTAGACTATGACTATCATGGAAAACAAGGAGAACAAAAATTGCAGTATCTTATTACATTTTTGGAGGGTATTATTTCTTTTCTATCCCCTTGCATGCTTCCTATGTTGCCGCTGTATATTTCATATTTCGCAGGCGGTGCCAATCAAAAACATCGAACCTTGCTTAAGGCCGCTGCCTTTGTTCTCGGCTTTACGCTGGTATTTACCACTCTTGGCTTATTTGCCGGAACACTTGGCTCTTTTCTCTCCAAGCACCAGACAATCGTCAATCTTGTAAGCGGCTTTCTCGTCGTTTTATTCGGTCTTGGATATCTGGAGGTGCTTCCCCTTTCATTTTTTAAGGGAATCGCTTCTGCAAGAGAAATCAAAGGTATTTTTTCTGCCTTCCTCTTTGGCGGAGTTTATTCCGTCAGCCTCACGCCCTGCGTCGGCGCCTTTTTAGGCTCGGCATTAATGCTTGCGTCCTCCTCCGGCGGCGCGAAAAAAGGAGCCCTGCTTCTTTTGACCTATTCGCTTGGGCTGGGTATCCCGTTTTTACTCTCAGCCGTTTTACTCGACCGGCTGAATATGGCATTTTCCTTTATAAAAGCGCATTACAAGATTATAAATCTTATATGCGGATGGTTTCTGATTTTTATCGGTATCATGATGATGCTCGGACTCATGAACCTGGTATTATCTGCTTTCTCGTGAAATCAGTCATGTAAACAATCATTTTGGAATGGAGAATTTCTATGAAACAATATGCAAAGTATATCGTTCTCGCCGCTGCATTAATCGGCATTCTTATAGCCGCAAGCGTAGGCTATCGCTACCTGTCAAAACACTATGAGCCGCAGAAGGCGCCCGTAAGCAGGGGCATTTCCACCACACAGTCCGATGACACAGAAGTCTCTGGCAATACAAAAGACCCTGACAGCACAGCACAGACGGAGGCGCAAAATCAGGCTCCCGATTTTACGGTGCTCAATCAGGACGGCGACGAAGTTCATCTGTCAGATTCTCTCGGAAAGCCGGTTGTCATCAACTTCTGGGCAACCTGGTGCGGTCCATGCAGATCAGAGCTTCCTGCCTTTGATCTTCTCGCTGCCGAGTACAAGGAGGAGGTCGACTTTTTGATGGTCAACCTTACAGACGGCAGACGGGAAACGATAGAGGGTGTCACACAGTTCCTTTCCGAGGAAGGCTATACCTTCCCCGTCTACTTTGATGTGACCTACGATGCGGCAATCGCATACGGTGTCAGCGCAATCCCCATGACCGTCTTTCTTGACAAGGATGGGATTGCGGTAAATTCCCATATAGGCGCAATGGACGAGGCTACGTTACGCTCCTACCTTGCACCCCTTCTGGAAGATACCGCTACGCCTTAGAAGCACAAATTGATTTTCGTCATAGGAATTATTCCGAACGGAAAGGAGAAAATAAAATGAAGGTTGTAATTGTAGGCGGAGTTGCAGGCGGGGCGTCTGCTGCAGCAAGAATTCGCCGTTTGGATGAAAATGCACAGATTGTCATGTTTGACCGTTCCGGCTTTGTCTCCTATGCCAACTGCGGTCTGCCCTATTATGTAGGCGGTGTCATCACGAATCCAAGAGAGCTGACTCTCCAAACCCCGGAAAGCTTTTGGAGCAGATTTCGCGTCGATGTCCGTGTCCGACATGAAGTGACCGCAATCGACACAGAGAAAAAGACGGTTACCGCCTGTGAGCTTGAAACAGGAAGGATATACGAGGAGAACTATGATAAGCTCATTCTCTCCCCCGGCGCAAAACCTGTATGCCCAGAAGCATTTGACCTTACCGGAGACAGGATTTTTACCCTAAGGACAGTAGAAGACACCCATAGTCTCCACAGCTTTGTGCGCACGAAAAAGCCTGCCTCTGCCATCATAGCAGGCGGCGGTTATATCGGTCTGGAAATCGCAGAAAATCTACTTCAGCTTGGTGTCTCTGTCTCCATCATACAAAAGCCAAAGCACTTGCTCGCACCCTTGGATTATGATATGGCCTGCCTTGTTCACTCTCTTTTTATGAAAAAGGGCGCAAGGCTTCTGTTGGAAAAATCAGTCTCTTCTATCAAGCAGGACGCAGATACGGTAAGGGTCAAGACAGACGATGGCTTAGAACTTACCGCAGACATGGTTGTGCTTGCCATTGGCGTGACTCCCGACACAAAACTAGCAAAGGATGCTGGTCTTGCCCTCGGTGCAAAAAACAGCATTCTTGTTAATGAAAGGATGGAAACCTCCGTTCCTGACATCTATGCGGTGGGTGATGCAGTGACGGTAAACCATTTTGTGACAGGGCTTAGCACCCTGCTTCCTCTTGCGGGTCCTGCAAATAAGCAGGGGCGTATTGCCGCAGACAATGTCTGCGGAGGAAGCAGTGTGTATCATGGCTCACAAGGTTCTTCCGTGATTAAGCTGTTTGATCTGACAGTCGCAACCACAGGAATCAATGAGACGGCTGCAAAGGCTGCGAACATCGACTATGAGCGCATTGTCCTCTCTCCGCTCTCTCATGCCTCCTACTACCCGGGCGGTACAGCAATGACAATGAAGGTGCTCTATGAGCGGCAAACACAAAAACTGCTTGGAGCTCAAATCATCGGGTCTGACGGTGTTGACAAGCGCATTGACGTGCTTGCCACTGCCATTCGCGCACAGCTAAAGGCCACTGAACTCTGCGAGCTTGACCTTGCCTATGCACCGCCTTACTCCTCAGCAAAGGATCCGGTAAATATGGCAGGCTTCATGATTGAAAATCTTGTAACCGGCAAGGTTGCCCAATTTCATCATGATGAAATCGACCGCCTTCCTCGCGACGGCAGCGTTACTCTGCTCGACACACGAACACCGGGAGAATTTTCTAAGGGGCATGCGGACGGATTTTTCAATATCCCTCTGGATGATTTAAGGGAGCGTTTGAGCGAGCTCCCCAAAGATAAGCCGGTCTATGTGATGTGCCAAAGCGGACTGCGCAGCTACGTTGCCTGCCGGATTCTGTCGCAAAACGGCTATCGTTGCTACAATTTCTCGGGAGGCTATCGGTTTTACAGCCTTGTGCGACAAGATCAGACAAAAAAATGAGCCCTGCACACTTTGGGCTCCAGAGAGATTGCAAAACACCTTTCCCTCCGCAAGCCACTGCCCCTGCGGAGGGTTTTGGATTTCACAAACTTCATAAAACGCTTTCTATTTTTCCCTCATAGAAAATCAGCTTACCTTCATCCCTTTCCCCATCAGGGGCTTTCTTTAGCGAAGCAAACCTTCAATCCCTTCCTCCTGAAAAATCTTTTTATAATATCCAATCTCGCCCTCAATCAGGCTGTCTATGACCTTCATTCCAAGAAGCTCTACCGCAGCCTTATCATCCGTTAAAATATATCCTCCCTCCTGATAGGGCATAAGCGCATACGCCAACTGGGAAAGCAATTCGGAAAGCTCTCCCTCCCCAAGCCGCCGGATTCCATCAAAAAGCCTCTCGACCGCCTCCGCATTTTCCGTTGCAAAAAGCTCACGATTTGTGGAATATTTCACATCGACTGTATATACATTGGAAAAAACACTTGCAATCGTATCAGACAGATAACGGTTAATCGTTCCCTCCTCATCAGAATGCATATTCATATTTACGACCATGACGCCGTCCTCTGCCAGATGCTCCTTTACCATCGTAAAAAACTCTACCGTAGACATCTGAAACGGTATCGTAATATCTTGATAGGCATCCACCATGATGACATCATATTTTTCCTTATTTACCTGTAAATAAGCCCGTCCGTCATAGGTTGTAACCGTTACCTCCTTGGGCAGCTTAAAATAACGCTCTGCCAAGTCTGTAATCTTTTGGTCGATTTCCACTCCCTCTATCCGCATTCCTTCAAAATATTTGAGACATTGTGTGGCATACGTTCCTGTTCCCATGCCAAGGATTAAAACCTTCGTCTCCTCCTTCTCTAAGCTCCCTGCCATCATCGGAGCCGCAAGCGCATAATCATAATACATTCCTGTCAGGGAATCATCATTTCGCATAATCGACTGCACCCCAAACAAGACATTTGTAGACAAAATAACACTGTCCTCCGTCTCCTTTACCTGCAAGTAATTGTATATTGACTCTCCCTCGTAGACAAGCTGTGTTTCCCAAAAAGCAAAGTTTCCTGCATGTCCGAAGATGCTGCACAAAAGAAAAGCAACGACTGCAACCGCACAGGCTCTTCCTCTTGTCCTCCTACTGATAAAATAAAGGACTCCAAGACACAGCAAAATCCCAGAAAAAATAAGGAATGTCGCAGAGGTTCCCACCGCAGGTATGGTCACAAAGGTCGGCAGAAAGGTTCCAAGGATGCTTCCGATTGTATTGCATGCTCCCAGCGTACCTACAGAGCGTCCGCTGTCCTCCAGGCTGTCCATGGTATATTTTACAAGAGACGGCGTAACGGTTCCAAGCAAAAACAGCGGAAATGCAAAAATCAGAATACAGGCTAAAAATGCCGCCACAATCAAAAAATTGTTACTGATTGTCAAAACCAAAACACCTGAAATTCCAAGAATAATGTATTTTCCTACCAGAGGAATGGCGGCAATCCACACGGCAGCCACAAGCAGTCTCAGATAAAGTCTGTCCGGATTAGGGTCTTTGTCCGCCTTTCTTCCTCCCCAGATATTTCCCAGCGCCATTGCAATCATAATCGTGCCTATGATAATCGTCCACACAATCTGAGAAGATGAAAAATAGGGCGCCAGCAGCCTGCTTGCACCAAGCTCCACCGCCATCACGGACACCCCAGAAAAAAATGATGTCAGATACAGATAATATTTATTTTTCAGAATTCCCGCAGATTTCATTCCATGCTCCTCTCTCTACCCTTTCCCCTTACGAAAGAACCTCGGCGCAATACCACAGCTCATCCGTCTGACGTAC
>JAQXLR010000031.1 GCA_029012225.1 Clostridiales bacterium
AGGAAATCTATGACAACGGCTTTGACTATGATTTCATTCGCTCGGTGGGCGAGCCATATGATGATATTTCAATCATGGAAACCTACCATGCGCTCACAAAAGATGCATCCAATGTCACACATTTAAAAAGAGGGGATACGCTTTCTATCTGTGGCCTGGAATTTTCGATTCTAAACGCATACGATGATATCGTTCTTGCCAACGTAGGCGGAGAAAAGGATTATCAGAACAATGCTTCCTTATTGTTTAAGGTCTCAAGCGAACACAGCAGCATGCTGTTTTGCTCCGATATCAAATACGATATGGACCCCTATCTGTTGGAGCATTATACGGACGAGATTTCCTGTGACTATGTACAGGTCGGTCATCACGGCAACTGGTCCTTTTCCGAAGAATTTTATTCCCGTACCGGTGCTTCCGTCTTTTTTCTGGATGCTCCGGCAACCATTACAGAAAACGCAGACTTCCCCGCAAGCGCTCTAAAGGACAGCCTTCTTGCACAAAAAAAGACGGTGCTTGATTTTGAAACTACCCCAAACACCGTTACTTTAAAATAAATCTTTGAATTGCTTTAAAATTTCGTTACTTCAACGCTTTTTGAAGATCCTCACGCTCTTTTTGGGAGAGCAGCTCATTGCAAAGAGCGCAAGCAAGCTCTCCCATGTCACCATGATTGAAGTATCTTGCATTCTCCTTCATGGTGGCCTTCCAATACTCCTTCTTGCTGATTGCCGGCTGATAGTAGGAATATCTGCCCTTTCGGTATACAGTCAAAAAATTCTTTCTTACCAATCTCGCCAAAAATGTAGATACTGTCTGCGGCTTCCATTCTTTTCCATTCTCGGCATTTACCTTTGTCATAATTTCCTGCAGCGCCATCTCCTCCGGCGTGTCCCAGATAACCTTCATTACCTGTTTTTCACAGTTTGAAATACTATTTGCATCCATTTTTCATGCTCCTTTCTTCGCAGTACTGTTCATTGCCTGTCTCCATTATATCCTATGTTTCCGTATAAATCTACACTTGAATTAGAATTTCATCATCTTCTGTATCCCCGATGCTTACTTCAATCATCCTTAGATCCGATCCAATCGCCTGAATCGCATGTGTCTTTCCTGCGGCAATGCTTACAGTAGCGCCTGCTATCAAATCCACCTCCACTCCTTCCATCATCAATTTCCCCATGCCTGAAAGCACAGTAATGGTTTCGGTATGTTTGAAATGTTTATGCTCCGGCATCGTCTTTCCTGCCACAACTTTCACACGTTTTGTGACACTTTTCATGCCATCATCTTCATCGTTATCAATCGTCTTTATCGTTCCCCACCGACGCTCCTCATATTTTGAGATATCCCCAATATCAGAGAGACAGTTCTTGATATAAGAGCTCTGATGCTTATCCGCAATCAAAATACCATCGTGCGAGGCCGCAATTACCATATTTTTTGCGCCCATGACTACCATTGGAATGCCCAATACATTGACGGCATGGCTGTTCTCACAAGTTTCATCCCATGTCACATCGCCGATGCTGCTCTCCTTCATCTCCTCCGTGAGCGTATTCCATGTACCAAGATCCTTCCAAATATCATCATATTGAACCGCCACAATCTTATCCCAGCCTTCCAGCACCTCATAGTCAAAGCTTGTTTTTGGCAGCTTCTCATAATCTGCAACCACTTGGTTATAGTCGGTTCTCACGCCGTATTTGCCAAGCCACTTTGCCGCCATAGACAGCTTAAAGCAGAAGACGCCGCAGTTCCAGAGTGCGCCCTCCGAAACAAGCTTTTGCGCAGCCTCCTCATCCGGTTTTTCGCGGAAGCCTTTTACCTTAAGCAGCTCGCCCTCTCCCTTCTGGGGCAAAATATAGCCGTATTTTGTCGAAGGATAAGTCGGAACACCTCCAAGCAGTCCGATTGCATCCTCCTCTTTTTCAATATAGCTTCCCAGCCTTTTGATGCAGCTGAAAAATTCTCCCGTCGTATAGGGGTCTACCGGAAGGAAAGCAACCACATCCTCCTCTTTTGCTCCCTTTTTTGACAGCAGATAGGCACAGGAGAGCATAACCGCAGGGAAGGTGTCGCGACGCATGGGCTCCACTGCCACCTCTGCCGCTCCGTCAAGCTGGCTCTCGATTAGCTCCTCCTGTGCACTGCTTGCGCAGACAATGGTATTTTCGGCAAGGCCTGCTGTCTTAAGCTGTCCAAAAACACGCTGGAGCATAGAACACTTCTCCTGGGTGTCCACATGTGGCGATACATCATGGTTCATCAGCTTAATATACTGCTTTGAACAAAGATCGTTTGACAGCGGCCATAAACGTTTTCCGGAGCCGCCGGATAATAAAACAATATACATAATTTTACCTCTCTGCCCTTGTCGGGTTATTCAAAAAGTCTTCATAGGAAAGACGGATTCCGTCCTTTAGCTCAGTCTGATAATGCCATCCCAATGCTGCACTCTTTGATACATCCAAAAGCTTTCTTGGTGTACCGTTCGGTTTCTCTGTATCCCAGCGAATCTCTCCCGTGTAGCCGACCACCTCTGCCACAAGCCCGGTCAGTTCCCGAATCGTCAGCTCTTTTCCTGTTCCTGCATTGACGGTCTCATTGCCGCTGTAATTGTTCATCAGGAACACGCAGAGGTTGGCGAGATCATCCACATACAGGAACTCACGCAGCGGGCTGCCATCGCCCCAGCAGGTGACGCTCGGCTTGCCCTCGACCTTTGCCTCATGGAAGCGGCGGATCAGCGCGGGCAGCACATGGCTGTGGGTCGGATGATAGTTATCATTGGGGCCGTAGAGGTTGGTTGGCATCACGCTGATGTAATCCGTGCCGTACTGACGATTGAGAAACTCGCAGTACTTGAGGCCGGATATCTTCGCCAGCGCGTAGGCCTCGTTGGTCTTTTCCAGCTCGCTGGTCAGCAGGCAGCTTTCCGGCATGGGCTGGGGGGCCATGCGGGGATAGATGCAGGAGGAGCCCAGGAACTCCAGCTTTTTGCAGCCGTTTTTCCATGCGGCGTGAATCACGTTCATCTCAAGCATCATGTTTTCATACATGAAGTCCGCCAGGGCGCTTTCGTTGGCCACGATGCCGCCCACCTTGGCCGCCGCCAGGAACACATACTCGGGCTTTTCCTCCTGGAAAAAGCGGTTCACGGCTGC
>JAQXLR010000032.1 GCA_029012225.1 Clostridiales bacterium
TGGAGCTGCTTTTGGTAAAGCTTGCAAGAGAAGGAGAGACTGTGACAAACCTTTTTATTCGGCAAGAGCTGCTGAAGGGAAAGGTTCCCTATCGCAAGGATGTACTTGAGGGGCTTTTGACGGCAGAAATAGAAAAAGGAGTTTAGAGAAATGTTTGGAGAGAAAAAGGTATTATATAGCGGAATGCAGGCAACAGGCACGATTACGCTGGGGAATTATCTTGGAGCGCTAAAAAACTGGGTGGAGCTTTCCAATGATTTTCCGGATTATGAGCGGTTTTTTGGTATTATGGATTTGCATTCCTTAACGGTTCGTCAAAATGCGGCAGAGTTTCGGAAGAATGCCAGAAGCTTCTATGCTTTTTATGTAGCGGCAGGACTTGATCCGGAGAAAAATTGCATCTATTACCAGTCCCACGTATCGGCACATGCCGAGCTGGCATGGATTTTAAACTGCTTTACCTACATGGGCGAGTTAAACCGCATGACACAGTTTAAAGATAAGTCATCTAAGCACTCGGATAACATCAATGCAGGGCTTTATACGTACCCCGTTTTAATGGCTGCAGATATCCTGCTTTTTCAGGCAGACAGCATACCGGTAGGAGTTGACCAAAAGCAGCATGTTGAAATTTGTCGTGACATCGCGACACGGTTTAACAATCTATATGGCGATGTGTTTACCATTCCAAATCCCTATATTCCAAAGGGAGGCGCAAAGATTATGAGCTTACAGGAGCCGGATCGCAAAATGTCAAAATCAGACGAGAATCAAAATGCTACGATCTTTGTTTTGGATGACACCGATACCATAATCCGCAAATTTAAGCGTGCGGTAACAGATTCCGAGACAGAGATACGGTATGACGAGGAGAAAAAGCCGGGAATCAGTAACCTAATCGATATCTATGCCGTGATGACAAAAAAAACAAGGGAGGATGTCGAGAAGGAATTTGTCGGAAAAGGATATGGCGAGTTTAAGCTCGCAGTAGGAGAGGCGGTTTCCTCGGCATTAAAGCCCATGCAGCAACGCTACGCGGAGCTTTTGACAGAAAAATCCTATCTAGACGGGTTTATTAAGGCAAATGATGAGAAGGCACAGTATTTTGCGAATAAGACACTTCGCAAGGTGCAAAAAAAGGTCGGCTTGACTGAACGCATTCGCTAAGTGTGGCGGCTTCCAAAGAGAAATGGATTACCACGCAATCCTCTCGTGTGAAAAAGTGTGCAGCACACACTTTTTCATGGAGGGAAAAGCACGGAAAACCTGCTTCGCACATAGAATGATATCAAGAAAGCTTTTAAGGTGCGTTTTGAAAACTTTTTTGACTCCACTTACTCCAGAGCAGGAAAACGATTGCCTGAAGAAAATGAAAAAAGGCGACCTTGAGGCAAAAAATGAACTAACACTTAGAAATATGCGTCTTGTTGCCCATGTGGCAAAAAAATACCAGAATTCTGACGAAGATATGGAGGATTTGATATCCATTGGAACGATAGGGCTCATCAAGGCAATTTCCACCTACAAGGAAGATTACGGAAGCAGGCTTGCGACTTACGCAGCCCGATGTATCGATAATGAGCTTCTAATGTATTTTCGAGCAAAAAAGAAGGCGTCTCGGGAAGTCTCCCTCTATGAACCCATTGGAATAGATAAAGAAGGAAATCAGATTCATCTTTTAGACATCATGGAAAGCGAGGAACCGGATGTAATCGAACGCCTCTCCCTTGATGCACAGACGAAAAAACTTATTAAGCTGGTGCCGCAGCTTTTGCGTGGGAGAGAGTTGGAAATTATTATAAAACGTTACGGACTCTTTGGGCAGCTTCCCATGACACAGCGAGAAATTGCATCTAAACTTGGCATTTCAAGATCGTACGTATCCAGAATTGAGAAAAAGGCACTGGAAAAATTAAAAAAAGGAATTGTCTGACCCTTTTCTTTTTTTTCAGAGGATGCTATAATAACACAGACAGATTAAACCGCCCACGGCAGACCTGTGGGCGAGATACATGTCATCTTTTTGTCAAATCATAAGGCAGTCATTCACTGCAGCTATTCCGGATATTTTGGTTCATAGGAAAGACTTTGTTGCCAAGGGGCAAAAGTACAGCTTCTTCCTGTGAAAAGCAGTTTCATGAGGATTTTATTTGTTTTTGTGAATAAAAAGGAGGAGTACGTTGTATAGTATTGTAGCAACAGCAATTATACAGGGAATCCGAAGTATCCCGGTTTTTGTGGAGGCAGATGTCAGCAACGGGATGCCGGTATTTGAGATGGTGGGATTTCTTGCATCGGAGGTAAAAGAGGCAAAGGAGAGAGTGAAGGCAGCCTTGCGCAACTCCGGCTATCTGCTTCCGCCAAAGCACATTACCATTAACTTTACACCGGCAGACATTCGAAAATCAGGTGCAGGCTTTGATTTGCCGGTGGCACTTGCCGTTTTATCGGCAAGTGGGATTTTGCCGTGTGAGCAGCTAAAGGATTGTTTTGTGATTGGAGAGGTCGGGCTGAACGGGAACGTGATTCCGGTGCATGGGGTACTGCCTATGGTGGCAGAGGCAAGAGAACGAGGCATAAGACGCTGCATTGTGCCTAAGGAAAATGAGAGTGAAGCAATTTTGGTAGCAGAGATGGAGGTGTTGGGGGTTGAAAGTCTTGCAGAGCTCCTTGACGTATTGTCCGGAAAGAGAAAAAGGGAGGAGACTGGGCCTTCCTATAATATAGAAGAAACAAAGCCGGAGAAGAAGGAGCCGGACTTCTCTGATATCGTCGGACAAAAAATGGGAAAGCGTGCCTGTGAGGTGGCAGTATCCGGCATGCACAACATTTTGATGATTGGACCGCCGGGAGCCGGAAAAACAATGATAGCGACGCGGATTCCGTCCATTTTACCGACACTTGATCTCGGAGAGCAGATGGAGCTTTCCAAGATATACAGTGTTTGCGGTCTTTTTGGGGAGCGGGAGAGGCTTATGAGCGAGCGTCCTTTTCGCGCCCCGCATCATACTATTACGGCGCAGGGACTTTCCGGAGGAGGAAGCGTTCCAAAGCCCGGGGAAATCTCTCTGGCACATAAGGGCGTGTTGTTTTTGGATGAGCTGCCCGAATATCGAAAAAATACACTTGAAATTCTTCGTCAGCCGATGGAGGAAAAAGTAGTTCGTATTTCACGCGTAAAAGGCAGCTATGAATACCCGGCTGATTTTATGCTGGTGGCAGCGATGAATCCCTGTCACTGCGGCTATTATCCGGACATGCAAAAATGCCGCTGTACACAAAGAGGCATTGTGCAATATTTAGGGAAAATCAGCAGACCGCTAATCGATCGCATTGATGTTTGTGTAGAGCTGCCAAAGGTGGAGTTTCGAGATTTGAATCGGGTGGAAGAGGAGGAGAGTTCTGCTGCAATCAGAGAGCGAGTTATGAAGACGAGAAAGCTGCAGCAAAAGCGATATGAGAAAGAAAGCTTTTGCTTCAACAGTCAGCTTTCTTCGTCTCTTATAAAAAAATATTGCCGGCTTACAAAAGAACAGGAGGAGGAGATGGAAGAAATGTATCATAGGCTGAATCTGACAGCTCGCTCCTATCATAAGATTTTAAAGGTGGCAAGAACATTGGCAGATATGGAGCAGATGGAGGAGATACAGGATATCCATTTGCGGGAGGCAGTCTGCTACCGCAGCCCGGACAAAAGATTTTGGGAACGAGAGTAAGGAGGATACAGATGAATTATGCGTATTGGCTTGCCAATATAAAAGGGCTTGGCCGTCGTAAGCTTCAAAGGCTGATGCGGCAGGTGTGCAGTGCGCAGGAGTTATACGAAATGACGGAGAAGCAGCTGGATACGCTGGGGCTAAACGAAAAAGAAAAGGCGGGTATCCTTGCGGCACACAAAAGAGAGGAGCAAATCAAGCAGAGCTACGAATCCATGAAAGAAAGAGGAATCCGATTTTTGTCCTGGGAGGATGAGGCGTATCCGAAGCGGCTTAGGCAGCTTGCAGACGCCCCCTATGGACTCTACGCAAAGGGAGTGCTGCCACCTGAGGAGAAAAAAGCGGTGGCGGTTGTGGGAGCAAGAAGGTGCTCCGAGTATGGATATGCAGTTGCAAAGACACTGGCAAGCAGACTTGCGGCAAATGGGGTAACTGTAATCAGCGGCATGGCATTGGGAATCGATGCGGCAGGACATAAAGGAGCGCTCTCTTGCAATGGGATAACCACGGCGGTTTTGGGCTGTGGCGTGGATGTGTGCTATCCTTCGGGAAATCGGGGACTTTATTTGGAACTCGAAAAGAAAGGAGGAATCTTGTCGGAATATCCGCCGGGTACCGAGCCGATACCGGGGTTTTTTCCGGAAAGAAACCGCATCATTGCAGGACTTTGTGATGTGCTTGTGGTAGTTGAGGCCAAAGAAAGGAGCGGCTCCCTTATTACGGCAGATTGTGCCTTAGAGCTGGGGAAGGATGTATATGCAGTGCCCGGACGTATTTGCGACCCCTTAAGTGGGGGGACAAACATGCTGATTCGGCAAGGAGCGGGAATCGTTTCCGGCATGGAGGATTTTTTAAACGAACTACGAATTTTTGAGCAGAAAGAGGAAAATATCAATAATTTTAAGAATTTATTACTTGAAAAAGAAGAACGCATAGTGTATAGTTGTCTGGATTTACAACCGAAGTGCATGGAGGAGCTTTTAGGAGAAACAGGACTTTCCATGCAGGAGCTTTCGGGAGCTTTGGCAGGGCTTGCAAGGAAACGGTTGGCAGAAGAAACCTTCAAGAACTGTTATGTGAGGAGAACGTAAAAAGGAGATGGATGAATGGCGAAGTACCTTGTGATTGTGGAGTCACCGGCAAAAGTAAAAACAATTAAAAAATTTTTGGGAAAAAATTATGAGGTAGTTGCTTCAAACGGACATGTCCGAGATTTGCCGAAGAGCCAGATGGGAATCGATATTGAGCATGATTTTGAGCCGAAGTATATTACCATCCGGGGAAAAGGAGACGTTCTTGCCAAGCTTCGCAAGGAAGTGAAAAAGGCAGACAAAATCTATCTTGCAACGGACCCTGACCGGGAGGGAGAGGCAATCTCTTGGCATCTTAGTCAGGCATTAAAGCTCGAGGGAAAAAATGTACAGCGTATCAGCTTTAATGAGATTACACAAAATGCGGTAAAGGCAGCATTAAAGCAGCCGCGCACGATAGATATGAATCTGGTGGATGCGCAGCAGACCAGGCGAATCTTAGACAGAATGGTAGGATACAAAATCAGTCCTCTGCTATGGGCAAAGGTAAAACGAGGGTTGAGTGCAGGGCGTGTACAGTCTGTGGCATTGCGAATCGTATGCGACAGGGAAGAGGAAATTGCGGCATTTATACCGGAGGAATACTGGACAATGGAGGCAGAGCTTTTCATAGAGGGGGAGAAAAAACCGCTCGTGGCAAAGCTTTACGGAGATGAGAATGGAAAGATAACGATTTCCTCCGAAAAAGAGGCAAAAAACATTGCGCAAGAAATTGAAAAAGAGAGCTTTCAAGTTTTGGAGGTAAAGCGCGGAGAGCGTATCAAAAAAGCACCGCTTCCCTTTACAACCAGCACCCTGCAGCAGGAAGCGTCTAAGACACTGAATTTTCCGATTTCAAAGACGATGCGAATCGCGCAGCAGCTCTATGAGGGTGTAGACATCAAGGGGCAGGGTACCATCGGTCTGATTACCTATTTAAGAACAGACTCCGTTCGTATTTCGGAGGAGGCAGATGCGCAGGCGCGAGCATATATTGCGGATAGCTACGGAGAAAACTATACATCAGAAATCCAGCCGGTAAAAAAAGGCGGCGCCAAGATTCAAGATGCACATGAGGCGATTCGTCCCTCTGATATCCACCGTACACCGGTTCTTGTCAAAGACTCTCTCTCAAGGGATCAGTTCCGCTTGTATCAGCTGATTTGGAAACGCTTTGTGGCAAGTCGTATGGCATCTGCCGTCTATGAGACGACTGCAATAAAAATCGGAGCAGGCAGATATCGGTTTCATGTGTCAGCCTCCAAGCTTGCATTTGAGGGCTTCTTGTCGGTTTATACAAGTGAAGAGGACGAAAAAGAGGAGAACAAGCTTTTGCTTAAGGAGATAGATGAGAAAACAAAGCTCATTTTGCAGGAGCTTGACAAAAAGCAGCATTTTACGCAGCCGCCTGCACATTATACCGAGGCATCTTTGGTCAAAGCGTTAGAGGAGCTTGGGATTGGACGCCCCAGCACCTATTCTCCGACGATTACAACCTTGCTCGGAAGGCGATACATTGTCAAGGAGGCAAAAAATATCTATGTGACCGAGCTTGGAGAGGTCGTGAATCAGATTATGAAGGAGTCCTTTCCTACCATTGTTGATGAGAATTTTACTGCAAATATGGAATCCTTGCTGGACGGTGTGGACGAAGGAAAAGTCAATTGGAAAACTGTAGTGAGCAACTTCTATCCTGATTTGGAGCAGGCGGTAGAGATTGCGGAAAAAGAGCTGGAAAAAGTAAACATTGAGGATGAGGTATCGGATGTCGTCTGCGAACAGTGTGGGCGTAATATGGTCATCAAATATGGCCCGCATGGAAAATTTCTCGCATGCCCGGGCTTTCCGGAGTGTCGCAATACCAAGCCGTATTTGGAGAAAATCGATGTAAAATGTCCGAAATGCGGAAAAGAAGTCGTGCAAAAAAAGACGAAAAAGGGTAGAAAATACTATGGCTGTGAGGACAATCCCGAATGTGATTTTATGAGCTGGTCAAGGCCCGTAAATGAAAAGTGTCCAAGCTGTGGCGGTTATATGGTAGTGAAGGGAAATAAGCTTGCGTGCGCGAATGAGCAGTGTGGATATACGACGGAGAGAAAAGATGAGAAAACGCCATAAAAAGTTTGAATTTTCAGAATAAATGTGATAGAATATAAACGGTGATGAATATTCGTTCTAAATTCATGGGAGGCGTTTGCATGAGTGTTCAATTATTGGACAAAACAAGAAAAATTAATAAATTGCTTCATAACAATAGTTCGTCAAAGGTAATGTTTAATGATATTTGTGAGGTGCTAAAGGAGATTTTGGAATCTAATATTCTTGTAATCAGCAGAAAAGGAAAGGTTCTTGGAACGGGAGCATGTAAAGGCGTAGAGGAAATTCAGGAGCTGATTGTAGACGAGGTAGGGGACTTTATCGATTCCCTCCTCAATGAGCGACTTTTGGGAATCCTCTCTACCAAGGAAAATGTCAACCTTGAGACACTGGGATTTTTGAATGCTGCCGAGAAATATACTGCGATTATTACGCCAATTGATATTGCCGGAGAACGTCTTGGAACCTTGTTTGTTTATCGTCAGGACAGGCAGTATGATATTGATGATATTATTTTAAGTGAATATGGTACAACGGTAGTCGGACTGGAGATGATGCGTTCTGTGAACGAGGAGACAGCAGAAGAAAACAGAAAGATTCAGATTGTCAGGTCTGCAATCGGTACCCTTTCCTTTTCCGAGCTGGAAGCCATCATGCATATTTTTGATGAGATGGATGGCAGGGAGGGCATCCTTGTGGCAAGTAAAATTGCAGATAGGGTGGGCATTACACGCTCTGTAATTGTGAATGCCCTGCGCAAGTTTGAGAGTGCAGGTGTCATTGAGTCAAGATCCTCCGGAATGAAAGGTACCTACATAAAAGTCTTAAACGATGTCGTGTTTGACGAGCTGGAGAGCATGAAAAAACAAAATAAAAACATATAAAGAAAAAGATTGTATATAAGGATGTATACACGATTTTAGAAGGGATTCACAGGATATGTGGGGTCCCTTTTTGTTTATGTTCTGTTCACATTTTTTTTCCACTTTGTGTTTTAGTTGACAAAAGTTTACAAAAT
>JAQXLR010000033.1 GCA_029012225.1 Clostridiales bacterium
GCGGGTTGAGGCAGTGACATAATTCATTCCCACCGCAGTGCGATCCTTGCGGAGCATTTTTATTCAATAGGGAAGGTATTTCCTATTGAATAAAAAAGAAATGCGATAGAGTTTTTCCAACTCTTTTCGCATTTCCTTCTAAAACTTTGTTTTCTTCTCCTTGCTATGCTTCTTGCCTGCAAGCCGAAAGGAGAACCGAGGCAACCACCGCAGCATGCAGCCTCTCCTCTAGGAAAAATAAATCAGCTCCTCTTTTGGCTTTTGAGCCGGAGTGATACTTACCGGGTAGAGGATTGGCCCCTTTCCCCGATATTCTTTTGAAAATTCCACACGTACTTCTGCCGTAAGATAAATCCATGATTTATGCGGTATCTCGTCTTCCTTGGGATACTTACATTGAAATCCGATAAAAGTAATGTCATCCTCGCAGCAGGTCATCGCAAAGCGTCCCGGAACAAAGATTCCCTTTTTCAAATCGTCGGGATTGTAAACCAATGCCAGAAATTTGACCTTTTTCCCCTTATAGCGTTTTGGATTCTCCATACAATCGATAAACCAAATGCCGTAATCCGCATCCGTAATCTCAAGCTCCTCCCCGGAGATATCAAAGGGCAGCTCCTCCTCCCTATTATCAATCGTGCCGTCTGCGCGCTCATAGACAATCTGCGCCTTGCGGTTTAGCGCCTTGACATTCCGACGGTACTTTCCTTTGTCCGTACTGTCATCGCACCGATTAAAAATGATAACATCTGCCGCAAAAAGCTGTTCCAGAATCATCGTGCGCATATTGGCAAGATACAGGTCAAACGTAGTCGCATCTACTGTCGCAAGAGATTGTACGATTACCCAGCCTGTCGGCAATGTAATCTCCAGAATCGTATCCATGCCCCACGTACCGTTATACTCGAGAAAAACCTGCTCCGGTCTGTACTGTAGATTGATTTCCTTTAAAAAATCCTCCGTAAGCTCCTCTTGCTTTTCAATCATCACAAGGCTCGCGTTGATTTTTTTTAGCTTCTCCTCCTCATACGCAACCTCTCCATCCTCACAGCTAAGAATCAGGCTTCTGCCGTTTTCGGCAAAGTCATTCGTAATTAAGCTCTCTTTGATTAGGCTCGTCTTTCCGCTGTCCATAAAGCCGGTAAACAGATATACTGGTATTTCTTTCATATACTTCTCCATTCCGCAGACGCTTCCTCATCGAAGGAATCGCGAGTCGAATATCAGATTCGACTCTGCGATAAAGGCTGCTTTGTGACGCCTGCGGCACAAAGCAGCCGTGTGAAAAATAAGCTGCCCGGCTTATTTTTCACACTATCTCCCATTTCTGCGCCTAATGGCGCCCTCGGATTTTCTTTGCAGATTTTATGCGATTTCAAACAGTCTCGCAAGCCCCTGCTCATCAAGCTTTGTTCCAATGACACAAAGACGACCTGTATAGTCCGGTTTTCCGTCCCGAAGCTCATACTCGCCCGGTACCAAATCAAAATAAATCCATGAGCCGTCTGCCCCCTCAACCATGCCCTTTGCCCGAAGCACCGTGCCATAGGAATCGCTCTCACTTAATACCTTTAAAATTTCCTCCAGCTTCTCCCTTTTGAATTTCTGTGGAGTTTCTTTTCCCCAGCTTGCAAATACCTCATCCGCATGGTGATGCGCATGGTGGTGTCCCTCGCCGTGTCCGCCGCACCCGCAGTGCTCTCCGTCCCCATGGGGATGCCCATGATGATGTCCCTCACCATGTCCGCCGCACCCGCAGTGCTCTCCATCCCCATGGTGGTGCCCATGGGGATGCTCATGATGATGCTCCTCTTTCAATTTTTGCTCCAGAGAATCTCTTCCCTCCATTACACGCAAAATTTGCTCGCCTGATATTTGCTCCCACGGTGTCGTGATAATGGCCGCGTTGCTGTTTAAGGACTGAATCTGTTTGACACAAAGTGCAAGCTGCTCCGGTGTTACATTCTGTGTGCGGCTCAAGATGATTGTAGTCGCATTCTCAATCTGATTATTAAAAAATTCACCAAAAGCCTTCATCTGCTTGCTTGCCTTACCGGCATTCACAACCGTCACAAGCGCATTTTGCTTCACCTCTTGCTCCTTTTCCACCTCTGCCACTGCCTTTTTTACGTCAGAGAGCTTGCCGACTCCGGAAGGCTCGATCAAAATCCGCTCCGGATGAAAGCGCGCAATGACCTCACGCAGGTTCTTTCCAAAATCTCCCACCAGCGAGCAGCAGATGCAGCCGGAATTCATCTCCGTAATTTCAATGCCGGAATCCTTTAAAAATCCGCTGTCAATGCCTATCTCTCCAAACTCATTCTCAATCAAAACCAGCTTTTCTCCGGAAAGCGCCTCATCAAGCAGCTTCTTAATCAAGGTAGTCTTTCCTGCTCCTAAAAATCCCGAAATAATATCAATTTTTGTCATCTTAATCATCCTCCCTCTCACATATGATAAAGTTTCTCGTAAATTCCCTGTTTTGCCAAAAGCTCCTCGTGCGTTCCTTCTTCCTCAATTCCATCCTCTGTCAGCACCAGTATTTTTTCTGCATTGCGAATGGTGGAGAGTCTATGCGCAATCACGAAGGTGGTTCTGTTTTTCGCAAGCCTTTCAAGAGACTCCTGCACGACCCGCTCACTCTCGTTATCAAGGGCTGAGGTCGCCTCATCAAAAATCAAAATGGGCGGATTTTTCAAAAACACCCTCGCAATCGAAAGACGCTGCTTTTGACCGCCGGAAAGCTTGATGCCCCGCTGTCCGATATCCGTATCATAGCCATTTGGCAAGGACATAATAAATTCATGGGCATTTGCATTTTTTGCGGCTTCTATGACTTCCTCTCTTGTTGCATCCGCTCTGCCATAACGGATATTCTCATATACCGTCCCCACAAACAGATAAACCTCCTGCTGAACAATTCCAATCTGGTTTCGCAGGCTTTTTTGTGTCACATCCCTGACATCCTGCCCGTCTACCGTAACACGGCCGCCTGTCACGTCATAAAAGCGGGGAATCAGTGAGCAGAGTGTGCTTTTTCCTGCACCGGAGGAGCCAACCAATGCCACATAGGAGCCTGCCGGAACATCCAGATTGATATGGTTTAATACTCTCTCCGTGTTTTCCTCGTACTGGAAGGACACATCCTCAAATCGGATATTTCCCTGCACATTCTTTAATACCATCGCATCCTTTTTATCTTGAATATCGGGCTTTAGATTGATGATTTCACAAAAACGCTCAAATCCCGTATATCCGTTTTGAAACTGCTCCGTAAAGTCAATCAGCGTCCGTACCGGCTCCGTAAATACGCCGATGTACAACAGAAAGGTCAAAAGATCACTGATGTTGATGCTTTGGTTGGCAATCAGAAGCGTTCCCACCAAAATCACGTTGACCTGGATTAGTGTCGTGAATGCCGAAAGCCCTGCAGAAAAGCTTCCCATATAATGGTAGCTGTTCTTTTTTGCCGCAAGAAACCCATCGTTTCCTATTTTAAATTTTCCATTTTCGATTTCCTCATTGGCAAAGGATTTTACGACTCTTATGCCGGAAAGGTTATCCTCAATCTGTCCGTTGATTTCTGCAATTTTGACACGGTTTCCACGAAACGCACGTCGCATCCTCCGATTCATATAGTAAGCAAAGGCAAACATAAACGGCAGGACAACAAAGGCCGACATTGCCAAAATGGGATTGATGCGAAGCAGGATAAGCAAAGCTCCCGTAATCTTAATGACCGATAAAATGATGTTCTCCGGTCCATGATGCATCAGCTCCGTAATATCAAATAA
>JAQXLR010000034.1 GCA_029012225.1 Clostridiales bacterium
GGAAGCTACTCAGCAGCACACCCTTGACAGCTCATACATCCACACTTAGTGGGTAAACAAGGGAGAAAAGGATGGGATTATCCCTTCCGAAATCCAACTTGATTTTTTTAAAAAAGTGTCTTGACAAATGGGTTCACTTTAACTTGACAGAATGAACAATATACTATGGCAAAGAAGACTATCTGATGGTAAAATGTATTTATCCAAGATAGTCTTCTTTTTTGATGAAAGGAGACCGAATTATGAGTGAGAAAAGGAGAGATAAAAAAGGACGTATTTTACATAATGGCGAGATACAGATGTCAGATGGACGCTACAGATTTAAGTATGTTGATGAAAATGGTAATGAAAAAGCTGTTTACAGTTGGAGGCTTGACCACAACGATACAACACCTTCAGGCAAGAAAAGAACGTTATCTTTAAGAGAACTGGAGAAGCAGATACAAGCAGACTTATTTGACCATATTGTTACAAATGGTGGTAATCTTACAGTATTAGAGCTTGTAGAAAAGTATATTGGAACTAAAACAGGAGTAAGACCAACAACACAAGCTGGATATAATACAGTTGTTAATGTATTGAAAAAAGATTCTTTTGGCAAAAAAAGAATTGATACTGTTAGAATATCAGATGCAAAAACGTGGTTGATAAAGCTTCAAAAGAAAGATGGGCGAAGTTATAGCTCTATCCATTCAATAAGAGGAGTTTTGAGACCTGCCTTTCAACTTGCGGTGGATGATGACTTAATTCGCAAAAATCCATTTTCATTTCAGCTTGTTGATGCAGTTGTAAATGATAGTGTAAGGCGAGAAGCAATCTCTAGGGAAGAAGAACGTAAATTTCTCAAATTTGTTAAAGAAGATGCACATTTTAGCAGATACTACGAAGGCATTTATATTCTGTTTAAGACAGGAATGAGAATATCTGAGTTCTGTGGTCTTACAGTAAGCGATATTGATTTTAAAGAACATAAAATCAATATTGACCATCAGCTTCAAAAGAAGTCGAAGATAGGCTACTACATTGAAGAAACTAAGACTGAAAGCGGTACAAGAGTTTTACCTATGACAGCGGATGTTGAGGAGTGTTTCAAAAAAATAATTGCAAACAGAAAGCCGCCTAAAGTTGAGCCTATGGTTGATGGTTATACAGGATTCCTCTATTTCGATAAAGATGGAAGTATAACCTATGCGCTTCACTGGGAGCATTACTTTAAACATATTGTTGATAAATACAACAGTATTTATAAAGTTCAGATGCCCAAAGTGACACCACACGTTTGCAGACATACTTATTGCTCAAATATGGCTAAATCGGGAATGAATCCAAAGACGCTTCAATATCTTATGGGGCATTCAGATATTAGCGTAACATTGAATGTTTATACTCATGTCAATTTTGATGATGCCAAAGCTGAAATCGCAAGATTAAAAGTTATGTAAAAAGTCCGTATTTTCGAGAAAAATTCAAGGTATAAAATGCAATATTTTATACCTTACTTTATACCTTTTGCTTGAAATAATATGCCATTTTATGCATATAATATGCCGAGTTAAGCGGTATGCAAACTTTAAGAAATGCCGAAAATACAAGGAGTTTTAACAATGATAAAGGTATTATTTGTATGCCACGGCAACATCTGCCGTTCCCCAATGGCAGAATTTGTATTCAAAGACATGATAGCCACCCGAGGCATCGCAGACCATTTCTGTGTAGCCTCTGCGGCTACCAGCAGCGAAGAAATCGGAAACCACATTTACCTACCGGCAAAGGCGGAGCTCGCACGCCACGGCATCGGGACAGAGCGGCTTCGGGCAGAGGTGGCGGCCAAAACCGCACGCCGTATTTGCCGTGAGGATTATCAGGAGTATGATTACCTGATTGCAATGGAGCACTTTAACATCCGCAATATGCACCGCGTATTTGAGAATGATCCGGAGAAAAAGATACATCGGTTATTGGACTTTACCGATGCTCCCGCAGACATTGCCGATCCGTGGTACACAGGAAGCTTTGACGTGACCTACCGGGAGATCGAGGCGGGATGCAAGGCGTTTCTTGACTTTCTGGGAGAAATATGACAAATTTGGCGGACAGTTTTTTGTGCACCGACTCCCAATGAATCGAGCCTTATGCTGCCCGCATTTCCATCTGCTGTATCAGAAGATTTACCTGCGGCATGAGAACCTCCGTCTGCTGTATCGGAAGCTGCATCTGCGGCATGAGAACCTCCGTCTGTTGCACCAGAAACTGCATCTGCTGCATGAAAACCTCCGGACGTAGCCACCACTAAGCCGTCGATTTTTTTGAAGAATGAAAACGAAGCATAATACTTCGTTAGGGGGATATTAGACTCCACATCAGCTGATAGGAAAACGAAGCGGCGGAGTACGCAAATATACAATCGGCACTCCGCCGCTCCCGTCAAAGGCATGCCTCCACCAAAGTCCTGCTTCTATAGATAGCCTACCTTTGCAAATGACTTTTGCTTCCCTCCTCTATTAGGGCAGAGCGGAAAGCACAAGAGGCAGCAGAAAGGACAGGCAGTGATTACACAATCGCACTGCAGCAGGCAAAGTCATTGTCAATATAGTGGGCGATAAAGCGTGCCTTGAAATATCTTTTGTTGCAAATGCTTCCTGTCGAGCCGGAAACATCCAGATCCTCAGGGAGGACAAATTTGATGCAGCGAACCGTCACATCGCGGCAGGTGGACAGTGTATGAGCAGGCACCGTGATTGTTTTTAAGCCACGCTTATATTCATTGTCATAGCTGTCCACTTCATTTAGTATGACTGCCAGAGCAACACGCTTGTGTGGGCAGACATTCTGAAGTGTCACATCCAGCGTCAGAATACGGCCAAGGGATTCCAGACCAAGAGCACCTGCGTCAAATTCTACAGTGTCCTCGCAGCCGTCAATGGTAATGCGCACCGGCTCGGGGCAGGGCTCCGGAATCACCACATTGCCACAGTCCAACTCAATCTCCGGGGAGGGGAAGGTTACAACATTGTACTCTGCGTCACTGTAGGTAACCGACTCATTTACCTCAACCAGTCCGGAGCAAGACCCTACATGAGAGACTGTGAATTCCAACACGGCCCCCTCGCTCTTTTTTGCGCCAAGCGTATCGATTTTCCACTGGAGAGAGGTAGAATTGACAAGGCTTGCCGTTCCCTTTGTCGGGGTAGATAGGGAGAGGATTTTAAAGCAGGAGCTTACGGTATCATTGATTACAATATCCGTAGCACCCGGCTTTGAGATATTTGTTGCCAAATCCTCAAAAATGCTTTCAAGCTCTGCATCGTCCGGTGTAATTGCAACATAAGCAGAATCGGGGTCGGAGGACCAGTCATTTAACGCCTGCTCATCCAGTCCCCGGTTACCGGAAAGACCGATGCAGTAGATAATAATTCCATCTGCCTTGGCAGCAGCCGCAACAGGAGCAGGAGGATTTCCGGCAGTAGTATTGCCGTCCGTAAACAGGATAATCACCTTCTCATTCGTTGAGGCAGGGTCAAATAACTGCACAGCCTTTGTAAAAGCGTCGGCATGATTGGTGGATCCGCCGGCAGTCAGAGTGTTGACAGCAGCCTTCAAATCAGCTACAGACGTAATGAGTGGGGTGTCCTGTGTAGCCACATCAGAAAAGCTTACGATTCCGATATGGCTTCCGAAGCCAATTTCCCCATCCTGCGCTTCGTCGGTTGCCTCGGCAATAATATCAATAAATTTCCTTGCGCCGCTTTTTAGATTGGCAAGAGGACTTCCCGCCATGCTTCCGGAGCGGTCAAGAACAAGAACGATATCTGTCGGATTGGATAAAATATTCGGCTCTGCTGCCAAAGACAGCGTTACCTGAAACGTGCCGCCGCAATTAATGCGTGTAGCACTTAGTTCTTTGTTGGAGTTTGTAATACCCATATGCTAAATTCCCTTCTAAGCTCTTCCGTAAAAAACGAGAGCTTAGTATAATATATGCGGAGGGAGAAGTACGTGAGAGAGTTCCCCATTTTCTGTTCCTTGGAGAGACCCTGTCACAAAAAAGACCCTGTCACAGAAAAGACCTTGTCGCAGGAAAGTGGGAACGTATCAGACTTTCCTGTGAAAAAACGCTCCGAAGGGATGTGCACCTTTTGGGAAAAGAAAAGATTGCTTTGCGTCACCGTGCGAGCGTGAAAGTGTGTGGGGGCGTATACTGTGCTTTTGGCAGAAAGAGGAGGAGAAGAATGAAGCAGATAGATGATGAAATACTTTCATATATACAAAGGCTTTCGATGCTTGAGCTAAGCGAGGAGGAAGCAAGGCAGGCAAGACTCGATCTGCAGCAGATGATAGCCTACCTCGATAAGCTAAATGAGCTGGACACAACGGATGTGGAGCCAATGTCGCATGTGTTTTTGCTTGGCAACGTCTTTCGTGACGATGTGGTAACCAATCAGGATGGCAGGACAGACACGCTTGCAAATGCGCCAAAGCAGAGGGAGGGCGGATTTTATGTGCCAAGGACAATAGATGGAGAGGGAACGCAATGAGCTTAATGGGTCTGACTGCCATAGAGCTTGGCAGAAAAATAAAGAAAAAAGAGGTATCTGCAGCGGAAGCGGTGGAAGAAGCCTTAGAGGCAATTGAGAAAAAGGAAACTGCCATTCATAGCTTTCTAACAGTAGACAAGGAGGGAGCAAGGAGGCGGGCGGAGCAGGTGCAAAGACGCATCTGCAAAGGTGAATTGACCTCTCCTTTGGCTGGCGTACCGATGGCAGTCAAGGATAATCTGTGCACAAGAGGGATAAGGACGACGTGTGCCTCAAGGCTTCTCTCTGATTTTGTGCCAACCTATACTGCAGAGGCAGTATGCAGACTGGAGCATGCAGGTGTGATTGTGCTTGGAAAGACAAACATGGATGAATTTGCGATGGGAAGTACAACAGAGACTTCTGCCTTTGGCGCGACAAAAAATCCGTGGGATACAAAGCATGTGCCCGGGGGCTCCTCCGGAGGCTCCTGTGCGGCAGTTTCCGCAGAGGAATGTAGCCTTGCACTGGGCAGCGATACCGGAGGCTCTATCCGGCAGCCGGCTTCTTTTTGTGGGGTAACAGGGCTAAAGCCAACCTATGGAACCGTTTCCCGCTACGGTTTGATTACCTATGCCTCCTCCCTGGATCAAATTGGTCCGATTGCAAGGAATGTGGAAGATTGTGCTGCAATGCTGGACGAGATTGCCTCCTTTGATAAAAAGGATGCTACTTCCGTGAAACGGCAAGCCTGCAGCTTTAGAGAGGCACTTACGGAGGATATCAAGGGACTTCGCATCGGAATCCCAAGCAACCATCTAAGCGAGGGGCTTCAGAAAGAAATAAGGCAGGCGATTTTTGCTGTATCAGAGACGTTAAAGCAGCAGGGAGCCGTCGTCGAAGAATTTCACCTCGATTTTATGGACTACGCAGTGCCTGCCTACTATGTCATTGCCTGTGCCGAGGCGAGCTCCAATTTGGCAAGATTTGATGGTGTCAAATACGGCTACCGGACAAAAGAATACGCAAATCTTGAGGAGATGTATAAAAAGACGCGCTCAGAAGGCTTTGGTTCAGAGGCAAAGCGGAGAATTCTGCTGGGCTCCTTTGTCCTAAGCAGTGGTTATTATGAGGAGTATTATAAAAAAGCATTGCGTACCAGAGCATGGATTAAGCAAAAATTAGATCAAGCCTTGGAACGCTACGATGCGATTCTGGCTCCGGTGGCGCCAACCACGGCACCAAAGCTGGGCGTGTTTGAGGGGAATCCCCTGAAAATGTATCAAAGCGACATCTATACGGTTGCCGCCAACCTTGCAGGACTTCCTGCCATTTCCTTCCCCTGCGGAACAGATTGCAATGGGCTGCCGATTGGCTTGCAGCTCATCGGAGGATGCTTTCGGGAACAGGAGCTCCTAAAAGCAGTCTATGCATTTGAATGTACAAGAAACTATCAAAGAAGCCCGTTCGCGATGGAAGGAGAACGAACGGAAAAGTGCCATAGGAGGGAATATGAGCAAAGCATATGAGACTGTGATTGGTCTTGAGGTTCATGTGGAGCTGGCAACAAAGACAAAAATTTTTTGCGCCTGCTCAACAGAATTTGGGGGTGTCCCAAACAGTCATACCTGCCCGGTTTGTACCGGAATGCCCGGAGCCCTGCCGGTATTAAATAAGCGTGTGGTGGAGTATGCCATAGCAGTGGGGCTTGCCATAAACGGTAACATTCGTAAATGCTGTCAATTTGACCGAAAAAACTATTTTTATCCGGACAATCCGCAAAACTATCAGATTTCCCAGCTCTACCTTCCGATTTGCACCGATGGCAGTGTGGAGATTCCGACAGACACGGGGAAAAAGACGATTGGCATCCGGGAAATGCATATGGAAGAGGATGCGGGAAAGCTGCTGCACAGTCGAAGCGACATGGCCTCTATCGTGGACTATAACCGCTCGGGAGTACCACTGCTTGAGATTGTGACAAGACCGGATATCCGTTCTGCAAAGGAGGCGGTCGCCTTTTTGGAAAAGCTGCGGCTGATGCTTCAGTATCTTGGCGTATCCGACTGCAAGCTAAACGAAGGCTCTATGCGTGTGGACGTGAATGTATCCGTGCGAAAAGAGGGAGCGGACAGGCTTGGCACACGAACTGAGATGAAAAATCTCAACTCCTTTCGAGCCGTTGCAAGAGCCATTGAAAGTGAGAGCAGCCGTCATAGAAAGCTCCTTGAGAACGGGCAGAAAATTATGTTTGAGACAAGACGCTGGGACGATAAGCGGGGGATATCCCATCCAATGCGTACCAAGGAGGAGGCAAGAGATTACCGCTACTTTCCGGAGCCTGATTTGCCGCCGATTCTCATTGAGGATGCGTGGATTGCAAGGATAGAGAAAGAAAGACCGGAGATGCCGGAGGAAAAGCTGGAGCGCTATCAAAGAGAGTTTGGGCTGCCAAAATACGATGCGAGTATTCTGGTAGGAGAGAAGCATTTTGCCGATTTGTTTGAGGAGGCAACAGCACTTTGCGGCAAGCCGAAAAAGGTTTCCAACTGGATTATGGGAGAGCTGATTTGTCTGCTGCGAGAAAATGAAATGGCTGCAGATAAAATTTCTTTTTCACCGGAAAACCTTGCAAAGCTAATCGATTTGGTAGATGCGGGACAGATTAGCGGCACTGTGGCAAAGGAGATTTTTGCACAGATTGTTACAAAAGATGTAGACCCGGAGAAATATATGGACGAGAAGTGCCTAGGGATGGTAGAGGACGAGGACCTGCTGCGGGAGGTAATTGTCTCGGTCATCTGTGTGCATTCACAGTCCGTGGAGGACTATAAGAGGGGGAAGAAAAGGGCAATCGGCTTTCTGGTCGGGCAGGCGATGAAGACGATGCGGGGAAAGGCAAATCCTAAAACAGTCCATCGACTCTTGGAGGAGGCTTTGTCTTATGAGGAAGCCCCTAGGGCGTAAAAAGAAAGCTGTCGCTCCACGAAGGGTTTTTCGTGAAAGCGACAGCTTTTCTTTTCGCTCTGTGGAGCTGCGTACCTCACAGAAACAAAATTACGCCTTGTGAGCTTGCTTGGCCTTATCCCTCGGCCAAATTACCGGTATATAATTGATAATACTTTCCTTTTTCTGCAATGAGCTGCTCATGATTTCCACGTTCAATGACACGTCCCTGATCTAAAACAATGATACAGTCACTGTTTTTGACGGTGGAGAGGCGGTGGGCGATGACAAAGGTTGTGCGTCCCGTCATCAACTTATCCATGCCGTCTTGAATCATCTTCTCGGTGCGGGTATCAATGGAGCTGGTCGCCTCATCCAGAATGAGTACGGGAGGGTCTGCGATGGCAGCCCTTGCGATGGCAAGAAGCTGACGCTGTCCTTGGCTCAAATTTGCCCCGTCTCCGGTCAGCATCGTCTGATAGCCGTCCGGAAGCTGCTGAATAAAGGTGTCTGCGTTGGCAAGTCTTGCCGCAGCCATAACCTCCTCGTCTGAGGCATCCAGCTTTCCATAGCGGATGTTATCCAAGACACTGGCGGTAAAAAGATGCGTATCCTGCAATACAATGCCAAGAGAATGGCGCAGGTCGGCTTTTTTAATCTTGTTGATATTGATGCCGTCGTAGCGTATTTTCCCGTCCTGAATGTCATAAAAGCGGTTAATTAAGTTGGTAATAGTTGTCTTACCGGCTCCTGTGCTGCCGACAAAGGCAATTTTTTGTCCCGGAGTGGCATACAAATCTACATCATGCAGCACGGTTTTTTCCGGTACATAGCCAAACTCCACACGATCAAAGACAACGTCACCCTTCAATTCCACATAATCTGCTCCGTCATCGTCCGTGTGCGGACATTTCCAGGCCCAGATTCCGGTTCGCTCTGTGGCTTCGGTCAGCATTCCGTTTTCCTTTTTTGCCCGAACCAGAGTCACAACACCATCGTCCGTCTCCGGTTCTTCATCTAACAGCCGGAAAATGCGTTCAGAGCCTGCGAGTGCCATAACGATACTGTTTAGCTGCATCGAAAGATGGTTAATCGGCATCGCAAAGCTTTTGTTATAGCTCAAAAAGCTTGCAAGCTTTCCAAGCGTAAATCCGTTTATGCCGTTTAGGGCAAGGATACCGCCGACAATGGCGCACAATACGTAGCTGATATTTCCGATTTGTGCGTTGACCGGCATTAGGATGTTGGCAAAACCATTGGCATGATTCGCACTGTGAAAAAGCGTGTCATTGAGCTTGTTAAAATCCGCAATGCTTTCCTCCTCGTGCGTAAAAACTTTAATGACCTTCTGCCCGTTTATCATCTCCTCAATAAAACCATTTACCGCTGCAAGATCCTTTTGTTGGGCAATGAAATAACGTGCGCTCTGAGAGCCGATTTTCTTTGAGACAAAGATAGTCATACCCACCATAAAAAGGGTCACGCCGGTCAGCGGAAGACTTAGAAGAAACATGCTGACAAGAACGCTGACAATCGTAATTGAGCTGTTGATAAACTGCGGAATACTCTGGCTTATGACCTGACGGAGCGTATCAATGTCATTTGTGTAGGTCGACATGATGCTTCCATGAGAGTGCGTGTCAAAGTACCGAATGGGAAGTCCCTGCATATGAGTAAACATATCGTCTCGCAAACGCTTTAGGGTTCCCTGTGAAACAGTTACCATAATGCGGTTATATACATAGGCGGCAAGTGCCCCAAGCAGATAGAAGCCGCCCACTCTTGCAATCGCCATGGCAAGACCGGAAAAATCAGGGTTTGCCTGCAGTAAGAGGGGAGCGATGTAGTCATCGATTAAGGTCTGCATGAACCATGTTCCCTGCACACCGCAGAGCACCGTGATAAAAATGCAGATCACGACGAGAATGCAGTGCGGGGCATAGCGTTTCATAATATAAGAAAGAAGCCGTAAAAGAAGCTTTTTCGGATTGGAAACCTTTGGCTTGGAGCCATGCGTTGATTTTGGCATTTTTGTGGGATGTAACATTATGCAGCACCTCCTTCATCAAAGTCTCCGCTGCCGCCAATCTGCGATTCGTAGACATCGCGGTAGATATCGTTTGTGGCAAGCAGCTCCTCATGTGTTCCAATGCCGCTGACAACACCGTTATCCATGACAATAATGCGATCTGCATCCTGCACGGAGGAGATACGCTGTGCAATAATCAGCTTTGTCGTATCTGGTATCTCGGTCAGGAGGGCATGGCGGATTTTTGCGTCGGTAGTCGTATCAACGGCACTGGTGCTGTCATCCAGAATCAGGATTTTCGGCTTTTTCAGAAGAGCTCTCGCAATACAAAGCCTTTGCTTTTGGCCTCCGGAGACATTGGTGCCGCCCTGCTCAATGTGTGTATTGTATCCGTCGGGAAACCGCTCAATAAACTCGTCGGCACAGGCAAGACGACAGGCTCTTTTGCATTCCTCATTTGTGGCATCTTTGTTGCCCCAGCGGAGATTTTCATAAATCGACCCTGAGAAAAGAACATTATTTTGCAGCACAACCGAAACCTCATTGCGAAGAGTGTCCAAATCATAAGAGCGGACATCCTTGCCTCCCACCAGAACACGACCTGCCGATACGTCATAAAGACGGCTGATTAGGCTGACAAGAGAAGTCTTGGAACTTCCGGTACCGCCGATGATGCCGATTGTCTCCCCGGCCTTGATCGAGAGATGAATATCCTCAAGCACCGGCTTGGCAGAAGTCTGATTGTAGCGAAACGTAACATGCTCAAAGGAAATGCTGCCGTCTGTTACCGTATCATCCGGATGCTCTGGATTTGTAATATCGCTCTTTTCATTCAATACCTCACAGATACGCTGTGCACTTGCAACACTCATGGCGAGCATAACAAAAACCATTGACAGCATCATCAGGTTCATCAGAATATTCATGCAATAGGCAAGCAGACTCATCAGCTCCCCGGTCGTAAGCGTGCTGCTTACAATCATCTGTGCACCAAACCAGCTTATGGCAAGAATGCAGGAGTATGCGGTAAGCTGCAAAACAGGTATGTTGAAGGCAAGCACACGCTCTGCCTTGGAAAAAATATGATAGATATTCTTGCTTGCAGCCGTAAATTTTTTCTTCTCATAGTCTTCCCGCACATATGCCTTTACAACACGGATGGCAGAAACATTTTCCTGCACGGAGGCATTCAGGGCATCATATTTTGGAAATGCTCTCTTAAAATAGCGGTGTGCGAGCATGGTAATGATGATTAAGATGATGCCAAGCAACACGACTGCAGTCAGATAAATACTTGCAAGCCGCGGACTTATGAAAAATGACATAAGCATCGCGCAGATAATGGAAATCGGCGCGCGAATGCACATACGCAGCAGCATCTGATAGGCATTTTGAAGATTTGTGACATCGGTCGTCAGCCTTGTCACAAGACCTGCTGTGGAAAAACGGTCAATATTGGAGAAGGAAAAGGTCTGGATGTTTTCGTACATCGCCTTTCTTAGATTGCGCGCAAAACCGGTCGATGCCTTTGCGCCGAATTTTCCCCCCATGGTACCGCAAAATAAGGAGAAGCAGGCGGCCGCTATCATCCATGCGCCCATACGGTAAATATGGTTGATATCTCCCACAGACACGCCGCCGTCAATGATGGAGGCCATCATAAAAGGAATGGAAGTTTCCATCAGCACCTCTAATATCATGAAAATAGGAGTTAGGATAGAGGCTCCTTTAAACTCCTTAATCTGTGCACTTAGAGTTTTTAACATAATATCACATCCTTTTTATTTTTTACTTGCATTTTAATAGTTAGTATGCTAACAATACTAGTGTGCGATTCTAAGATTATACGTTAGACCAATAGGATGTGTCAATCTATAATTTTAAAATTTGGGCTTTTCTATTTTTATTTTATAGTGCCCAAAGCGCCTGCCGCATTCTGTGACGAGGAAATATTGTGGTGCTGCTGTTATAGTATGCACTTTTGTTGCCTTGCAGATGCAGCATACGGAAGGGAAAGCGAAGAAAAACGGGAAAGAAAAATCTTTCAGGGAGAACATGGAAAAAATGAAACGAATCAATACGATAGGATTTAAAATGAGACTGATTCACAATCGGATTCATAAGATTATGGAGGCAAAGCATCGAGAGGATCAAGACGAGGAGCTCACGGGGATGCAGCGGTGGACGCTCGGATTTTTAAAGGAGCATGAGGCAGAAAATATCTACCAGAGAGACATTGAGGCGGAGTTTTCCGTTTCTCGTGCTACCGCCTCCAACATGCTTGCGATTATGGAGCGGAAGGGTCTTATTCGACGAATTGCAGTCGACCATGATGCGAGATTAAAAAAGGTAGTGCTGACAGAAAGAGCCAATCGGATGGTAGAGAGAGGCAGACAGGAAATGGAGGAAATGGAAAAGAGACTGACGACCGGCATGACCGAGCAGGATAAAGAGCGCCTGTTTTCCTATCTGAATCTGATGCTGAAAAATCTGGGAGTAGGCGAGTCTGAAGGCACAGAAGATGATAAGAAACAAAATAACACATAATATAGTGTTTCCTATTGACAATAGCACAATATCTTGTATAATGTCCATATAGCAATGAGCAGTGCCAAAAACGCAGGACACAGGCACCCTGCTTGCAGGAGAGCCTGTGTCCTGCGTTTTTGATAGGGCGAAAGCCCATGAACGAAAGAGGCGAAGGCTCTTGAGTGAAGGCACTGCGGAGTAAATGTGCTGTGTGCTTGTTGGGGCGAAAGCCCATGAACGAAAGAGGCGAAGGCTCTTGAGTGAAGGCACTGCGGAGTAAATGTGCTGTGTGCTTGCTGGGGCGAAAGCCCATGAACGAAAGAGGCGAAGGCTCTTGAGTGAAGGCACTGCGGAATCAATGTGCTGCGTGCTTGCTGGGGCGAAAGCGAAAATTTTATGGGGTATCGGTACGATTGGAAAGAGGAGAAGAGTTAAGATGAAGATTATCAAAAGAAGTGGAAGCGAAGACATTTTCGACTTAAAAAAGATTGAGGCTGCAATTCGTAAGGCGAATGAAAGTGTCATTGATTACGAAAAATTAGGCGAGGATGAGATTCAGATGATTCTTCTTAATGTAGAGAGGGCATGCGAAAATATGAAGCGTTCTCCGAGTGTGGAGGAGATACAGGACATGGTTGAGAATCAGATTATGAGTCATAAAGCCTTTAACGTAGCGCGCAATTACATTACCTACCGCTATAAAAGAGAACTGATTCGCAAGTCAAACTCTACGGATGAGCAGATTCTGACCCTGCTAGAGTGCAACAATGAGGAGGTCAAGCAGGAGAATTCCAATAAAAACCCAACGGTCAACAGTGTACAGCGTGACTATATGGCAGGAGAGGTCAGCAAGGACATTACCAAGCGCTTTTTGCTGGATGCCGACATCGTAGAGGCGCATGAAAAAGGAATTATTCACTTTCATGATGCAGATTACTTTGCGCAGCATATGCACAACTGCTGTCTTGTCAACCTCGAAGATATGCTTCAAAACGGAACGGTAATCAGTGAGACGATGATTGACTCCCCAAAGAGCTTTTCTACGGCATGCAATGTTGCGACACAGGCCATTGCACAGATTGCAAGCTCCCAGTATGGCGGACAAAGCATTTCCCTTGCCCACCTTGCCCCCTTTGTGCAGGTAAGCCGTGAAAAATTCCGCAAACAGGTACGCACAGAGCTGGAAAAGGTCGGGGTGGAGCTCACGGAGCAAAGAATCAACGAGATTGCAGAGCTTCGTGTCAAGGAAGAAATCAATCGCGGGGTGCAGATGATTCAGTATCAGGTGATCACGCTGATGACAACAAATGGGCAGGCACCGTTTATTACCGTCTCTATGTATCTGAACGAAGTGCCCGAGGGTCAGCTTCGCGATGATCTTGCGGCAGTCATAGAGGAGATGCTGCATCAGCGCATTGTGGGAGTGAAGAATGAGCAGGGTGTTTATATTACGCCTGCTTTTCCGAAGCTTATTTATGTGCTGGAAGAGGACAACATAAAAGAGGGAACCAAATACTGGTATCTGACGAAGCTTGCGGCAGAATGCACCGCAAAAAGAATGGTACCCGATTACATTTCCGAGAAGATGATGAAGGAGCTAAAGGCAGGGAACTGCTATACCTGTATGGGCTGCCGATCCTTTTTGACTGTAGACCGCACACGGGAGAATTATGCCAATGCCAACAATTATGTAAAAGGAAAGAAATATTACGGCAGATTCAATCAAGGGGTTGTGACCTTAAATCTTGTGGATGTGGCTTGCTCCTCCGGCAAGGACATGGATAAATTTAAGGAGATTTTAGACGAGAGACTTGCACTATGCTATCGTGCACTGATGGCACGGCACAACCGCCTAAAGGGGACGCCGTCGGATGTGGCGCCGATTTTATGGCAGAACGGTGCACTTGCAAGATTAAAAAAGGGAGAGACGATTGATAAGCTGCTGTATGACGGCTATTCCACCATATCGCTCGGCTATGCGGGACTTTGCGAATGCACAAGATATATGAAGGGCGTTTCCCATACGGAAAAAGAAGGGACAGAGTTTGCATTAGAGCTTATGCAGTACTTAAACGATGTGTGTGCAAAATGGAAGGCAGACACCAACATCGATTTCAGCCTTTACGGAACACCGCTGGAGTCGACGACCTATAAATTTGCAAAGTGCCTGCAAAAGCGGTTTGGGACAATTTCAGGAGTGACAGACAAAAACTACATTACAAACAGCTATCACGTGCACGTGACAGAGGAGATAGACGCCTTTGAGAAGCTTAGGTTTGAGGCTCAGTTTCAGGCACTTTCGCCGGGAGGCGCCATCAGCTATGTGGAAGTGCCGAATATGCAGAATAATTTGGAGGCAGTCCTGGCACTGATGCAATATATTTATGAAAATATCATGTATGCGGAGCTCAACACAAAAAGCGATTATTGTCAAGAGTGCGGATATGCAGGAGAGATTCAGGTTGTGGAGGATAAGGACGGAAAGCTCGTCTGGGAATGCCCAAGCTGTAAGAATCGGGATCAGAACAAGATGAGTGTTGCGAGGCGCACTTGCGGTTATATCGGAACGCAGTTCTGGAATCAGGGGAGAACGCAG
>JAQXLR010000035.1 GCA_029012225.1 Clostridiales bacterium
AGTAACCGAGAGATTGCCGGGAGCTTATATTTAAGTGAAGGAACGGTGCGCAATTATATCAGCATGATTTTGGAAAAACTTCATTTAAGGGATCGCACACAGCTCGCCGTGTTTTACTATAAAAATTGCAGGGAGAAAAGGTAGGTTCGAACGATATGATATTTGAAACACATGCCCATTATGATGATGAAGCGTTTGAGGGAGACAGAGAAAGGCTGCTTGCAGGGCTTTCCGAGCAGGGAATCGGAAAGGTAATCAATATCGCCGCTTCCATTGAGAGTGCAAAAAGCAGCTTAGCGCTTGCGGAAAAGTATGATTTTGTGTATGCTGCAGTTGGAGTTCATCCAAGCGAGATTGACGATTTGAATGAGGAGAGCATGCGGTGGCTGCAGGAGCAGACGAGGCATCCAAAGACCGTTGCAATCGGGGAAATCGGACTGGACTACTACTGGGAGAAGGATGCAGCGGCACAGGCAAGGCAGCGCGATTGGTTTCTTCGTCAGCTGGATTTGGCGAGAGAGGCGCAGCTCCCTGTTGTCATTCATTCCAGAGAGGCGGCAGAGGATACCCTTCGAATTTTGTGCAAGGTGAAGCAGCCGGGGGTAGTTCATTGCTATTCCTACTCGGCAGAGCTGGCAAAGGAGTATGTAAAGCTTGGATATTATATTGGGGTAGGAGGCGTCGTGACCTTTAAAAACGCGAAAAAGCTAAAGGAGACAGTACAGCAGATTCCACTGGAGCGTATCGTTGTTGAGACAGACTGTCCTTACCTTGCACCTGAGCCACACCGCGGAAAGCGAAATGATTCCTCTTATCTTCCGATTATCGTACAGCAAATCGCAGAGCAAAAGGGGCTTTGCCCTAAGGAGGTGGCACAGGTGACATGGGACAATGCCATGCGTCTGTTTTCCCGTGTGCCACACACGCATGCATGAGCGTAAAAAGAAGACAGGCAATGAGTGCAGACTTATAAAAATCGTGCAAGCTCCGGAGTGTCTGCCCAGTAACGCTTTGGCATCAGTTGTTTTTGCAGCTTAGGGTTGCGGCGGGCATCAATGGCAATGTGATCAAAAAAGGTCAGCCACAGCTTACGATATTCCGATTCCTGCTCTGAATGCCGTTTTATGTTATCCACATCAAGCTCGGAGGCGGTAATGAGGATAAATCCCTTGGAAGCCTTGTGGACAGAAACAACCTGATGCGTTGCATCATAAATCATAAAGTTTTCTTGCGGCAGCCGGTCGGTAAAATGCTCTGAGATATAAGGCAGCACATAAGCCTTTGGGTGGATTTCGGCGAAGAGCACACCGTTTTCCAGCTCGGAAAAACGCAAAAACTCCAGATGACGGCAGGCCTCCCGATTTGTGGAACGGCATAGCTCGAAAATACGATATACACAGGGTTCGCCCAAGGAGAGTAAAACCTTCTGTCCATCTCCGCTTGCGAGAGCAAGAAGGATGGTTTCGTAGATGGCATCTGCCTTGTCCATCTTGTCGACAGAGTGCGTTTCTCCCGACATGGCAGCTTGATAGATAGACTCATAAAATTGTCTGCCAAAGCGGGAAATCAGAGTGTCTATCACCTTTTTTGCTTTTTTTTCGGAGGGAGTGACCGAGATGTATTCGGTAAAAAGCTCATAATTGTGGAGTTCGCCTGTGTAAAGGCGAATATTCCGATGACCCAGCCGGCTGGCACAGGCATCATAGACACCGGTCAAGATGCCCTCTAAACTATTTTCACAGATAAAAACATACATAAAAACACCTCATCTCTTTTGGATTGTACCTATCTCATCGAAGAAAGCTCTGCCTGAATAATGGACTCTTGTGGGATGGCAGCAGCGCCAAGTGTGGAAGAATCAAACAGAGAAATCTGCTGATATCCGCTGTTGCGCAAGTCTTTGGGAATCTGCTGCCTGTCGGCTATAAGGTTGGAGCAGATATAGTTTTCCTCCAGTCTTGTCTTGTACATCATTTTCCCGGAGCAGGTAATAAAATACAGGGCACGTTTTAATACAACCCCAATTTTTTTCAAATCGGAAAAAGTAAGTGTAGCTGTTCTGCGCGCGGAAATAATGCGCTGTGCAGACTTGTAACCGATTCCGGGTACGCGTAATAGCGTGCGATAGTCAGCACAGTTGACCTCTACCGGAAAGCATTCCAGATGGCGCAGCGCCCAGTCGCACTTGGGGTCAAGGTAAAGATTAAAGTCAGGTCGTTCATCCGAAAGAAGCTCATTGACGGAAAAGCCATAGTACCGCAGCAGCCAGTCGGCCTGATAAAGCCGATGTTCCCGCAAAAGCGGCGGGCCGCCGGGTAAAGCGGGAAGAAGCGGAGACGAGCTGACTTGAACAAAAGCGGAGTAAAAGACACGCTTTAGGCCAAAATTTTGATACAGAGCATCGGCCACACTCATGATTTGAAAGTCGCTTTCCGGTGTCGCGCCGATAATCATCTGGGTACTCTGGCCGGCAGGTACAAATTTGGGCGCATTTTTATAAACGGTAAGTTCATTTTTATTTTGTACAATGCCGGATTGAATCTGGCGCATAGGGCTTAAAATGGTATGCCTGGATTTGTAAGGTGCCAGCTTCTTTAGGCTGCCTGCGGTGGGTAGCTCTAGGTTGATGCTCATACGGTCAGCCAAAAATCCGGTCTTTTCAATAAGTGCAGGGTCTGCACCGGGAATCGCTTTGACGTGAATATAGCCGTTAAAATGGTGGATATCCCGAAGCTGCTTTAGCGTTTGATAGATTTGTTCCATCGTATAATTGGGACTGATCTGTATGCCGGAGCTTAAAAAGAGTCCCTCTATATAGTTTCTGCGGTAAAATTCCATCGTAAGCTTGCATACCTCATCCGGAGTAAAGGAGGCTCGCGGTACGTCGCAGTCGCAGCTGTTTTGGCAGTAGGCGCAGTTAAAGATGCATTCATTTGTGAGAAGAATATTTAGGAGGGAGATGCATCGCCCGTCTGCAGAGAAGGCATGGCACAGCCCCGGGGCGCGCGAATTGCCCATGCCGATACCGTTTCCCTTGCGGTTTACTCCACTGGAGGTGCAGGCGACGTCATATTTGGCAGCATCCGTTAAAATTTCCAGCTTTGTGGCAAGAGATTTGTTTTGTTCAATCCTCAATGAAAACACCTCCCCAAATAAGAACTTATGTTCGATAAAAGAATAGCACAAAGAAAAGAAGAAAGCAATAGGAAAAAAGGTTTATTTTCTTCGATAAATTTTGACATCTATCGGTCCGTATGATAAACTAAAAACCAAGGAAAAACGAGAAAATCTGCACGTTTTGAGGTGGAGCAAATTGGATAAATACGAATATAAAGTAAAATTAGACCAGATAAAAGCCCTGACTGCAGAGGGAAATTATGCAGCGGCTGCACAAATTGCGGATACGATTCACTGGAATAAAATAAAAAACGTGAATGCTCTGGTAAAGGCGGGAGAGGTCTACGAGATGACAGAGCGTTATGAGGAGAGCAAAGAGCTTCTGCTCATGGCGTATGACCGCTCTCCGATTGGCCGTACGATTGTGTATCGTCTTACGGAAGTGGCTGTCAAGATGGGCAATTATGACGAGGCGCAGGATTATTATCAGGAGTTTGTGGAAATTGCACCGCATGATAGCTTAAAATACGTGCTCAAATATAAAATAAACAAAGCGCAGGGAGCAGATGTCACAATATTGGCAGAGATTCTTGAGGAGCTAAAGGAGCAGGAATACTCAGAGGAATGGGCATACGAGCTGGCATACCTGTACCATAAGGCGGGGATGAGTGAAAAGTGTATTGAGACGTGCGATGAACTCATATTATGGTTTGGAGACGGACCTTATGTGGAAAGGGCGTTGGAGCTTAAGATGCTTTATCAGCCCCTGACCAAGCAGCAGGAAGAAAAATATCGTCAGTTCCATCTGAACCGGGAAGGTATTGTTGAGGTTCGCCCGGAGGAAACACTGGAGTCAGGTGAAATTGTCAAGGAGATAAAGCAGATTCCGAATGTTGAAGTATCGGCAGCGCGTTTTAATACGCAGAATCTGCAAAAAGAGCTGGAAAAGAGCATGCTAAAGATTATGGAAGCAACGGAAAAGGAAACAGTGGATGACAGCATGGAGAACATCAAAAGGCTGGTAGAAGAGATTCCATATCTTCAGCTTGCGAGAGAAGATACAACGGAGGATAAGGCAGAGATTATGCCACATATTGAGACAGATGCAGAGATTGACAACTCCTTAAAGGACAGCTTTCAGGAGCTGTTGGCAGAAGACTATGATGGGCAGCTGCGGCTGTATGTGCCGGAGCAGAAGCAATATGAGCCCCAGGTAAGAGGTCAGATGAGTATAGAAGAGGTGCTTTCCGAGTGGGAGAAGACGAAGCGTGCCGCTGAAGCAGCTTTGCAGGAGGCAGAGCAAAGAAAATTGCAGTCTGCAAAGGCAAGAGCCTTGCAGGAGGCAGAGGAAATTATGGGACGGCTTGCCGATGTGATTCCAAAGCTGGATTCCGGACTTACTCCAAAAGAGCTGTTAGAGGAGGAGTATCTTGCAGGCCAGCCGATTGCAGATGATCGGGCAGCGGAGATGGTTGCCAATATGAATCTGATTCTGCAGCAGGAAATCGACCGCTTGTCAGATGAAAATGCTCGGATGGATGAGCAGCTTGCGGCAGCCGGAGCATTCCCGGATTCTGATAAGCTCATGGATCAGCAGCTGGAGGAAGCACTTGTGCCGGAGATTACGGCATTGCTGTCGGAGGAGGCGTTGCAGATAAGTGAGCCTGGGGAACAGGGCAGACAGGAGCAGCCAGAGGAGGTATTTGTACCGGAGATTACGGCATTGCTGTCGGAGGAGGCATTGCAGATAAGTGAGCCTGGGGAACAGAGCATACAAGAGTCGGGAGTATCCACGGAACAAGTGACGCAGGAGCTGCTGGAGATACGTGCATGGAAAGAGCTTGCAGGGCAAGCGACACAAGAGCTGCCGCAGATGGCTGCAGCGCAAGAGGAGGTCGAAAAGAAAGACGCAGAGGTGCTGCCCAAGATAAGCATAACGGAATCGGAAAGCATGGAGGATATGCATGCCTTGGAGTCAGAAGGACAAGAGAAGCCCACAGAGCATCCGATTGCAGAGTTGTCAGAAGAACAGAGAGAGCTGTTCACATATTTTGCCCAAATCAGTGGAATGGAGAAGCAGATTTGCCGTACATTGGAGGGCGTAGAGAAGAAGCTTACCGGTAACCAGAAGATATCGGTTGGGAACATTGTGATTCAGGGCGATGCGAACAGTGGGAAGACAACGCTTGCGACAAATATCGTCAAGTGTCTGCAAAAAGAAACCGGCAGGCCAAGCGGGCGGATTGGGCGAATCGAGGCCGGTGCGCTGAATCATAAGGATGTTGCAGAGATGCTGGATAAGGTGGCAGGGGGCTGCCTGATTATTGAGAAGGCAGGAGAAATTTCAAAGGAGACAGCAGCCAGATTGTCCAGACTTTTGGAAAACGATAAAAGTGGATTGCTTGTTATTTTGGAAGACAGCAAAAAGGGGATAGACAAGGCCTTTGGTAAGGATGCCGGCTTTGCAGCAAGATTTTCTGAAAAAATTACAATCCCTACGTTTACAGCAGATGAGCTGGTAGAATTTGCACAAGTCTATGCAAGAGATCAAGGCTATACGATAGATGAAATGGGTATCCTAGCCGTACACAATAGCATCAGCAGCATACAAAAGGTAGATCAGGCCACAACACCTGTCGAGGTCAAAGAGATTGTGGATCGGGCGATTGCCAGAGCGGAAAAAGGCGGATTGAAAAAAATGTTTAGCATTATTACATCCAGAAGATATGATAAGGATAGCTATATCATATTGCATGAGAAGGATTTTGATTAATGGAAGAAGGGATGGGGACATGGCAAATTTTACCGAGTTAGATCGCTACCTGTTTGGGCAGGCAACGCATTATGAAATCTACAGGAAGCTTGGAGCACATCTTACAGATGAATATGGAATCCCGGGTGTTTGCTTTGATTTGTGGGCTCCGAATGCGAAGCGTGTGTGGGTGATCGGCAGCTTTAACGGATGGGATGAAAATGCGAATGAAATGGAGCTGCTAAAGCCGGAGACGATGGGTATTTTTGAGTTGTTTATTCCCGGGATTGGAGAGGGAGAACTCTATAAATATCTGATTGAGACGAAGGATGGAAAACGCCTATATAAAGCAGATCCTTATGCGAACTATGCGGAACTTCGCCCGGGCACGGCATCTGCAATTGCGGATATTGACCATTTTAAATGGACAGATGCGAAGTGGATGGAGGAGCGTGACGGGGTTAAGGATGTCTATGCGAAGCCGATGGCCATCTATGAGATACATCCCGGTTCCTGGATGCGTCATCCGGGAAGGGAAGATGAGGGGTTTTACAGCTATCGGGAGTTGGCAAAAGCGCTGATTCCTTATGTGATTGAGATGGGCTATACACATGTCGAGCTGATGGGAATTGCTGAGTATCCGTTTGACGGCTCTTGGGGATACCAAGTGACCGGTTATTATGCGCCAACCTCCAGATACGGAACGCCGGAGGATTTTGCCTACTTTGTAAATGAATGTCACAGGCATAAAATTGGTGTCATTCTTGACTGGGTGCCGGCGCATTTTCCGAGAGATGCCCATGGTTTGGCCGAATTTGACGGAACCTGCTTATATGAGTATGCCGATCCGAGAAAAGGCGAGCATCCCGATTGGGGAACAAAGATTTTTGATTACGGAAAAAACGAGGTAAAGAATTTTCTGATTGGAAGTGCTCTGCTTTGGATTGAGCATTATCATGTGGATGGACTTCGTGTAGATGCTGTGGCATCCATGTTGTATCTGGATTATGGGAAGCAAGATGGCCAGTGGGTACCCAATAAGTATGGAGAGAATAAAAATTTGGAGGCGATTGAGCTCTTTCGCCATATCAATACGCTGATACTCGGCAGAAATCCGGGAGTCGTTATGATAGCGGAGGAGTCTACCGCTTGGCCGATGGTTACAGGAGCTGTGGAGGATGGAGGTCTAAATTTCAGCTTCAAGTGGAATATGGGATGGATGCATGACTTTTTGGATTACATGAAGTTGGATCCTTACTTCCGCAAAGACAATCATAACAAAATGACCTTTGCTATGAGCTACAATGAGAGTGAAAAGTATATTCTTGTGCTCTCGCATGATGAGGTCGTTCATCTAAAATGTTCCATGATTCATAAGATGCCGGGACTTGGTATTGATAAGTTTCGCAACCTTATGGTAGGGTACGCCTTTATGATGGGACATCCGGGAAAAAAGCTGCTGTTTATGGGACAGGAATTTGCCCAGCTTCGTGAATGGAGTGAGGAGCGGGAGTTAGACTGGTATCTCCTTGAAAATCCGGATCACAGACATATACAAAGCTGGGTACGGGAGCTATTGCACATTTATCGGAAGAATCCGGCCATGTATGAGCTGGACAGCAGCTGGGAGGGTTTTGAATGGATCAATGCAAATGATGCGCCCCGCAGTATTTTTAGCTTCATAAGAAAAAGCAAGGACAAAAAAAATAATTTGCTGTTTATTTGCAACTTTACGCCGATGGCAAGAGAAGAATACCGTGTTGGTGTCCCCAAAAAGAAGACCTATAAGCTCATTTTAAACAGTGATGCAGCAGAGTTTGGCGGCAGTGGGACAGAGAGACCGACAAGCTATCGACCGGAAAAGAAGGAATGCGACGGCAGGGCATATTCGTTTGCATATCCATTGCCCCCTTATGGCGTTGCCGTGTTCCGATTTTAGCATAGGCGTACATCACAAAATCTTGTGGATAACTTAATAAATTTGCTGGGATGACCGATATAAATACCAGCGAGGAACATGGCGCAGACATTCCGGATGGATGCGCCATTTCCACATTCCACGATGGAGGATTGGTTATGAGAGTAGAACAGCAGAATGTCAATATTTCGGAAATATTAAAGCAAAGCAGCGGGGTGGATGAAAAAGGAGTGGGAATTTCATTTTCGCAGAAGGCAGCAGAAAAGGCCTCCGGTGCAGAAGCAATCAAATCCGTAAATGTGAAGGACGCGACCTACTCAAAGCCGACAGCAGACGAAAAAAAGACAGCGCTTGAGGAAATCGAAGAATCTGCGTCCATGGATGCCGGACAGAGAAAAGATCAAATGGTAATCCTTGCGGGAACAACTTCTCCTGAAGATTATGCAAAGATGCAGGAGGAAGGATTTTCCTTGGAGAGTACAGCAACCAATACGATCGTGACGGTAACAGATAAGATTAAAGCGGAGCTTGCAAAGTCGGGAGTAGACATTTCCTGTTTTGGAGATGCTTTGAGCAGGGAGCAGCTTGAGGCAATTACCGGAAGCCCTGAGCTGGCAAGATGGCTGGCAGAGACGATGCAGCAGGCAGACGTGCCATTCACAAGAGACAATATGGAGGATACGTTAGAGGCAGTGCGTTTGGCAGAGCGGATATCGCAGCCGAGTGAAGGAGTAATCAAGTATCTTTTGGACAATCGCCTAGAGCCGACCATTGATAATTTTTATAAGGCAGAGTTTTCCGGCAGCAGTGGATTTTTGGCAAAAAGGGAGCAGGCGCAGAGCCTGGAGATTGCCTCCCTTACCAATCAGATCGAGCAGGTAATACGGCAGGCGGGACTTCAAGCAGATGACCAGACGATGCAGGATAGCAGATGGCTGATTGAGCAGGGAGTTCCGTTTACAGAGAAAAACTTACAGTATCTTACCAAATTAAAGGAGTGTAACTTTCCGCCGGATAGGAAGGATGTACTGGCTGGAATTACCGCGGCATTGTCTGAAGGCAAACGCCCCAAAGATGCTTTGCTGCTGGATGGCTTTGACATGGCATCGCTTGCACAGAATGCGAATGAGGTTGTGCAGAGTGCAACAGATACAGATTTGGCGTATGTCATAGAGCAGGATATGGAGCTTACGGTTCAAAATCTGGAATATGCCATTGCATATCGTAAAGCCGGGCAGACAGACGGGAATACGCAGGAAGCCTATACAGAGCGTGGATTATCGTTGCATACAGCAAGACGTCAGCTGGAAGAAATTCGCTTGCTTATGACGACGCAGGCCAATTATGCCCTCCTAAAAAAGGGAATTGCAATTGATACAGAGCCATTAGAAAGGCTGGTAGAGCAGCTAAAGGCAGAGGAGAATGCTTATTATGCGAATTTGTTAAGGGCGCAGGGAGGCGAGGCTTCCGAGGAGAATATTACCCTGCTTCGAGATACGACGGAAAAAATTGCGGAGTTAAAGATGCTGCCCGCATATGCACTGGGTAAGCTAGAGCAGGCAGACCTCACCGTTCATACGCTGCATCGGGCAGGAACAGCATTAAGGGATACATTCACACAGGCGAACGAACGATACGAGACGATGATGACGGCGCCAAGGGCGGACATGGGAGATTCGATCCAAAAGGCATTCCGAAATGTGGATGACATCTTAAACGATTTGAGCATGGAGGCATCCGAGGCAAACCGCAGAGCGGTCAGAATTTTAGGATACAATGAGCTTGCCATTACCCCGGAAAACATCATACAGATGAAGGCGGCAGATGAGCAGGTGCAGCGTGTCTTTAAAAATATGACGCCTCTTGTTGTTACAGAGTTGATTAAGCAGGGACAAAATCCGCTTGACATGGAACTTTCCGCACTAAATGAAATGGCAGAGCGCACTGCCAAGGAACTTGGCGGTGCGGAAGGGATAGGCGGTGCCAAAGAGGAAAGATTTGCGGAGTATTTGTGGAAGCTGGAAAGAAATGATGCGATCAGCCAAGAGGAGCGGAAGACCTATATTGGGATTTATCGCTTGCTGCATCAGGTAGAGAAAGCAGATGGTGCGGCAGTAGGAGCACTGGTAAATCAAGGAGCGCAGCTTACGCTTCGCAACCTTTTGACGGCAGTGCGAACGGAGCGGCGCAGCGGACGGATGGATTATCAAGTGGATGATACGTTTGGCGAGGCAGAGGCAGGCGGATATCAATCCTCCATTACAGAGCAGATAGAGGCAGCTTACCAGAATCATTGCCTAAAAGATGTGGCCGATCGTATCACACCGGATCGAATCAAATCGCTGCTTGAACAAAAGCCGAATTGGGAGGAGCTTACACCGGAGCAGCTAAAGGAGGCTTTGGAGCAGATAGAAAGCAGGGAAGAGCAGCTTAATTATGCATATGCAAAGGAGCAGCTTGCGGTATTAGAGCAGAGTGCGAAAGCGTCTGAGCATATTTATGAAATACTGCAAAGATATGATATACCTAATACGGTCACGAATGTGCTTGCAATGGAAGCTATGATGCAGGATAGAAATAAGATGTTTCGTCAGATTTTCGGAAAGGCAGGAAAAGAAGCGGGAGCCTCTGTTGAGAATGCTGATTTGGAGAAAATGCGCCAAGCGCTGTTGGAGGAAATATGCGAATCGGCAGCATCGCCAAAGGAGCTTGGAGAGGTGCAGGAAAAGCTTGGTCAGCTTGCGGAAAATGTCATGAGGACGATGTTAGAGAGTGATGAGGTTACAAGCCTTGATGTCAGGGAAATGCGCCTTTTGTCTGCCCAGCTTTCCATTTCAAAGCGTATGTGCAAGGAGGAGCAATATTCCGTGCCGGTTATGGTAAGTGACGGAGTCGTCAATGTATCCTTAAAGATTGTAAGAGGCGTTGACAAAAAGGGAACCGTGGATATTGCGATGGAGAGTGCGTTGCGAGGAAAAATTGCGGCGACCTTTCATGCAAAGCAGGAAGCGATCAGCGGTCTTGTGGTTGCAGACCGCCGGGAGACAAAAGAGCTGTTAGAAAAAGCCGAGGAACAGCTAAGAGGGCAATTCGGAGAGGAGACGGTGCTTCACTTTGCCTGCATGGAGGATTTGGACCTGAATCATTTTTCCGGTATTCCGGAGGAGAGAAGCGCAGAGCGCTTGTCGGAAGATGGGCAAGAGGGCTACCAGGCACAGACAGTGCGGCTGTATCGTATCGCAGAGAGCTTTATCCGACTGATTCGGGATGAGCTATAACAAATCTTCCTTTTCCAGATAGGAAAAAATTCCAAGATAGATTGCCCGGACAAGTTTATCTTGATAATCAGAATCCAGCAGCAGGTCTGCTTCTGTCGGATTACTTAAAAACCCACATTCTACAATTACGGTAGGTGTGGGTGTTTTTTTGAGCAGATAATAGCTTTCATTTGCCTTGGCAGCTCGGGTATTGTTTGGATCAACGTGTGAAATTAAGCTTTCCTGGAGAATTTCTGCAAGCTCCTTACCGTTTTTCGACTGTCCATAGTAAAATACTTGCGCTCCTTTGACATCGGGCGAGGGATAGCTGTTTTGATGAAGGCTTACCGTAAAAACAGGATTTGCATCCATGATAATTTTACAGCGATTTTGCATATCATCCACTTTTTTGTTTGTAGCACTTTTTGCGTATAGCCCTGCATCGGAATTGCGGGTCAAGATAACAGTAATCTTCTCTTTTTCCAGCAGCTCTTGCAGGCGCAAGGCCAAAGAAAGATTGATGTCTTTTTCCAATGCTCCATTTACTCCTACCTTGCCGGGGTCGCTGCCACCATGTCCGGCATCCACTACAATGCAAATATTGTCTTTGGAAGCATTGCGGGAAGGATTTTCCGTCGCATCGTCACTCTGTACCAGAACGGCGCCCTGTCTGGCGAGAAGAAAGGCCGCAAGAATCAAGCAGATTCCCATGACCAGCTCAAGTTTTTTCTTCATAAAAAATCCGGAACCTTGTTTCTATAAGAATATTCCAAAGTCCCGGAAATTATGAAATCGAAATAAAAATTGTCAGTTGATGTATTTGATAATGGTATCCCACACGTTGGAGGTTTCAAGTCCCAGTTTCCAGAAGGAGCCACCGGCAAGCTGGTATTCTTGGAGCACCTTTAGCTTTTGTTCAATGGAAGTGGAATCCTCTATCCATATTTTGTAAGTGACCCCCTTGTTGACATACTGGACATAATACTGTCCGTCCGATTCTGACCAGATAGGCGTCGCACCGTTGATGTTGATTAGATTTTGAACCTCTCTCATGCTTGTAGAATAGACGCCAAGCTCATAAAGAGATTCGGTAGGCACTTCATCCAAATTCTCATCTGTGTTGCCCTCTGCGGGAGTCTCGCCGTCAATCGGGGTTTCACTCCACACACGAGCATAGAACGGCATGCCAAGAATCAACTGATCGGCAGGCACCTCTTTTAGTGTATTCGTGACAGCGTCGCGGACAAAGCCGATGGAAGCAACAGAGCCGGCTTCCGGCGATCCGGAATAATGTTCATCGTAAGCCATCACAATGATGTAGTCTGCAAACAAAGCTTGCTCTGTGCGGTTATAAAACGCAGTGTAATCGGTAGGCGCATAGTTATCCACAGATAATACAATTCCGTTGTTTTTGCACTTTAGGGACAACTCGCGCACAAACTGAATATAGGCATCGCCGCATGCAGGATCAACCGATTCAAAGTCAAGGTTGATGCCGTCAAGCTTGTACTGAATGGCAGCAGAAATCAGGTTGTTGATTAAGGTCTCACGCCTTGAGGTATAAGTCAGAATTTCTGTCAGGTTCGGATTCTCCAGACCTTGATCCTTTGCGCCAAAGTTGCTGACAAGAGCCCAGACCTCAATGCCATTCTGGTGGCAGTAGGAAACATAATCACTGCTTGCAAGTGAGCCGATATTTCCGTTTGTATCCTTTAAATAAAACCAAGTCGGAGAAACCACATTGATTCCCTTGGTGTTTTGTAAAAGGGAGCTGATATTGCCATTGGCAGTCGTGTTTGTTACCTGATGCCAGCCCATATTAATGGGAAAGTCCTTTTTTATATGAGAAAAGTTTTCCGGTATATATTCGCTGGTATGTGTGGCAGTGGAAGTCGCGCCCAAAGCCTTGGATTTTATATATCCGATTATTCCATCTGCAGTGGCAACCTTAGTCCATGTTTCTCCCGGAGATAAAATGGTAAGGGTGCTGTTTTTTTCGACATCGGTTAGGATTGGGCTTTTGATTCCGCCCTGATATCGAACCTCTGTATTTTTTTTGGCAGGAGCCACAGTGTAGTCTCCCCATTGATTTGTCAAAACGACACGACTTGGATTCTCAAACACCTCATATTTAAAATCAGAATACAGCTTAAGAAAATCGATGGAAATATATGCGGTAGCAGCATCTGCCTTTACAATGACATGATCCAAAGAGCGGGTATCCTTTGTGACAGAATAGCTGGTGCTCCCTACATCTGCGACAATCAAATCAGTTGAGGTGGTATACAATAATTTGTTCTCGTTGGCATCCCAGAAAAAGCGTTGGTTAATGAAATCGTGAACGGTATTAAAATCGAGATAGATAAAACCGTCGATTATTTTTCCGTGAACCGGCAATACCTCATTGTTTAAAATAAGAGCGACCTGCTCCTGTGAGCTGATGGCATAATATTCGGATAACTCACGCCGTTCCTTTGTCGGAGTATACTTTTCGATTAGATTGCCAAGCAGCATAAAAAGAAATACGACGACAATAAGAATCAGTGCGGCTATTATCGGTATGGCTTTTTTCTTCATATAAAATCCCTTTCTTCTTCCGGAAACTTTTTAAAATCCTGTGTTTTTCATTGTAGCACAATTCGTAATAAATTCAAAGGATTTTCGGCAAAAGGGGGCAGCTCACAAGAGCCACCCCCTTTCCTCTTTTTGTCAAATACATATTCCTATTCCATAATAGCTTTCATAACCGGGCATTGAGAGGCTCGGTCATTTGATTATTGTTGTTCTTCTATTTTGTCAAAATGTACTTCCTTTAACACCCCCTTATCAAAAACGTAATCTCTCATATAACAATTTTCTTCATTGACACAAAGCCGGCTTGAAAGCTGCGTTGAACTGCATCGGTAACCATCCAGCCAGATTGTAATGCCTCTGTTTTCCCAAGAGGCAAGCTCTAAGTGGAGCCTTTTCATATGTTCTTCATTCAATTTTGATATCCCCCATATAGTTAAAAGAGAAATTCGCGGGTTACAATGTGTGATATATTAGCGTAAGCTGCTGTCAGATCCCCTGCGGACAGCAATGCTTTAACAGGCAAGAAGTTCCTGAAAAAACAGAAATAAGGCTTTTTCGATATACAAAGGATTTTTGATAAAAGGGATTTGCGTGATTTGTCGCCCGGAAATCTGGTACATTTTGGAAAAATGCAGAATATCTTTCGTATTTCCCGTTTGCAAAAGATATCGAAAACCTTCCCAAAGATGAGTACTGCCACAAATATAGGAAAAAAATTCCTTCCAGCTTTCCGCTTTCCACGGGGCAAGGCTTCCGAGGACTATTTTACAGTCACAGCGTAAAAATTCCGGAAAATCAGCCTCCATGAAACTGCCTAAGTCAAAAATCAGGTAGGAATATCCCAGATTCAACAGAGAAGGTATTTCACCTTCGTTGGCATTGGGATAATAGTCGATTCCGCGGCATTGAAAAAAGCTTCGGCCCGTATCTGTCTTTGAAGAGACTGTGTGCTTTTGGCCGGAAAGAAAAGGAAGGATTTCGTTCCTTTGGTGAAGTTCAATGTACGCGGTTCTTTTTCCAAGCTTTGACGCGCAGAAATTGCATAGGGCGATTGCCAGGTGCGTAACACCGATTCCGCTGTTACAGCCCATAATTCCAACTGTTTTTCGAGAGCTCGTCCCATTTCTATCAAAATGAAAAATGATGCTTCCCTCCTTTCTGATGTAAGATGGAAGAAATCAGCCGGTCTTTTTCAGGGGTAATGCGATAAGGGTTCTCGTCACAGGGAAAGCAGTAAACCTTTTTTCCAAATGCTTTTGCAAATTTTCTGGCTGCTTTTTTGTTGCAGTGATTGCAGATGAAAATCGTCTGCTCCAA
>JAQXLR010000036.1 GCA_029012225.1 Clostridiales bacterium
GGAGGCGCGCCTAAGCAGTGTCTGAATGCGGCCAGTACGGTGCTTATGAACATGCTTGGTCTGGTCTGTGACCCCGTAAGCGGTTTGGTGGAATATCCTTGCCAGAACCGCAATGCAGCCGGGGTGGCCAATGCGTTGATCGCGGCTGAAATTGCACTTTCTGGCATTGGTCAGCTTATTCCGTTGGATGAGATGATTGCGGCTATGTATACGGTAGGAAAAAGGATGCCTGCGGAATTACGGGAAACTGCTTTGGGCGGATGCGCAGCCACACCTACGGGCTGCGGGCTGTGTGTGGGATGTGGTAAATAGGAAAAGGAATAGCGGCTATATTACAATAAACCGTAAACACCACGGAGAATGGACGTACGCAGGCGCAGCTTGCGGAAACAACCAGAACTACAGAGCGGTATGTAAATCGTATCATCAAGAAAAAGGACGGAGCTGTGAATCAGACGTTTGCGCAGATGGAGGTATACTACGGTAGCAGAAATACTACAACTGAAAAACAGAGAGAGGTTTATTCCGGCACTTAGCTGATTGGCATCGCTTTCCGGGGAGGAGCCTTTCATATTTTAAGGAACCCTGAAAAAGATACGTATCGTATCAAACCATATCTGCTATGCTCCAATGCCAGAGCCGGAAGATGAGGTGGGGCAGCAGTTTACCAGCAATGATGAAGGTCGTGTGTAGTTTTTAGGATAAAATAAAAAATTTTACTTACACAAAAAAACAAAATATGATAAAATAGCAATGCCGAAAACGAAATTCCGTGTAATCGGTAGATGTAAGTCCAGCAGGGGAAAATGCGTGCAATCTAGAGTAGTTTTACTACGAGGATTACACGCTTTTTGTTTTGTCAAAAAACAGTTTAAAGGAGGAAAAAATGACAAACATTATTACAATCAGCCGAGAATTTGGAAGTGGCGGAAGGACAATCGGAAAAAATGTAGCAGCACAGTTAGGGATTCCATGCTATGACAGGGAGCTTATTGAGAAAATAGCAGAGGAAAGCGGGTACGCAACGAAATTTATTGAGTAAGAAAGCGAGTATGCACCGTCCATGAATGAATTTGCATATATGTTTTTGGGAAGGGGCTTGGATGGGCTCTCAAACGCAGACCGGATATGGTTTGCACAAAGAAAGGTAATCGAAAAGCTTGCAGATGCAGGCGCATGCGTGATTGTGGGAAGGTGCGCAGATTATGTGCTCAAGGACAGAACAGACTGCATGCATGTTTTTGTATATGCCGACAAGGCTTTTCGTGCAGAGCGTATTGTGCGGCAATATGGAGAGAACAGCGTGGAGCCGGAAAAGCACTTAGTGGAAAAGGATAAAAAGCGCAGGCTGAATTATCGTTACTTTACAGATAGGGAATGGGGAAAAAGGCAGAATTACCATTTGAGTCTGGACAGTGGATTTTTAGGGCTTGAGAAAGCGGTCTCATTGATTGTGAGTGCAGCAGGAGGTGCAAAAGAAAATGAGTAATTCGATCGGAAAAGAGAACAAGATGGCAGTCATGCCGGTAAATAAACTAATGATTAATATGGGAATCCCAATGATTGTCTCTATGATGCTACAGGCAGTATATAATATCGTGGACAGCGCGTTTGTAGCAAATATTGAGGGAGTGGGAGAGCAGGCCTTAAATGCGCTTACCTTGGCGTTCCCGGTGCAGATGCTTATGGTCGCAATCGGAATTGGTACGGGCGTAGGTGTGAATGCCCTTTTGGCAAAGAGCATGGGGCAGCAGGATGTGGAAAAAGCAAGTAAAACAGCTGGAAACGGTGTGTTTTTAATGACGGTTATTTACGTGATATTTTTGCTGTTTGCCTTGTTTGGAACGAAGGGCTATATTGCAACACAGACAAAGAATCCAATTATTGAAGGGATGGCAACCGACTATCTGAAAATCTGCTGCGGGTGGTCTTTTGGTATTTTCTATTTCTCGCTTTATGAAAAGGTATTGCAGGCGACGGGAAAAAGCATGTATTCTACGATTGCACAGATTACCGGAGCCGTGATTAACATGGTATTCGATCCCATTCTTATTTATGGCTGGTTTGGCTGTCCGGCTCTTGGGGTAAGTGGAGCAGCGTATGCAACGATCATCGGACAAATTGCATCTGCTGCTTGCGGACTGATTCTGCATTTAAAAACGAATCGGGAAATTAAGAATGGAATCGTGTATCTCAAACCATCAGCAAGAATCATCAAAGGAATCTATGCCATCGGTTTTGCCGCAATTATCGCGCAGGCTCTGATGTCAGTGATGACGTATCTGCTGAACGTGATTTTTGTTAAGATAGGAGAAAATGTGGTGACGGCCTATGGACTTTATTATAAAATCCAACAGTTTATATTATTTGCCGCATTTGGACTAAGAGATGCGATTACGCCAATCCTATCCTTCAATCATGGAATGAAAAACAAAGAACGTGTCGAGGACGGAGTAAAGTATGGGGTCGGTTATACGCTCCTAATCATGCTGGTAGGCTTTGTCGGGCTTGAAGTATTGGCGGTGCCGCTTGCAAATCTCTTTGGATTGTCGGGCGAAACAAAGGAATTTTGCATTGCGGCGATGCGTATTATTTCCATCAGCTATGTATTTGCGGGGGCAAACATTGCATTTCAAGGGATATTCCAAGCGCTTGACAGTGGCTTGGAATCTCTGATTATCTCCGTTTGCAGACAATTTTTGTTTGTAATCCCTGTGGCATATGCATTTTCCCTAGTTGTCATAAATGGAACGGCAGGAACATGGATCGTGTGGGCAGCATTTCCGATTGCAGAAATATTATCTGTGATGGTGTCGATTGTGTTTATGAAAAAGGTAAATAGGAAAATAATCATGAATATATAGGAGTAAGCGGCAAAGAATGCAGAGGGTACGTGTGGGAAGGAAGGAGCTTCAAAAAGATATTTACTTAGAACAAATGTTCTGATAAAATAAAGAAAAGGGCGAATCCGGATGGAGAGTCGGGTAGTATCTTTTTGGAACAGGATTGGGACAGAAGTGCAAAGATGCATGGACATGGCAGGCAAAAGGGGTGTGTAATGAGACAAAAAGTAATCTTCCACATTGATGTGAACAGTGCATTTCTATCGTGGGAGGCGGTAGAGCGGATGAAGTGTGAGAACAATGAGCCGGATCTTAGAACGATTCCTTCCGCAGTGGGTGGCGATGTCTCGAAACGTCGTGGCGTGATTCTTGCAAAATCCATTCCGGCGAAGAAATATAAAATACGTACGGGGGAGCCTGTTGTAGATGCGCTTCGCAAATGTCCTGAGCTGGTACTTGTTCCGCCAAACCATGAGCTGTACGCAAGAAGCTCTGCTGCATTTATGGAGATTTTGAGGAAATATTCTGACCTTGTGGAGCCATACAGCATTGATGAGGCATTTATGGATATGTCAGGCACGCAGAGGCTTTTCGGCTCTCCGGTGGATGCGGCAAATGCCATCAAGGATGAGATATACAATACACTTGGGTTTACCGTAAATGTGGGCATATCAAGCAATAAGCTGCTGGCAAAGATGGCGAGCGATTTCAAAAAGCCGAATCTTGTCCATACACTGTTCCCGGAGGAAATTGAGCAAAAAATGTGGCCGCTGCCGGTTCGAGGATTGTTTTTCGTGGGCGGCGCATCAGAGAGAAAGCTAAAGGCGCTCGGAATACAAACGATTGGAGAGCTTGCAAGGGCAGATGTCAATATGATAAAATCAGCCTTAAAAAAGCATGGAGAAGTCATCTGGAATTTTGCAAACGGCAGAGATATGTCAGTGGTGGAGCCGCTGCCGGTGGATAACAAGGGATACGGAAATTCTACAACCATCTCGTTTGATGTTACGGATGCACAGACGGCAAAAAAGGTGCTGCTTTCGCTGGCAGAAACAGTCGGAAGGAGACTGCGCAAGGATGGGGTACGAATAGAGGTCGTGTCCGTCAGCATCCGCTTTTATGATCTATCCCATGTATCTCATCAGACTGTACTCACAACTCCGACGAATATTACAAAAGAGATTTATGAAACGGCATGCAGGCTTTTTGACGAGCTGTGGAATGGAACACCAATTCGGCATTTGGGCGTGCGCACCGGTAGGGTGGTAAGGGGAGAGACCGGAAGGCAGATTTCACTGTTTGATGATACGGATTATGAGAAGCTGGAGCGGTTGGAGCAGGCAGTAGACTGCATTCGGGAAAAATTTGGTGCAGATGCCATAAAAAGGGCATCCTTTTTAAAAAGAGATGGAAGCGGACAGAAAAAGTAAGAGCTGCCTGACAGAAAGTGAGACAATCTATCCGAAAAGGAAAAACTATGCTACAATACAAAAGCGGGAACAAAGAACGTCACTGCATCGACCGGTTTGCCGCATCAGTAAGTCAAAAAAGTAAAATGGGGAAAGGAGATTATGAATGAGCAGAGGAATCGGTGGAAAGAATAATTGGGCACTTTTTTTGCTCTTGCTGTCAGGAATCGTCCTGGGAGGATTTATTGGGAGTCTGGTAGCGGGCATACCAATGCTGAGCTGGTTGAATTATGGGCAGAGCTTTGGCTTTGCGAGTCCGATTGTGCTGGATTTGGGCATTCTTATGATCACATTTGGTTTATCGATAAAGATTACGATTGCGAGCATTGTGGGTGTATTGATTGCAATCCTTATTTACCGCTTGCTTTAAGGGAGAATGACGAAAATGCAATATTTTACATGGAATCCTGCAAAAAAAGGCTATCTTTGCGAAAAAAACATGAAAATTTGAAAGAAACGAGAAAAAGTGTTGCATAAAAATTCGTTTTGTAATAGAATAACACTGTAAATAGGCGCTCGGGAAGGCGGTTTTTGAGTGCCGGGTAGCAGTGGATAGAAAATCAAAAGTGAGGAGAGAGGAAAGATGGGATACGTTGATGAGGTTCTTGCGCGTGTGCGCGAAAAAAATGCGTCTGAGGCTGAATTTTTACAGGCAGTAGAAGAGGTTCTGGAATCCCTAAGACCGGTAATTGATGCAAACGAGGCAGTATACCGGAAAGAGGCATTGCTGGAGAGGCTGGTTGAGCCGGATCGTCAGTTCAAATTCCGTGTACCTTGGGTGGATGACAAGGGACAGGTACAGGTCAATACCGGATACAGAATTCAGTTTAATAATGCGATTGGACCGTACAAGGGAGGACTGAGACTACATCCATCTGTAAATACAGGTATTATCAAATTTCTTGGCTTTGAGCAGATTTTTAAGAATTCCTTGACAGGATTGCCGATTGGCGGAGGCAAGGGTGGCTCTGATTTTGACCCGAAGGGAAAATCAGACCGTGAGGTAATGGCATTTTGCCAGAGCTTTATCACAGAGCTGTATAAGTATATCGGAGCAGATGTCGACGTTCCGGCAGGCGATATCGGAACGGGAGCAAGAGAGATCGGCTATATGTTTGGGCAGTATAAGAGACTCCGCAGCACCTATGAGGGTGTGCTGACCGGAAAGGGCTTGACCTATGGCGGTTCCTTGGCACGTACCGAGGCGACAGGCTATGGCTTGCTGTATATTACCGAAGAGCTGATGAAGTGCCATGGGGAGTCGATGGAGGGCAAGGTAATTGCCGTTTCAGGAGCGGGAAATGTGGCAATCTATGCAATCCAGAAGGCACAGCAGATGGGAGCTAAGGTAGTAACCTGTTCGGATTCCACCGGCTGGATTTATGACCCGAACGGCATTGACGTAGCATTGCTTCAGGATATAAAGGAGGTTAAGCGTGCTCGCTTAACAGAGTATGCTGCAGCAAGACCGGGAGCAGAGTATCATGAGGGGCGTGGTGTGTGGGAGGTAAAATGTGATATTGCGCTTCCTTGTGCAACACAAAACGAACTTCTTCTTGAGGATGCAAAGCAGCTGGTTGCAAACGGCTGTAAGGCAGTTTGTGAGGGTGCAAATATGCCGACGACCATCGATGCGACAAGATATCTGCAGGAGAATGGAGTGTGGTTTATCGGAGGAAAGGCTTCGAATGCAGGTGGTGTTGCAACCTCTGCGCTTGAGATGACACAGAACAGCGAGAGACTTAGCTGGACATTTGAGGAAGTGGACTCCAAGCTCAAGCAGATTATGATTAATATTTATCATAACATTGATGATGCTGCAAAGCGTTATGGAATGGAGGGCAACTATGTTGCCGGAGCGAACATTGCCGGATTTGAGAAGGTGGCGACTGCTATGTTAGCTCAGGGTGTATGTTAATCTGCGATTAACAGCTAACCGCGAATTTCTAAGATAAAAGATTATATGGAGAAGTTCTGTAAACAGTGTGTTTATGGGACTTTTCTTTTTGTATGGATGAAGGCCAATTCATCATTTTAGGATAAATGTGTGAATTGTCAGAATATCCATAAATAGAAAATAGCTTACGTTGTTTTAAGGTCGTTATATACACGTGGTACACAAGTGATATACAGGTGGTATACACTCGTTTTTGTACCTGTACTTATCTTGAAAAATCATAATTTTATCGTATAATGTGAAATAAGTAACCGCAACAAATACGGATAACAGAAGGAAGGGGTGCTGCAGACGAGAATAAGCCATAATAAACTTCAAACATTTATGGTAGATAATCCGATGAAAAGGCAGGATTTAATGCGTGCAGCAGAGATTACATCATAAGTGGACTTGCGGAAGATAAAAAAGTAGACATTCAATCCGAAAAAGTGGACGTTGAAAGTGTACTTTCCAAAAAAGGAAAAGGTTTTTCTGCTAAGACTACTATTCATATCCATAGACTTTTTGAGCAGTTTGGTTTTGATGAAATATTCGGCAGAAGTGCAGTTATGGAACTTCTTGCACTGAAAAGTTCAGATGCTTCGAAACTTCTTTCTAATTTGGTGCAGGAAGATATTATCGAGCCTGTATCCGGTTACGGAAAAGGGAAATATAAATTCAAAAAGGGATTTTGCGTGTAACTGAAAACTTGCTGTCATTTGATACGAAGTTTTAAGTGCGGAATTTAAAATTTCACATTACGGTTCATTTTACGATGGAGTATACAAAGAATATGGGGAAGCTGTAGAATTCTACGTGGAATTTTACAGCTTTTCGTATGATGTATATATAAATGAAGCTATATTAAAGAAAAGAAGTTCATTCTATCATAAAAGCCGTAATCACAGTTATTGCAACTTAAAATTGCTTAGTTGCAACTGCATTTTGATAGTATTCACAAGATAAAAATGGTATGCTGGGTAAGAAAGGGGCAGTGATATATGACATTAGGACAAAGAATACAAAAAGGAAGAAAAGAGGCTGGTCTATCTCAAGAGGAATTGGCAGAGCAGTTGGGTGTATCAAGGCAGGCTGTAAGCAGATGGGAAAATGATAATGGTTATCCGGAGATGGAAAAAATCATACGATTAAGTCAGATTTATCGAATGAGCTTAGACTATTTAGTAGGAAACGGACAAGAGAAGGCGGAAGATATATCTGAAAAAGGTTGGTATGTTAGTAACGAGTTGGCAGAAAGCTTTCTGGCACATCAAAAATCAAAGTTTATGAAAATCGGTATTTGCTTTCTATTGGTGTGTGTGTCTAGTGCGTTTTCTTATATGAATATGTATCACAATATTGGTGATGCGATTAGTACGTTTATCATAATTGTTGATATTATTTTGATAATCAGTATGATTCTGTCAGACAATCCATATAAAAAGATTTGGAGAGAACCATTGGTCTTTGATGCCGAAGTGTTGAAGCGATTAAGAGTGACATTTGCGGAAAATAAGAAAAAGTATAGGATCATGATATTGGGTGGTTCATTTGTATTCCTGATAGGATTTCTGTTTTTACCGGATTTCTATTGGGCTGTTCCGGAAGATTCGCAGGATATATGGTATGCGTTAGGCGATGCGGTACAGGGAATAGGGGGATGTTTTGCAATCTATACATGGGGGATATGGCGCGCATATAGACGATTAACCATGAACGAAGAATATTGGCGGAGGAAGAAGAAAAAATGATAAAAAGAATCTATTTATTGACGATATTATTAATAGTTTGTTTGTTGACAGGTTGTGGGAACAAGACAGAAAAGATGTGCCGTATCGAAATACGAAATGAGAATAGCACAGAGGTTATAACATTAGAACAACAGTCTTGGGCTGATGTATATGATTTTTTTGATTTTGATGTGGACGAATGGACAGAATATGAGAACTTTGATGAAGAACTGGTTTCTGAATATGTAATAGAGCTGTATCAAGAAAAGACACATACTAGAGTGCAATTTGATAAAGAAAATACCTATGAGAAAATCATGGAATATACTACATATAAGGATTCAGATATGGTTAAGGTGGTTATTAGCAAAGATGCCATAAAAAGTGGGAGTGTATCAGAGGAATATTTAACTTTTTATTATAAGGGTTCAGAGCAATTTTTTTCGGCACTCAATAATGTTTTGAAGTGATTATGTGTATCCAAACGATACGAAAGGATACAGAGCGGACTCAAATGAAAAGTATGCCATGATTATGCATCAGGTCTTTTTAGTTTGGAAATGAGATTGTGATATAGAATCTTCCATCGTTATAAACAGCTTGGATTCTGCCGCCCATTCGTTCCGTCAGAACTTTTGCAATGGACAAGCCCAAGCCGGTTGAATTGCGGTTGGCTTCGACGGTATAGAAGCGATCAAACAGCCTGCCGACTGTAACGGCGTTCAGATTCTGTGCTGCATTGGAAAAAGTAATACAGCCGTCGTTCTTTGCAACAACCGACAAATCCCCATCGGAATATTTCAGAGCGTTGCTGATGATATTGGAGAAGATGCGATTGACTGCGCTTATGTCCAACTGACGCCAGATAGGCTCTTCCGGCAATTGAATTTGCGGCTGAATCCCCTTTTCCTGCAAAACCGAATAGAAAGAAAGCAGACTTTCCTCCAAAGCTTGGATGATATCGATGCGTTCCGGGTTCAAGTCCTGTGCGGATGTGACCACGCTATAGCGGAATAGTTCTTCTGTCAGATTCTTTAATACTTCCGTTCTATTTTCAATCAGGGAAAGATAGCGTTGTACCGCCTCACTTTTTTCCTCTCGTTCCAGCAAATAAAGATAGCCACTGATTGCCGTAAGCGGAGTGCGTAAGTCATGGGAGATATTGGTTACCGCTTCTTTCAATTCCAAGTCTCCTTGCTGATAACGATGACGCTCTTTTCGGAGCAAACGGAGCTGTATATTGATTTCCGAGGCCAGCTTTCGCATATAAGGGTCTCTGGTAGAAAGGTCAATGAGGGTATTGGTATCTGCTGTCAATCTGTTTTTGAATGCTTCCGCGATTTCCCGTGCAGATTTGCACAGGAAATAAATCTTTGCAGACAGGACAAAGAGAATCAGAAGAAGTATTCCAATGATGATTAACAGCAGATGTTCCATAGTAATCTCCATTCCGCCGCCTTTCAGTTGGCGGCACAAATAGTAATGAAAGTCTTCCTATTCTCCACGTTATTGATAAAATAATTCTTAAAGAAGCTACACTACAAAGCACGGGGAGGTGAGTCGTAAAGACTTTCT
>JAQXLR010000037.1 GCA_029012225.1 Clostridiales bacterium
CTTCTTTTTTATGGGATAACAGATGACAACGAAAATCGTGGCGTTTTTTCTGTTATCGGAGGAGAGCTGGGGCAGATAGGAAAACAGGAAGAATTTGGAGAAGATTTTGTGACTTATCAGGAGGAAAGCAAAAAAATGCCGCCCAACATCACGTATCTCAAGCCGGAAGCACTTGCAGTGGGAGAGCATAGGCTGTCGGATTATGTAAAGGCGACAGACAATTCCGCAAAGGAGTTGCCAATTCGTCTATTGTCGGTAAGGGATGAGAACGGAACTGCGCTCAAGCATTGCAACCTTGAGACGGCAGAGGTAAAATTTGAGAAAAAAGGAATCTATATAATTGAAGTTATGGCAAAGGATGCGGAAAGCAGAAGGAGCATCTGCAAAATTCGGTTGGCCGTAACAGATTAGGAGGGATGCGATTGAAAAATGCAATCATGATGCTTTTTAGTATCAGTCTTGGTATCTTTTCACTGGCGATTGCAATGACGGTGCTTGGACGGATGAATCGAAGTGTAGAATTGCAGAGCAATTTGTCAAATATTGTGGAGAATACATTGGGACAGATGAGAAAAGAGGAGGAAGGGCTTAAGAGTGAAAAGGCAGCTGCAGCCTTTTGCATCGCGGAGCTCGCAGGGGCGATGGAAACAAAGTCGGAGTTGGCAGTGGATATTCTAAAAACGGATGTGGAAAAGGGGGTATTTTCGGTGTGTGCGATAGAGAACTTTGAGAACCCGAATGGAAGTGAGGGAAGGGTAAAATGGGAACGGACAGCAATTTGGAATAAAAGAGAAGAAAAGCAAGCGGTATGCTATGAGGTTTGCTTTTACCGCTCAAAGGAGGAGATGCTCTTAGGGACAGATTGCTATAAAAGATATGTGAAGGGGGAGGGAGAACGCCTGCCAGAGCCGACCAAGCCGATGCGAGAGGGGTTCTCTTTTATCGGCTGGCGTGATATCAATGACTATATGGCAGACTTTTCCCAGCCCATTGAGCAGAATCTTGTCTATTATGCGGAGTGGGACTAGGACACCAAAAATCTCTTACTGGTCAATGCTGTAATTTGGCGCCTCCTTCGTGATGTGAATATCATGGGGATGGCTTTCGCGAAGCGCGGCAGCAGAGATTTTGACGAATCTGCCGTTTTCCTTTAGTGCTTCGATGGTACTGCAGCCACAGTATCCCATACCGGAGCGGATTCCGCCAATCATCTGGAATACGGTATCCTCCACGTTACCCTTATAGGCTACGCGTCCTTCCACACCCTCCGGAACAAGCTTTTTGGCATCTTCCTGGAAGTAGCGATCCTTGCTTCCGTTTTCCATTGCGGCAAGAGAGCCCATGCCACGATATACCTTATATTTTCTTCCCTGATACAGCTCAAAGGTTCCGGGAGCCTCATCACATCCGGCGAAGAGACTGCCCATCATGCAGACATTGGCGCCTGCAGCGAGAGCCTTTGTCATATCTCCGGAGTATTTGATGCCGCCATCTGCAATGATTGGAACGTCGTGTTGTTTTGCTGCGCTGTAGCAATCCATAATGGCAGTAATCTGCGGAACTCCGATTCCTGCAACAATGCGAGTGGTGCAGATGGAGCCCGGTCCAATTCCGACCTTTACGGCGTCTGCTCCTGCTTGAATCAAATCTGTCGTTGCCTGCGCAGTTGCCACATTGCCGGCAATGACATCCAAATCGGGATAAGCAGCTTTGATTTCCCGGACAGCCTGCAAAATATTCTTGGAATGACCATGCGCAGAGTCCAGAACAATTACATCGACATGAGCCTTTATCAGTGCTTCCACACGCTCCATCATATTGGCGGTAATGCCGACACCCGCACCACAGAGCAGACGTCCCAGTGAATCCTTTGCGGAGAGAGGGTATTTGATTTGCTTTTCAATATCCTTGATGGTAATCAGACCCTTTAGGCGGAAGTCCTTGTCAACAATGGGGAGCTTTTCTTTTCTTGCCTGTGCGAGAATTTGTTTTGCCTCTTCCAGTGTGATGCCTTCCGGAGCGGTAATCAGACCATCGGAGGTCATGCTTTCGCTGATTTTTTTCGTAAAGTCTGTCTCGAATTTTAAATCACGGTTTGTGATGATACCGACGAGCTTGTCCCCTGTGCAGATCGGAACACCGGAGATGCGAAATTTTCGCATCAACGCTTCTGCATCCTGTAGGGTATGGTCAGGTGAGAGAAAAAACGGATCCGTGATAACGCCGTTTTCGGAGCGTTTTACCTTATCCACTTCCTCTGCCTGCGCCTGAATCGACATATTTTTGTGAATGATACCGATGCCGCCCTGCCTCGCCATTGCAATCGCCATGCGATGCTCTGTGACCGTGTCCATTGCGGCGCTCATCATAGGGATATTTAGGATCACATTTCTGGTAAGATGTGTGGTCAAATCAATCATGTTTGGGGTGACTTCCGAATACTGCGGAACCAGCAATACATCATCAAAAGTAATTCCTTCACCGATTATTGTTCCCATTTTTTTCCTCGCTTTCTTTTATGCCAATTCTTGTTGTGAACAAAATGATCGTGGAAATCATTTGCTGTTAGAAGGGTATATATTAATTTATTATACTAGCAAAAAAAAAACGGCATGTCAATATTCACAAAAGCGTTAGGGTATGCTATGATGACCTACAAGAAAAGGAAGAAGAAGGATAGCATTAAAGATACGAAGAATTGGAGAATCGTGATGGAGTTTCGCCCCTGTATTGATATTCATAACGGAAAGGTAAAGCAAATTGTTGGCGGAAGTCTTGCAGATGCAGGAAATTATGCAAAAGAGAACTTTGTGGCGGAGCAGGATGCAGCATTTTTTGCACAGTTATATAAGGAAGCCGGGCTGACAGGCGGGCATATTATCATGCTAAATGCAAAGGGAAGCGCGTATTATGAGGCGACCAGAGAGCAGGCCATGCGTGCATTGGCCGCTTATCCCGGAGGCTTTCAAGTCGGCGGAGGAATGACGCCGGAAAATGCACAGGAATTTCTGCGGGCAGGAGCCAGTCATGTCATTGTAACCTCTTACGTGTTTTGTGATGGAAAAATCAACTACACAAATCTTGCGAGAATAAAAGAAAAGGTAGGGAAAGAGCATCTTGTTCTTGATTTAAGCTGCAGGAGGCGGGGGGAGAATTATTATATTGTTACGGATCGTTGGCAGAGGTTTACGGAAGAAATGATATGTGACCGTCTGCTTGAACGTCTGGCAGAGGAATGTGACGAGTTTTTAATCCATGCAGTAGATGTGGAGGGGAGCTCGCAGGGGATTGAGGAGGAGCTGGTTCAAATGCTTGGTAACTGGAATGGGATTCCGATTACCTATGCGGGAGGGATAGGAGGCTATCAGGATTTGGAGCGCCTTAAGCTGCTTGGAAAAAATAAGTTGAATGTGACAATCGGCAGTGCCCTTGATTTGTTTGGGGGTCCCATGGAATATGAAAAGGTAATAAAGTATTTGCGATAGATATTGATTCCAAGTAAACAAAATGATATACTGGAGCAAGAGAAAGCATGCAATGCAAAATATGCAATGCAAAAATATGCAATGCAGTTGCTTGGAAAAGGGGGAAATGCAATGTTTACAATCAATGAGAACTATCAAAAACTGCCGGGAAGTTATCTTTTTAGCACGATTGCAAAAAAGGTAAACGATTATTCGGCAAAAAATCCGGAGAAGAAAATCATTCGTCTTGGAATCGGGGATGTAACGCAGCCGCTTGTGCCGGCAATTTTAGAGGCATTACATAAAGCAGTGGATGAGATGGGAAATGCTAAAACCTTTCATGGATATGCCCCTGATTTAGGTTATGATTTTTTGCGTAATGCGATTGTAGAGCATGATTATCGAATAAGAGGATGTGATATTACAGCAGATGAGATTTTCGTATCCGACGGGGCAAAGAGTGACTCGGCCAATATTCAGGAGATTTTCGGATCAAACAACAGGATTGCAGTGTGCGACCCGGTTTATCCTGTCTATGTGGATTCCAATGTAATGGCAGGAAGAACAGGAACGTACGATGCAGGCACCGAGCGGTGGAGCGATGTCATTTATATGCCGTGTACCATGGAAAATGATTTCGTGCCGGAGCTGCCGAAGGAGAGACCGGATATGATTTATCTGTGTCTGCCCAACAATCCGACGGGAACGACAATTACGAAGCCACAGCTTCAGGCATGGGTCGATTATGCGAATCAGGTGGGAGCCGTGATTATTTATGATGCGGCATACGAGGCCTATATTTCAGAGGAAAATGTTCCGCATTCCATTTATGAGTGCGAGGGGGCGAAAACCTGTGCCATTGAATTGAAAAGCTTTTCCAAGAATGCCGGATTTACAGGGGTGCGCTTGGGATATACTGTAGTGCCCAAAGAATTAAAATGCGGCGATGTTTCCTTAAATGGGATGTGGGCGCGGCGACATGGCACCAAGTTTAATGGAGCTCCGTATATTCAGCAGCGTGCCGGAGAGGCGGTTTATTCTGCGGAAGGAAGGGCACAGCTAAAAGAGCAGATTGGATACTACATGCGGAATGCGGCCGCAATTAAAAAGGGCTTACAGGAAGCGGGCTATACCGTGTTCGGAGGAGTGAATGCTCCGTATATCTGGCTGAAAACACCGGGTAAGATGACCTCGTGGGAGTTTTTTGACGATCTTTTAGAGCGGGCGAATGTGGTCGGAACTCCGGGCTCGGGCTTTGGACCCAGCGGAGAGGGCTATTTTAGACTGACAGCCTTTGGAAGCCATGAAAATACAATTGCTGCGCTAAAGAGGATTCAGAGCTTATAAGAGCAATACTTGACAGCACCAAAATTTTCTTTATAATAAAATGCAAACAGATTGCAAAAGCAATTAATATGCAAAAGCAATTTGCTTGCATTTTATTGTTTCGGGAAGAAAATACCCGGAGGAAGTGGAGGAAGCATGTTTGAAGTGATAGAACATACCATAGAGCATACGGTGCCGGATACCATAAAGCTATTGCCGTTTTTATTTTTTACGTATTTGCTGATGGAGTTTTTAGAGCATAAAACGGGAGACGGTGCAAGGGAGAAAATTCGCAAGGCGGGAAAGTTGGGGCCACTGTGGGGAGGATTGCTTGGAGTGCTGCCGCAGTGCGGCTTTTCCATATCGGCATCGAGCCTTTATGCAGGCAGAGTGATTACGCTAGGAACCTTGTTTGCTGTTTATCTGTCAACGTCGGATGAGATGCTTCCGGTTTTACTTTCGGAGGGGGTGTCGGTGGAACGGATTGCAAAGATTGTTTTGGTAAAGCTTGCAATTGCCATTGTATCCGGTCTGGTCATCGAGAGCTTCTACGTGAAGGTTTTGAAAAAAACGGAAAAAGAGATGGATATTCATGTAGTATGTGAGAAGGAGCATTGCCGATGCGAAGACGGAATCCTCCGGTCGGCCATCAAGCATACGATACGGGTTTTTCTTTATATTTTATGCTTTTCACTTGTATTGACCTTTGTTATAGAAGGGTTTGGCGAAGAAACGTTGGCAAATGTATTTTCGGGACTTCCGGTAGTAGGAGAGCTCATTGCGGCACTGGTAGGTCTGATTCCAAACTGCGCGTCATCCATTGTGATTACAGAGCTTTATCTGAACGGAATTATCGGAGCGGGAGCCATGATGGCGGGACTTTTGGTAAATGCCGGGATGGGTGTGCTGGTGTTATTTCGTGTCAACCGCCATGCAAAGGAAAACCTTGCGATTCTTGCCGTATTGTATGGCGTCGGTGTTTTCTGGGGAGTCATAATTGAGTTGGCAGGTATCCTTTTTTAAAATGCTGCCGGAATATTTAGAGAAGAGGTGTACAAATGGCAGGAAGCAATTATGCGACTGCAAATCGGAAAAAAATTTTGGATTTTTTAAGAAAAAACAGTGACAGGACAGTATCGGTTCAGGATATTGACTGCTATTTAAAGAGACAGGACAGTGAGGTAAATCTTACTACAATTTACCGCTACCTGGATAAGCTGGAAAAAGAGGGATGCGTGATTCGGTATGTGGCAAAAAAAGGCGGGAGGGCAGTTTATCAGTATGTAGAGGAGGGGAAAAACTGCGAGGAGCATCTTCATCTGAAATGCATCGCATGTGGGCGTATTCACCATTTGGACTGTGCGTTTATGGATGAGATTTCCGAGCATATCAAAAAGGAGCATGGATTTTTACTTCAGGCGAAGAACTCCATTCTTTACGGGTTTTGCGAAACATGTGCAATATAAAGGAGACGAAAGGGGAAAGATGGCATTGGCGCTTTCCCTTTTTCATATAATGAAAAGAAAATCGGATATCGGCGGCGGTAGATGAAGATAGATTTTGGGCATGGATGGAAAAGGTTTTGTGAGACGGAGCGCTGCGGCAGGATTAGGGCGGCAGTGCTTCTTGAGGCAGCGATGCTTTTGGCATTTTGTGTCATTGCCTTTGGAGGCAGAGCAGACTTTGAGCAGGAGTCGATGGAAACAACGGCAGAGGGCTACATTAAGTGGGTCGATTTTGATGTATCCTACGAGGCGCTTGTGCGTGCATATGAATACGACGTAGAGACGTATGAGAAAGCGGTGCATCTGAACTGGATTGAGCTGCTCGCTTACGTAGCGGCGAAGAATGGCGGAGATTTTACGGTAAGTGCCGTATCACAGATGAAGGAGATTGCCGAGAAGCTGGAGAAGAACGAGACAACCATAGAGAAGGAGACAGCAGAACTGAAATATTATCCGTATTATTATGAGGCATACACGGCAGTCTTGGGGGGACTGTTAGGAGAATATGAGATACAGGAGACGGAGGGAGGACCTTATGTCAAAAAGTATGGACTAAAAGGCTTCTCCCCGATTGCAAAGGGCTTTGAGTACAGTGATTACGATGATTTTGGCGTGTCACGTGAGTATGGCTACCGCAGGCAGCATTTGGGACACGACATGATGGGGCGGGTGGGGACGCCGATATGGATAAAATATAGAATGTATTCAAAATACAATATCAATGCCGTCTTTCGTCAAAATACATGAGGTTACGGTACTTTTTATCAATTCGTTTTTTTCAGTATATGTCATATTGTCAAAGTTGTCCAGTAGCCGACACAGATTCTGGTAGATTAATTCTTTTGTCTCCACGGCGAGAGAGGCATCACGATTATTTTTTTCTGCAGCATTTAATTTTTTCTCTATTCTCTGCTTTTCCTTATCCAATGCTTCAATCTGTGCAATAATATATGTAGCTGCGGAAGATTCTGAGTTTTCCATGAGTGCATTTGTCAGATTTCGGATGTTATCGGTTGTCTTTTTTAAATTTGAGCGCAGCTTATCTGTGTTGACATAATTTGATTCGGTCTTAAGGACAATTCGGTTAGGATTTGGCTTAATTTCCCGAAGCTTTTCGATAAACAGGCTGTCTATCGTGTCGACCTTGACATACCCGGTATCACAGACCGCCTTCCCCTGCCTGTGCATTTTGGAGCAGTAGTAGTAGGAAAATAGGCGATTATTTTTAGAATACGCGCGAATGTCAATACGAGCACCACACTGGCATCTCAAAGCTCCTTTTAAAATTCCAACCTGATACTTATTGCTTCTTAGCATCTTATTCTGTCCGAATCTCTCTTGGCATTTGATCCAGTCAGTGGCAGGAATAACAGGCTTATGGATTCCTACGGCAATCGTCCAATGATCCGTTTTTCTCTGCCGATTAGTCTGCTTTGTTTTGCCGTATCCTATGAGGCCACGAGTGCCGTCGAACTGCTCCTTTTCAGGAAGTCGGTAGCCTTTCTCTTTAAAATAATAATATGCCTCTGCATCATTGGAGCAGTAGACCGGATTCGATAAAATATTGTACATCTGATTGGTCCCGAAGAATCTGCCGGATTCTGTGTGGATGCCGTTGTCCCGAAAGTATCGTTCCATGGAAGTGATGCTTTTCCCGGAAAGATAGAGATCAAAAATCATCTTAACCACTCCAATGCGCTCGTTGTCTACCATGAGGAAAGAGTGTTCCTTGTCTCCAACAATCTTACGAATGGATGTCATTCCGGTAGGAAGATTCCCGCCTGTCCATTTTCCGCCGGCACCAAGTGCGGTCATGCTGTCAGCTACACGCTCGGATGTATTCTCTCGTTCTAATTGTGCAAATGCTGCGAGGATATACATAACGGTTCTGCCAATCGGTGTTGATGTGTCAAATGTCTCCTTGACCGAAAGGAATGCTACATTGTGAGCCTGCAGAAGCTCATATGTATCCGAGAAGTCCTTAACATTACGACTGATCCGATCGAGCTTATATACCATTACCGCGTCCAGACGATTTGCCTTCACGTCCGACATGAGTTGACGGAAGGACGGACGGTTTGTGTTTTTCCCGGAAAATCCCTCATCTTGGTCATACACGATAAAGTCGATGGATTCTCCGTGATAAAGAATCTTGGCGTAATCCTTGCAGGCTTTAACTTGAACCTGCACGGAGTCGCTGTTATCACGATAGACGGATTTCCTGGCATAAATTCCAATTATCATAGTATCATTCCTTTCTGGTATATATATTATGAAAAAAATTGTACAAAAATAACAGCCTGCAAAGAACAACTGTTCCGCTTGCGTGGCTGCTCCGGGAATGATACAATATGCTTGTCTATGGCTTCTGTATCATTCAGGAGCTTGCCGCTCTGGTGTTGGTAGCACCGGGGCGGTTTTTATTTATTTATTTTTCTCTAATTTAGGTATATCTACGATTTTGTTGACGTCAACAAAATGGTCTGAAACAGCATTTTCACTACCTACGCATTTTCAATTGCAATATCTGGGTGTGCATACGTCCCTCCATATCGTCCAGCTTTTGAAATTATTCCGATGGAATTCATTTCCTCAATCCATCGACTTGGCGTCATAATGAAGCGGTTTAGTCCTGCTTCTGTTTTAACCGTATCGAATTGCACACGGTTAAAATTTGGGTTGTAT
>JAQXLR010000038.1 GCA_029012225.1 Clostridiales bacterium
TAGAGGACAAAAAATGCGTACGTGTTCCATAAGGTGCTAAGGAACTTGCGCTGTCCCTCCTGCACTGCCCTTCCATGAAAACGATTCGGAAGCCATGGAGCGCTGTTGATGTAAAAATACCAGCGGATTGCATCTGCTCCATAGGTCTCAAGTGCATCAAACGGATCAATCGCATTTCCTTTGGACTTGCTCATCTTCTGTCCGTTCTCATCCTGCACATGACCGAGCACAATCACATTTTCATATGGCGCCTTACCAAACAATAGCGTAGCTTCCGCCATCAGGGAATAAAACCACCCTCTTGTCTGGTCTACCGCCTCAGAGATAAACTGCGCCGGAAACTGCTGCTCAAATAAATCCTGATTCTCGAACGGATAATGATGCTGTGCAAACGGCATCGCGCCCGAATCAAACCAGCAATCCACAACCTCCGGCACACGATGCATTGTTTTTCCGCAATCCGGGCAGGCAAACGTCACCTCATCAATATAGGGGCGATGCAGCTCTATCTTTGCCACCTCAGCATTGCCACACCGGTCTGCCAGCTCTGCGCGGCTTCCAATTGCCTCTTTATATCCACAGTCATCACACTCCCACACATTTAACGGTGTCCCCCAATAGCGGTTACGGGAAATCCCCCAATCCTGTATGTTCTCAAGCCAGTCGCCGAATCGTCCCTTTCCGATGGATTCCGGAATCCAGTTGACCGTATTGTTATTGCGAATCAAATCCTCCTTGACTGCCGTCATCTTGATGAACCAAGATTCTCTCGCATAATAAATCAACGGTGTATCACATCTCCAGCAATGCGGATAATCGTGCTCAAATTTGGGAGCGTCAAACAGCTTGCCCTGCTCATCCAAATCTTTGATGATTTTCGGATCTGCCTTTTTCACAAAAATTCCCGCATACGGTGTCTCCTCCGTCAGCAGACCTTCGCCATTGACAAACTGCACAAAGGGCAAATCGTAGCTGCGTCCCACTCTGGCATCGTCTTCACCAAAGGCCGGGGCAATGTGAACGATACCGGTACCGTCCGACATGGTTACATAATCGTCACAGACAGTAAAGAACCCTTTTTTGTGCTGCTTATCCGCAACCTCCTTGGCACATGCAAACAGCGGCTCATACTCTCTGCGCTCCAAATCTCTTCCTTTATAAGTCTCTAAAATCTCATATGCCTTGCCGTCTTTCTCATCCTCTCCCAAATGACCTCCAAGCACCGAATCGAGCAACGCCTTTGCCATATAGTAGACATAGCCGTCTGCTGCTTTTACCTTGCAATACTCCTCATTGGGATTGAGACACAGACCGACATTTGAAGGCAGCGTCCACGGTGTTGTCGTCCATGCCAGAAAATAAGCATCCTCCCCAACTGCCTTAAACCGCACGATTGCGGAGCGCTCTTTTACGCTCTTATAGCCCTGCGCAACCTCCTGTGAGGAGAGCGGCGTTCCGCAGCGCGGACAGTAGGGAACAATTTTAAAGCCCTTATACAACAGCTTTTTCTTCCAGATTTCCTTAAGCGCCCACCACTCTGACTCAATAAAATCGTCATCATAGGTGACATAGGGATTGTCCATATCTGCCCAAAAGCCGACGGTTCCGGAAAAATCCTCCCACATCTCCTTATATTTCCACACAGATTCCTTACATTTTTTGATAAAGGGCTCCATGCCGTATGCTTCAATCTGCTCCTTGCCGTTTAGCCCAAGCAGCTTTTCCACCTCAAGCTCTACCGGAAGTCCATGCGTATCCCACCCCGCCTTACGCGGAACATACTTACCCTTCATCGTCTGGTAACGGGGAATCATATCCTTAATCACACGCGTGAGCACATGACCGATATGTGGCTTACCGTTCGCCGTTGGCGGCCCGTCATAAAAAGTATAGGTTTCTCCTTCTTTTCGATTTTCCATGGACTTGCGGAAAATATCATTTTCCTCCCAGAATTTTTTTGTCTGCTTTTCTCTCTCGACAAAATTCATATTTGCTTCCACTTTGTTATACATTGATATCCTCCTAAACACTTTGCACACAATTTGGATTAAATGGCATTTCCAATATCATGGCGCATATATTTATTGGCAAACTTCACCCACTCTGTCGCATCATATGCTTTTGTGCGAGCCTGCATCAAATCATTTCCCAGGGCAGTGATGCCAAGCACCCGTCCCCCATTTGTAACAATCTGTCCGTCCTCATTTTGCTTTGTCCCGGCATGAAAACAAAAATAATCCTCTCGTCCCTCAAAATGCTCCAAGCCTTCTATGACAAAGCCCTTTTCATAGGAGACAGGATATCCTTGGGAGGCCAATACCACACAGACTGCCGCATTCTCCTCAAATTGTAAATCGACCGTATGCAAGGTACCGTCAACACATGCCTCCATCACATCCAAAATGTCATTTTTCATTCGCGGCAGCACCACCTGTGCCTCGGGATCCCCAAGGCGGGCATTGTATTCTAAAACCTTTGGCCCCTCCTCCGTTAGCATCAGTCCAAAGAAAATTACCCCGACAAAGGGGCGTCCCTCTTTCTTCATCGCATCTACGGTAGGCTGATAAATATATTTCTTGCAATATTCATCTATCTCTTTTGTATAAAAAGGGCTTGGCGAAAAGGTGCCCATCCCTCCTGTATTTAAGCCTTCATCTCCGTCCTTCGCTCTCTTGTGATCTTGTGCGGAGGAGAGAAGCCGAATCGTATTCCCGTCCACAAAGGACAAGACCGAAACCTCTCTTCCGGTCATAAATTCCTCAATGACAATCGTATCTCCGGCATTTCCAAACTTCTTATCCTCCATGATTTCCTTGACACCGGCCTTTGCCTCCTCCAAGGTATTGCAGATGAGCACCCCTTTGCCAAGTGCAAGCCCGTCTGCCTTTAAAACGATTGGAAGCTTTGCGCGCTCCAGATAGGCAAGTGCTTCCTTTGCATCCGTAAAGCTTTCATATGCCGCTGTCGGAATGTTGTATTTTTTCATCAAATCCTTCGAAAATGCCTTAGATCCCTCCAGAATCGCAGCATTTTTTCTCGGTCCAAACACCCTTAAGCCCTCTGCCTCAAAAGCATCTACAATTCCGCCCACAAGAGGATCGTCCATTCCGATGATTGTAAAGTCAATCTTTCTTTCCTTTGCAAATGTCACCAGCTTCCCAAACTCCATCGGCTGGATGGGCACACATTCTGCCAATGAGGCGATTCCGGCATTGCCCGGCGCACAGTAGATTTTCTCTGCCCGTGTGCTTTTTGCCACGGCAGTCACAATCGCATGCTCTCGTCCTCCGCCTCCTACTACCAGTACCTTCATCTCAATTCTCCTCCTCAATCCAGACCTGTCTGCCCTCTATCGACACTTTTCCATTCGCAATCAAATCAATCGCTTTTGGCAAAAGAATCCACTCTGCCTCTTCCATTACCCGACGCTGAAGGCTCTCGGGAGTATCCCCTCTATGTACTGCAACCGCCTTTTGCAAAAGAATCGGTCCGGTATCCGTTCCTTCATCTACAAAATGTACGGTAGCTCCCGTTATTTTTACCCCACGCTCCAAGACGCCCTCATGTACTCTTTGTCCATAATAGCCCGTTCCGCAAAAGGCAGGAATCAAGGAGGGATGCACATTGATGATCCTGTTTGGATAAGCATCTGTCATCGCTTTTGGAATCACCACAAGAAAGCCTGCCAATACGATAAAATCAACACGGTATGCGCGAAGTCTTGCAAGCAGCTCCTCATGAAACTGTGCTCTGTTTGCATAATCCTTTGGCGAGATGCAGACCGCATCTACGCCATGCCTTCTTGCCCGCTCCAGCGCATAAGCCTTTGGATTGTTGCTAATGACAACCGCAATCCTTGCATTTGTAATGCTTCCATTCTCAATCGAGTCCAGGATAGCCTGAAGGTTGGTTCCCCCACCAGAGACAAGCACCGCGATGTTTAGCATAGAGTCACTCCTTTTTCTCCGTCTGCAATCTTTCCGATGATATATGCACACTCTCCTGATGTCTGCAATATGGCAAGCGTCTTGTCCGCATCGGAAGCATTCACGATCAGCATCATGCCAATTCCCATATTATAGGTATTGTACATAACCCTTTCTTCCACCTTTCCCTCTTTTGCAAGCATAGAAAAGATTGGCGGAATCGGATAACTGTCCTTTTGAAGGATGGCACGCTTTCCTTCCGGAAGCATTCTTGGTACGTTTTCGTCAAAGCCGCCACCGGTGATGTGGCTGCAGCCCTTGATTGGAATACCTGCCCGCCGAACGGCACGCAACGCCTTCACATAGATTCTGGTCGGAGTAAGCAGTGTCTCCCCCAGCGTCTTGCCAAGGCTCTCGTGGTACGTATTCAGTGTTTCCCGATCCATTTTAAAAATCTTTCTGACAAGAGAAAATCCGTTGGAATGCACGCCCGAGGATGCAATGCCGATTATCACATCGCCCGCCGCCACATCCGCTCCTGTAATCATATCCTTTTCATCCACCACACCCACGGCAAAGCCCGCCAGATCGTACTCGTCCTCCGGCATCATGCCCGGATGCTCTGCTGTCTCTCCGCCAACCAGTGCTGCTCCCGACTGCTTACAGCCCTCTGCCACTCCGCTGACAATGGCTGCAATTTTCTCCGGCACGTTTTTCCCGCACGCAATATAATCGAGGAAAAACAGCGGCTCCGCCCCTGCACAGGCAATGTCATTGACACACATGGCAACGCAATCAATTCCAATGGTATCATGCTTATCCAAAAGAAAAGCGAGCTTTAGCTTCGTCCCGACCCCATCGGTTCCTGATATCAGCACCGGCTTCTCCATTCCCTTTAAGGCCTCTGCGGAAAAGGCTCCCGAAAATCCGCCCAGACCGGTAAGCACCTCCGGCCGCATCGTTCCCTGCACATATTTCTTCATCAGCTCCACGGATTGGTAGCCCGCCTCTATGTCAACTCCGGAATTTTTATAATCCATTGCGTTGTCCTCCTATAGAATCTATCCCTGTTCTGTTTTGATTTCCATGTATCGCTCAATTCTTCTCATAAGCCTTATAGCCAACCTTCTGAAGCCTTGCATCCTTTGCTTGTACCTGCTCCTTTAAGTTGTTCGAATATTCCTTCAATCGATGTAAAATTGCAGTATCACTTGTAGCAAGAATTTTTGCTGCAAGTAATCCTGCATTTGCTCCTCCATTGATTGCAACGGTAGCAACCGGGATACCGGAAGGCATCTGCACAATAGAATACAAGGAATCCATACCTCCCAAAGAGGCGGTATGCATTGGAACTCCGATGACCGGCAACGGAAAAATTGCCGCGCACATCCCCGGAAGATGTGCCGCCATGCCCGCACCTGCGATGATTACCTTCCAGCCCTTTTCCTCTGCTCCCTTTGCATATTCAAAAAA
>JAQXLR010000039.1 GCA_029012225.1 Clostridiales bacterium
ATAAATGTATGCTATAGTCAGCTTAATTTCCCGTTTGCAATTCAAGTTTTGGAAACCTTTCCTGTTTTTTACACCAACAGGAGGTATCTTTATGACTTATCAACAGTTTCAATATCAAATCTGCCAATTTCTTGAAAAAGAGCTTGGCAGCAATCAAAAGCTTATCATGGACAGTATTATAAAAAATAATGATACGCGCATGGACGGAATTACCATTTTATCGGATGCCTGTAATCTTGCTCCGACAATTTATCTAAATCCGTTTTTTCTTCAATATAAGCAGGGGCGCGAATTTTCCGAGATTGCAGATGACATTTTCAAGCTCTGCCACTCCGGTCTGTCTTATGAGAAGATTGACACTGCCTTTTTTACGGATTATGAAAAGGTAAAATCACGCATTGTATTCCAGCTCATTCACTTTGAACGCAATCAAGCACGGTTGAAGACGCTTCCGCATTTTCGCTTCCTTGATTTTGCCATCGTCTTTTGCTGCCTGCTTGAGTCCTCTCCTACCGGAACTGCCACCATTCTCATCCACAATTCCCATCTGGATTTCTGGACTTCTGTCACGAGGGAAGACCTTCACGCACTGGCAGCAAAAAACACACCCGCTTTATTGAAATATGAACTTCGTAAGCTGAGCGATGTTCTAAAGGAACGAATCCCGGATGCAGACAATGTCCTTGCCTCTTCCAAATCTCTCCCCTGCCCCCTATATGTTCTTTCCAATCAGTACAAGATAAATGGGGCAAGCTGCATACTCTATGAGAATCTCTTACAGCGCTTTGCAGACCGCATCAAAAGCGACCTGTATATTTTGCCAAGCAGCATCCACGAGGTTTTAATTCTTCCCGTATCGGAAAAAAGCTTTACAGGGTCTCCCTCCTCTGTCTCCGATTTGAACCGCATGGTACAGCAGGTCAATGCCACGCAACTCTCCGGAGAGGAAATCCTCTCCGACCACGTATACTACTTCTCAAGAGAAACAGGACAGCTTCATATGTAAAGACAACTTAGTAATCGGTCAGTCTGTTATAAAGACCCGCATACTCTGCCGCAGAATTTTCCCAAGAAAAGTCCTTTCGCATCCCTCGCTTTACCAGTCCATTCCATTCCTTTTTGTCGCGATAGTAAAGCTGCATTGCCCCTTTTATCGCATGTAAAAGCTCATGTGCATTGTAATTTGCAAAGGAAAATCCCGTCCCTGTATGCTCGTATTGATTATAGGGCTCCACCGTATCCTTAAGTCCCCCTGTCTCTCTTACAATCGGAACGGTTCCATAGCGCTGACTCATCATCTGCGAGAGCCCGCATGGCTCAAACAAAGAGGGCATTAAGAAGGCATCGCAGGAGCCGTAAATCCGATGCGCCAATTCTTCGGAATAGCCGATTATCACACGCACCTTATCGGGATAGCGATGTGCAAAATGGCGCAGCATATCCTCATACCGCTCTTCGCCCCTTCCTGCAAACACAAGCTGAATTCTCTCTTTGTCCAAAAGCTCATCCAGAATATACGCAATCAAATCAAAGCCCTTTTGATCCGTCAGGCGTGATACCATTCCAACCAGAAAGACATCCTGCAAAACCGGCAGCCGCAGCTTCTTTTGAAACTCTGTTTTATTGATTCCTTTTTTTTCTGTCACATCTCCGATGCCATAATTCTCAAATAAAAATCCGTCTCTTGCGGGATTGTACACCTCGTAATCAATCCCGTTTAGAATCCCGTACAAAGAATCCGATTTGGCACGCATCAGACCGTCCAGACCTTCTCCTCCCTCCGGTGTCATAATCTCACAGGAATAGGAGGGGCTGACGGTTGTGACCGCATTTGCATACACCACACCGCCCTTTAAATAATTGGCTTCTCCATAGGATTCCAGCTTTTCTGAGGTAAAGATTTGTTCCGGAAGTCCGGTAATATCCATCACTGCCGGCAGCCGGAATCTTCCCTGAAATTTCAGATTATGAATGGAAAACACGGTCTGTATGCCGTCATAGTAGTGTTGGTCTCCGTACATCGTGTGTAAAAATACGGGAATCAGTCCCGTCTGCCAATCGTGACAATGAATCACATCGGGACAAAAATCCAGATATGGCAGAGCCGCTAACACAGCCTTTGAGAAATAGGCAAATTTTTCGATGTCCTCATGCATGTTATTATAAGGACTCTCTCCCGCAAAGTAAAATTCATTGTCCACAAAATAATAAATCACTCCCTGATACGTCGCCTGAAAGATTCCCACATACTGTCTTCGCCAGCTCAAATTTACATAAAACCGACAGACAAACTGAAGCTTCTCCTTAAGGCTGTCTTCCATACAGCTATATTTTGGCAAAATGACACGCACATCATAACGCTTCCTGTCAAAATATTTCGGAAGAGAGCCTGTTACATCTGCCAAGCCCCCTGTTTTTACAAAAGGTATTGCTTCCGATGCCGCAAATAATATTTTCTTCATGTTATAACCCCCTATATAAGGATATTATAACGCTTTTTTTGCCCTCTGAAAAGGCTTAATACATTTTATATTCCAACCGGATACGATCTGTAATCAAGGCGATAAACTCGGAATTGGTTGGTTTTCCCTTTCCGTTGTGAATCGTATACCCAAACAGCTCATCAATCGTATCCATCTTTCCTCTGCTCCATGCAACCTCAATTGCATGACGAATGGCACGCTCCACACGACTGGAGGTTGTCTGATACTTTTTTGCAATCGTCGGATAAAGAATCTTTGTGATGGAATTGAGCATGTCCATATCATTCACGGACATCACAATTGCATCGCGCAGATACTGATAACCCTTGATATGTGCAGGAACACCGATTTCATGAATAATATCTGTCACGTCCGTCTCAAGATTGCGCTCGACAATCGGTTCTGCCTTTTCATAGGCGTTGACCTTTCTTGCCTCTCCTTCTTGCATGTCTGCCTTTACCTTCACATGCTTAATCCGGTTGATAATCATATCATTGTCGAATGGCTTCATAATGTAATAGTCGGCTCCCAGACGAAAGGCATCTTCTGTAATTTTTTCTTGTCCGATTGCACTAATCATGATAAAAGTAGGCAGCTTTTGGATGCTTTTGTCGTGATTGACACGATCAATCACCCCAAGTCCGTCCAATTTTGGCATCACAATATCCAGCAGTACAACATCCGGCTTCTTTGACTTTATCACGTCATAAGCCTCTTCCCCGTCCCGTGCTGTTCCCACGACGTTAAGCTCCTCATCGCTTTCGATAATATTCCCCAGTAATCGAAGCATTCTCTCATTATCATCTGCAATTGCAACATTCAGCTTTTCCATATCCGGCACCATACCTTTCTATCACCCGCAGGCATTTTCTTTGCAACATACCATTTTTTACAAATCTGATAATACTAAGTTTATTACATGATATTTGTCGAACTTAGTCGGCAAAGAATGTTGTATTATCTGTAAATATGCATTTATGATAGCACATCTTGCATATTTATCAATCCATATTTCCCTGTTGCAAAATTTCTGGGCAATTTCTTAGCTGATGCCTTCCATATATTTACAATACTTTGCTGTAAGGTCTGGCAGCACGCTTTGCAGGAGGATCAAACCGTATCAGCTTTCTCCAATCACTTGAATCTGGCACATCTTCATCGTTTCCAGCGCAGCCTTATGTGTTTCGGGTGTTACACCGGCGCAGCAGCTTGCATCTACTGTAAGACGGACATCGGGAAAGGCTGCTTTGAGAATCAGGGCATTGGAAACCACGCAAATGTCCGTGCAAAGTCCAATGATTTCTACCTCCTCCAAATCAAGCTGATTCCAATTCGTCCATCCGAATGTAGGCTTATCAATATATGTACAATCCGGCACCTCCAAGCCATCTGCAATCTGCCATCCGTGCGTTCCCAAAATACAGTGCACGACCGGCAGCCCCCTCCCTTCTGACGTCTCTAAATAGTCTTCCCCATGTGTGTCTCTGGTAAAAATAATCTCATCTCCGCGCTTCTGATACTCCTTGATTTTTGCCTTTACATTTTCCACGATTCCCTGTGCCTCTTTTGTGCCCAATGCGCCATTAATGAAATCGTTCTGCATGTCTACTACAATTAATGTTCTCTTCATTTTTTCTCCTTCATTTTCAAATAATTGACTGTATTATATGCCCCTTATCTCAAATAGTCATCCGATTTTTGAAACAAAAGCATATCTTACTCTAACATATTCTCAATAAATACACCATATCCTTTGGATGGGTCATTTACAAAAACATGGGTAACCGCACCAATGATTTTCCCATCCTGAATCACAGGCGAGCCTGACATTCCCTGTACAATCCCTCCGGTATGATCTAAAAGCCTTTGGTCTGTCACGCGAAAAAGGATTCCCTTATTGTTCTCCTTCCCGCTATAGTCGATTTCTTCAATCTGAATCTCGTACCGTTCACTTTCTCCCGATACGGACGAAATGATATAAGCCGTCCCCTTTCGAATATCCTGCTTGTAGGTAATCTGATACAAACCGTCCCGATACACCTTTCCCGCATTTCCGTCTAACCTTCCATGGATTCCAAGACTCGTGTTTTTCGTGATGCTTCCCAAGCATTCCTCCTTGCTGTAATGAATCACGCCGGAGAGTTTACCCGGGTCGCCTCCCCTTCCCTTTTGGATTCCTACAATATTGGCCATATAAATCCAGCCCTCTGACATTTCCATCAGCGTACCGGTGTCGCCGTCGCTTACCGCATGTCCGAGTGCGCCAAATTCCCCATTCTTATCACAGTAGGTTAGTGTACCTACTCCCGCCAAATCGTCGCGCACCCATATCCCAAGCATATAGTTTCCCTGACTGCTTTTAATTGGATTTAATGCCACCTCAATCAGCTCATGATTTCTTCTTATTCCTATAATCTCCTTGTTTGCTCCGTAGCAGTCAATCTTTTCTATCAGCTCCTCTTTGCCCGTAACGGCTTCTCCGTTTACACTGACAATATAGTCTCCGCTTTTTACCAGATGCTCCGCAGGTCGATATTCCTTGCCGGATATATCCGTCACTGCTCCGGTTCCCACAACCAGTACCCCATCTGTCTTTGCGTATATCCCAATCGGCATACCGCTGGCATAAATTTCCTTGTCATCGACCAGCATAACCTCTACGTCTTTTACCGGCAAGATTCCCAAAAGCTTGCAGGTTACGGTATAAGTCAATCCATCTGCAGGCCCTCCCGAAGAAAAATTCTCAAATACCTCTGCACTGCTTTCTTTTAAGGAAATACTGACCGGAACCTCAAACTGATAGGCAATCTCCTCTCCCTGTGAAATATAAATACGCTCCGGAATCGCATCATAAAAAGTCCGGGTAGCAAAAGCTGCCACCAGAACGAA
>JAQXLR010000040.1 GCA_029012225.1 Clostridiales bacterium
AGGTAGATTTGGAGGATCGCGTATATAGACCACTGCTTCTTACGGTGCTTCCTTTTATTGGAGCCTTTGTCGGACGTACCATCGGAAGTGTTGTAGAAACGATTGGCTCTTTGGGATATCGCCTATTTAGAAAGCTGGAGCAAGCACATCGTTATCTGAGTGACGATGTTGCCAAGTGGATTAAGAGTGATGAAGCCAGAACGGTTACCCCTCTTGAGCGTGTGCCGGGAATGGATGCCTGTATAGAAGGGATGAAAGAAAGGGGAAGCAAGCCTTTCCTGATCAACACGATTCTCAACAATACGACTGAAAAAGCGGTAGGAGAAGAGAAGGAAGAGGGAGAAGTTACCCGTTTTCGCGAGTTGCTTCGTCAGACTATGTCCTTTGGCTTGATGGTTTTTGCGTTGGGACTGCTGATTGCAATTTTTGTGATCATGGTTAAAACAGTCTGAGAAATGGAGAAAAATATGAGTACAAATGAGGATAAAAATGGTGCTTGTAGTGAGCAGGCACAAATTATAGAATATAGTAATGTAACTAGGTGCGGAGTGTTTCTTGGCTTTGGAGGTTTGCTGGTATTGCTGGGAATCCTTCTCACTCCCTCCTGGACTAGAATCCTGGAAGGCTTCCAAATTTTTTTGACTTCCAATATCCATCTGGATACGGCAAGCTTCTATGTTTTGGGAAGTGAGCATATCGGTATTCCGTTTATCTGTAGTGGAATTCTTGGTATTGTCGTTATGTTAAGCTATCTGATTACGAAGACAGAGATAAAAGGAGGAACGATTGCAGCAGCCTTTATGGTGATGGGATTCGCTTTTTGCGGAAAAAGCTTTTTAAATGTTTGGCCTACCTTCCTTGGGGTATTGTTGTATGCAGGGATAAAGAAAAAGCCGGTAAATTCCGTCATGGGACTGGCATGGTTCTCATCTGCGCTTAGTCCATTGGTTAATACGATTGCCATGTATACCGTGTTTGATGGAAGCAATACGATGTCCGCAGACCCGATCCTCTCGCTTAGGAGAGTTCTCTGTGCGGCGATCATCGGAGTGATGGCAGGATTTTTGGTAGGAACGTTTGCAGAGTTATTGCCGGCAAAGCATAGCGGAAGCACACTTTATAATGCAGGATTTGCGGCGGGATTAACAGGGTTTTTGATATTTTCCCTGATGAAAGTAATCGGTATCGGACATAGTGGTCCCAGTCATGTCTACACGGAAGATAAGGACTTGCTTTTGGGTAGCTGCTTGGCAATCATGCTGTTATATCTGTTGGTTTTGGGATTGATTTTTGTGAAAAAAAGTGGAAATGGATGTCGCGCTCTGGTGACAGGCAGATACAAAGGCTGTTTCGTGGATCAGTTTGGGTTTGGAGCATCTTTGATTAATATGTCACTTTGCGGGCTGCTCTGCCTTTTGTATCCATTTTTCACAACAACAGGACATGTAAATGCACCTTTGTTTGCCTGCCTTTTGACGGTAGTCGGTTTTGCAAGCAACGGAATTACATTAAAAACGATGGTGCCGATTATGAGTGGTGTATTTGCTACCAGTGTGATTACAGGTGGGATTAAGGGGAGTCTCGTCGGTGCAAGCTTCTTACAGTCAGGACTTACTTATGCGGGCAGCAAAAATATGGTAATTGCAGCATGCTTTGGCTGCGGTCTATCGCCAGTTGTGACGGAATATGGAGCCTTGGTTGGATTTTTGGCAGCCATGATACATAGTATACTGGTTCCAAACACAGGGGTACTGCATGGCTGGCTGAATCTGTACAACAATGGATTTTGTATTGGATTGGTAGCCACATTCTTTGTACCAATGCTTGTAAATATACTAAAAAGTAAGAAAAAATTAGGAGGCCATCCGTAAGGGGTTTCAATAATCATGGTGTGAGAGTGAAGCACACAGAAGAAAAAGGAGGAAAAAAGATGAATTTACACAAACCGGATGTTAAGGTAACCAGTGCTGATGAGGCTTTGCAGCTTCTAAAGGAGGGGAACCAGCGTTATCTTGAGAATCGCAACTCGGATAAAAGTGATTACGCGGAATACCGCAAGGTGCTTGCAGCAGGGCAGAAACCCTTTGCTATCGTGCTGTGCTGTGCAGACAGCCGTGTTGCACCGGAGATTTTCTTTGATCAGAAGCTTGGAGATATTTTCGTAATCAGAAACGCCGGAAATGTAGTGGATGAAACGGTATTGGGTTCTATTGAGTATGGGGCAGAGCATCTTGGAAGTCCTTTGGTCGTAGTCATCGGGCATAGCTGCTGTGGTGCTGTCACTGCGGCTTGCCAAGGAGGAGAACTGCCGGCAAATATTCGCTCTATTGTAAACAGAATTGCTCCTTCTGTCAATAAAGGGAATGGAGTGGATGAAGTCATTCATGTGCATGCCAAAGCGATGGCAGATCAGGTTCGTGAGAATGAGATTATCAAGCATGTAGGAACAAAGGTAGTAGCGGCTTACTATGATATAACAACCGGAGAGGTAAGCTGGATGTAAATTAGGCATTTGACGAAATAAAGTTGGCAGAATCCGATAGAGTAGGGATTTTGCCGGCTTTATTTTTTTATAGAAAATAAAAAGTTTTATAAAATGTGTAACAGATAGCTTTTATTTTAAAGGGAATTGTGGTATGTTATAAAAGTTAGGCGACAACCTGGCCAAAGCAAATGGAAGCTCAGCAAGAGGAAGATTCAGAAAGAGGGAATAATATGAAGAAATGGAAGATTGCATTGTTACTTACAGCCATGACCGTATTTGCTGCGGGATGCGGAAATAAGAATGCGGACAATGTGGAGGGTACGGAAGCGATTTCGGGTACGGAAGCAGGGGAGACTGCTTCGGTGGAGTCTGCAAGCAGAAAATTTGCTGACTTAAAGGGCAGTGATTATGTGAAGTTGCCCGATTATAGCGCAATTCCGATAACACTGACAGGAGACTATACCGTGCAGGAGGGAGCGGAAAAAGAGTATCTGAAGGAGCTTTTTACGAGTTATGGCCCCTTCTATACAGAAGATAAAACAAAGCAAACAGTTGGCGAGGGCGATATTGTCAACGTAGATTATGTCGGGAAGCTGGATGGGACAGCCTTTAGTGGTGGAACGGCAGAGAACCAGAATATTGATGTATACAATAACTCTGCGGCAGGGGGCGGCAACGGCTATATTGACGGCTTTACGGAAAAGCTAAAGGGAGCATCGGTCGGAGATGTGATTGATGCCGATGTGACGTTTCCTGAGGATTACGGCAATACGGAGCTGGCGGGCAAGGCAGTGGTATTTACCTTTACCGTGAATTCCATTCAAAAAGAGATGGCAGTGGATGATATTGATGATGCCTTTGCCAAGGAGCAGTTTGGAGTGGATACGGTAGAGGAAATGAATCGCAGCATTCTGGAATATTTAGAGAGCGCGGCAGAGACAAGGAAAAAGCAGGATACTGCAACAGCGATTCAGGACTATCTGTATGAAAACAGTGAAGTTGAGGTGCCAAAGGAGTATCTGGATGCACGCCTGTCCGATTACAGAAGAAAAGTGATCGAGACCTACTGCAGCAATGACGAGGCAAATCTGGAGGAGTATGCATCTACTTATTTTGGAAAAACCGTAGAGGAGCTTGAGGCATACTGGAAGGAGAGCATGGAGCAAAACATTGCGATGGAGCTGATCATGGATGCCGTTGTAGAGGAGATGGGAATTACGCATGATGAGGCAGATTATGAGGAGTATGCACAGCTTATGGCAGATAATGTTGCGTACGGCTCAGTCGAAAATATGTATATGATGTACGGCTATGATGATGTGGTATACGGAGAGCAGTATCTAAGAGACCTGTACTTATATGAGAATGCGTTGACAAAGCTGATGGAGACGGCGGTGGTAGAGTATGCGCCGGCAGCAGAGGCAACAGAAGCAGTGGAAGATACAGAGACGGCAGAGTAGCCATGCAAAAAAAGCCACGGATGCGGCAGGATGGAGGAGAGTATGGATTTGACAAATATAAGGGAACTATTTCGCAAGCAGGAGGAGTACGCAGATCGGAACGTGACGATTGGCGGCTGGGTTAGGAGCATCCGCAATTCCAAGAATTTTGGATTTATTGTGATAAACGACGGAACCTTTTTTGAGCCTGTGCAGGTCGTCTACTCGGATGTTCTTTCAAATTTTACTGAGGTGGAAAAGCTAAATGTCGGAGCAGCTCTTCTTGTGACGGGAAGAATGGTCATGACGCCGGGGACGAAGCAGCCCTTTGAAATCCAGGCCACAGAGATTGTCGTGGAGGGAGTATCCACACCGGATTATCCGTTGCAGAAAAAAAAGCACAGCTTTGAGTACCTGCGTACCATTTCTCATCTAAGACCGAGAACGAATACCTTTGAGGCGGTGTTTCGCGTACGATCTTTGATTGCCTATGCAATACACAAGTTTTTTCAGGAGCGCGATTTTGTCTATGTCCATACGCCGATTATTACAGGCAGTGACTGCGAGGGGGCGGGAGAGATGTTTCAGGTAACCACCCTGGAGCTTGCAAATCTACCGAAGAAGGACGATGGCAGTGTTGATTTTTCTAAGGACTTTTTTAATAAGCCCACCAATCTTACGGTCAGCGGACAGCTAAACGGTGAGACCTATGCGATGGCATTTAAGAACATTTACACCTTTGGGCCTACGTTCCGCGCGGAAAACTCGAATACCACGAGACATGCAGCGGAGTTTTGGATGATTGAGCCTGAGATTGCGTTTGCAGATTTGGAGGATAATATGATGCTGGCGGAGAGTATGCTAAAGTATATTATCCGCTATGTGCTGGAGCATGCACCGGAGGAAATGGCATTTTTTAACAATTTTATTGATAAGGGCTTGCTTGAGCGCTTAGACAATGTGCTGCATTCCGAGTTTGCAAGAGTAACCTATACGGAGGCAGTGGAGCTTTTGCAAAAGCACAACGATAAGTTTGAGTATAAGGTAACGTGGGGAGCAGATTTGCAGACCGAGCATGAGCGTTATCTGACGGAGCAGGTATATAAAAGACCGGTCTTCGTGACAGATTATCCAAAGGATATCAAGGCATTTTACATGAAACAAAACGATGACGGAAAGACAGTTGCGGCGGTGGATTGTCTGGTACCCGGAATCGGGGAGATTATCGGGGGGAGTCAGAGAGAGGATGACTACGATAAGCTTGTGGAGCGTATACAGGAGATGGGGCTTGCTGTGGAGGATTATGAGTTTTACCTTGACCTGCGCAAATATGGATCTGCCCGTCATGCCGGTTTTGGATTAGGCTTTTAGCGCTGTGTCATGTATCTGACCGGCATGTCAAATATTCGTGACGTCATTCCGTTCCCGAGAACCGTGAACAACTGCGATCTGTAACAGATTCTGCATAGGCACTTGCAAAGCTGCATATATTTTACTATATTTTAGGGCAGGCAGGTTTTGGAATGATCAATTTAAATCACAA
>JAQXLR010000041.1 GCA_029012225.1 Clostridiales bacterium
CGTGACGGTGCTCGTTCCCTCCGAAATACCCAGAACAACTGTCATCTGCGGCTGCATATCCGTCGGAAAGCCCGGATACGGCAGTGTTGTGACCTGCGTGTGGCACAATGGCTTAGAAGCCACCACCCTTACCTGATCGTCAAATTCCTCCACCTCGCAGCCAATCTCCGAAAGCTTGGCGCTGATTGCCTCCAGATGCTTTGGAATGACATTTTTGACGGTTATATCGCCCTTTGTTGCGGCCGCTGCAAGCATAAAGGTTCCGGCCTCGATTTGATCCGGAATAATGGAATACTCTGTCTTATGAAGCTTTTCCACTCCGATAATGCGGATTACATCTGTTCCCGCCCCTCGTATGTTGGCGCCCATGCTGTTTAAAAAATTGGCGACATCAACAACATGCGGCTCTTTTGCCGCATTCTCAATCGTGGTCTTCCCATTTGCCATCGTGGCTGCCATCATAATATTAATGGTCGCTCCAACCGACACTTTATCTAGATAAATATGGGTACCTGCCAGCCTCTCCGCGGACGCCATCACAAGCCCATGCTTAATGTCTACATTGGCACCCAGAGCACGAAAGCCTTTTAGGTGCAAATCAATGGGGCGGCTTCCAATGTCACAGCCTCCGGGCAACGCCACCTCCGCCCTTTTATACTTCCCAAGCAGTGCACCAATTAGGTAGTAGGATGCACGAATCTTGCGGATATACTCATTGTCTACATTCAGATCCCGAATAAAGGATCCATTAATCGTTACAGTATGGGCATCGATACGCTCTACCTTTGCCCCAATCTCTTGTATCGCGTTTAACAACACGTTAATGTCCCTGACATTTGGTATATTCTCTATTGTAACGGTCTCATCCGTCATGACTGCTGCTGAGAGAATCGCCAAGGCGGCATTTTTGGCCCCGCCGATTTCCACCTCGCCCACTAACGGATTTCCACCCTTAATCACATACTGTTCCATATTACACCTCTATGAACAATCTCATACAAATACATAATTATACCGACTTTTCTGTGCTCTGTCAAGCAAAGGAGCGTTTTTCCTATTGCTCCATAATACCACAAACACCTTTTTATTGCAAACTACATCTATCTGTCTGCATTCTAACGTCCAATGTACTTTAGAGGATCTACTGCCACTCCATTGATATAGAGCTCAAAGTGCAGATGCGGTCCCGTCGAGCGCCCCGTATTTCCGCTAAGCGCAACAGGCTCTCCCTGCTCCACGCGCTGTCCTACGCTTACCAGCAGCTTACTGTTATGCGCATACCGCGTCATTCTTCCATCCGGATGGCTGATGACAACATTGTTTCCGTAGCCGCCATTGTAAGAGGCCTGAATCACCGTTCCTCCCGAGGATGCATATACGGTTGTTCCCACCGGACATCCCCAGTCTACTCCCTTGTGCATAAGACCCCAGCGCATACCAAAGCCCGAGGTAAACCTTCCGCCGGAAAGCGGTCTGATATAGGTTGGCGGAATAAGCGTGCCTCGCTCAATCACAGCCGCAGTGGAAGCTGTCATTACATTTTCATATAGCAGGTTACGGCTTACTTCCATTCCGTTCTCATACACAACAACATCATTTCTCTCTCTGTGTCCTACGCTCCCCTCCTCGTGAACCCTTTGATCTGTCGTATACCATGAATCATTTTCAATGATAATCGGCTCCTCGTTGTAATCCTCCTCGTATACCTCTCCCATCGTCACACGCAGCTTGAGGTCAGGCTCGGGCACTGCAATAATAAGCTCCTGTCCCTCTCGAATCGAATCGGCATCCTTAAGGTTATTTAATGCCACAATAGAGGCAACTGTAGTCGAACGATCCAACGCAATCACGGAAAGACAGTCTCCACTCTCTACTACATATATTTTATTCGATTCCTTTTCCTTTGTTACTTCGATTACCTCCTCGTCAACGTCGGAGAGTTCCTCTGCAGAGACATAGTTTTCATAAACCTCAACACGTTCCACAAATTCCATGTCCAAAATTCCTGTCTTATATCCCCCGGTCTCTTCTCCCGACAAAGACTTCTCCATCGCCTCATTGAGTGCATAGTTTACTCCCCCAATTACGCCGCTCCTTACCGGCTCTCTCATTACCGGCACGACTTCTGCCTCTGTTGGAGCAGCTTCGGTCAGTCTTGCCTGTAAAATCCCCTGAATATGCCCGCTCTCTTCACGATAAAGCTCTGCCATGTACCGGCTTTCCCCATCCACATTTGCCTTTACCTTATTCAAAAAGCTCTTTACATCTTCCACAGAAGCAAAATTGGCACGGTACTCCCCAATCGCTACGGTATACGCCCTCTCCTTCTCACACAGTATTTCTTCTTTTAGTATTTCCTTTAACTCCTCTTTTAATTCCTCCGCAGAGAGCAATGTCTCAAAAGGCTTATGTAAATTTTGTGTGTCCCATTCAAAATTCATGCACAAGCGCTCTCCGCTTTCAAGCGAAAGCTCCCTGCGCGCCTGCATCAAAGCAGACCTAACGTCCGTATATTTTACTGTATATCCAACAATCTGATTATTTATAGAAACACTCTGATATGCCTGTCCGATCCCCACCTTCTGGGAAAGGGCAAGCAGCCCAAGTACCGCAGCTCCCACTGATGTAACAATCGCCTGCACCAATTCTTTTTTTGTGAAGTTTATTTTCTGCATCCCAATCTTTCCTTCAATCCTATGATCTCTTCTACCGTTGCTTCTATATCCTTCTGCGCCTCATCTACAATGATGTCGGCATATTTCTCATAAAAAGGCACGCGCTCCCGATACAAATCAGCCAGCGTCTGCCCATCTTTTAGCACAACTCCTCTGCCCTTGATATCACGCAGGCGCTTCTTAAGCTCCTCATAAGGCAGCTTTAAATAAATTATCGTCCCAAGCTCTTTTAGATGCTCCATCGCTTCCCTGCCATATACAACGCTTCCTCCGGTTGCAATGACGCTGCGCTCTGCCTCAATCCGGCTGTTTATCTGATTCTCAATCTCAATAAATCCTTCTGTGCCAACCTCCGCAATAATTTCGCGCAGCAGCTTTCCTTTCGCCTTTTGAATGAGTAGGTCTGTATCCAAAAACTGATAGCCCAGCACCTTCGCTAAAATCACGCCAATCGTGCTTTTTCCCACTCCAGGCATTCCGATTAAAATGATATTGTCCTTTTGCATCGCATTCCCCGCTCCAAAGCAATGATCTTTGTGCTGTTTTATTTTATAGGATAGCATATGCCACTCCACTTCGCAAGAAAGAATCACTGTTTCCCGGCAAAATGACAGCGACCTTTGCATCATTTTCGGAAATCTTTTGGAAAATGAGATCGATGCATGCAAAGGGATATCGGAAGGCAATATGTTTTGATCCTCGGTATATTTTAGCGTATAAATTGGTCAAAAAAAATCCCCGCTGGCAAACGCCGATGGGGATTTTTCGTTTTTATTCCGAATCCGTAAGCTCTGTATCGTCTATACTTTCTGTCTCGCTGACGGCCTCTGTTACCGGAGTCTCCTCCATGGTGGTAAAGAGCTTATCAAAGGTAACTGCCTTCCACACCTTCTCATTCAGCTCCCATGCATGCTCCTCTTTCCATTTGCTTAACGTCTCATTGTAGAACGTGGTCTGCCTTTGGCTGATAATCGTCTGACGTGTACTCTCTGTCGCTTCGGGGTCTGTCTTTTGATCCAGCCGCACGACATAATAATCGCTCTCTGTCTCAATCTCCTCAGATACTTCCCCATCACTTAGCTCCTGCAATACCGCAAGGATTTCCGGGTCTATATTTTCATCCTCTTTTGTAAACGTACCCGTGCTCACATCATAGCCATAGCTTTCGGCGGCAGTCTCCAACGTATCCTCCTTTGCCTCCTTTGCAAAGCTCTTTACTTTATCCGGAAGTGCTGCAAGCTCTTCCTCTGTGTATTCTGCGCTAACCCCCTGCTCGTCTATATAGGTCTGGCGGGAAATACGCACATAGCTGTAGGAACCGGTATTCGCCTCCTCGTCACTGACATTGGTGTCTGCATCCTCTATCATCGCATTGTACATCTTCATCTGAATCGTAAGAAGTGTCAAGTATTCCTCCACGACCTCCTGCGTTGCTCCAAGCGCCGCGATTGCCTCCTCGCTGTTTGCAGCCAAAAAGGACGCTGCCGTCTCTGCAATCGCAGTCTTATCCTCCTCGGTAAGCACCACTCCATATTCTTTCATATTCTTTTGAAGCACATACATATCCTGAATGCTCTGGATGATTCCCTCTTTGGTGCTCTCCTCCATCGTCACTCCCGTTCCATACAAATCGGAAGACCATACCTTTTCTCCAAAATAGGATACATAAAAATCATCGTAACCCGCCTGCTGCAGCTTTGCCGTAAAATTGGCAAATTCAAAGGAAATCGCTTCCCCATCCAGTGTTGCAACCGTTGCATTTTTATCGACACTCCCGCACCCGGAAATCATGGACACCGCCATTGCCGTGCTCAAAAGAATTGCAGCTATCTTCTTTGTTCTCATAGATTCCTCCTGTCCTCCTCTCCATATCGGAAAAGGGATTTTATCGGTTCTATTATAGTGCCTTTCCAAAAAAGCCGCAACATTTTTCATGTTTTTTTCACATTAATCCAAAAGCATGGTCGCATCTTCCAGAAATTTTTCCAATCGTTCTTTTGTGTCCGCATTTTTGTCACGCGAATTTCTTCGTATAAAATAGGTAAAATATGGCTTTTTGGCATCTGCGGTAAATTTTAGACTTGCACCATATGCTTGGATAAGCTCCGGTATTTTCGCCACATCTATTTTTGCTTTTTCATAAAAGGTAAAACGAAGATTTCCGTCCCTTTCCGCTACCTCCGTAAAATACGCCCGGTGCGCCATTGACTTGATTTTTGCAATAAATAACAGATTTTCCACTGATTTGGGCGGGTCTCCAAAACGGTCAATCAGCTCCTCTGTCATCTCCTCCGTTTCTTCCTCTGTTTCAATATCTGCAATGCGCTTATAAATATCCAACTTCTGGTATTCATTCGGAATGTAGGTCATTGGAATGTAGGCATCTATATTAATATCAATCGTCGTATCAAACCGTTCCTCCACCTCCATTCCCTTCGCCTGCTTTACTGCCTCATTCAGCATTTTGCAGTACAAATCATACCCCACAGCCTCCATATGCCCGTGCTGCTGCTCCCCCAGCAGATTCCCCGCACCACGAATTTCCAAATCGCGCATCGCAATCTTAAATCCGCTGCCAAGCTCTGTATACTCCTTAATCGCAGCCAGACGCTTCTCTGCTATCTCCTTTAGCATTTTATCTCTCTTATACATCAAAAAGGCATATGAGGTGCGGTTTGAGCGCCCCACACGTCCTCGCAGCTGATACAGCTGGGAAAGCCCCATATTGTCCGCATCGTGGATAATCATCGTGTTGACGTTTGAAATGTCCAGACCGGTCTCAATAATCGTCGTAGATACCAGCACATCAATCTCGCCATTGATAAAGCGATACATAATTGTTTCCAGCTCTGTCTCACGCATCTGCCCATGTGCGTATGCGATGTTTGCCTCCGGGAGCAGCACAGCAAGCTTTGATGCGATATCAGGAATCTCCCTGACACGATTATAGACATAGTATGCCTGCCCACCTCTGGCAAGCTCTCTTGCAATCGCCTCACGCACCAGCTCCTCATTGTATTCCATAACATAGGTCTGAATCGGAATCCGATCCATCGGCGGCTCCTCTAAAACACTCATATCCCGAATCCCAATCAGGCTCATATGAAGCGTTCTTGGAATCGGCGTTGCAGTAAGCGTCAGCACATCAACGTCGTTTTTTAGCTGTTTTATCTTCTCCTTGTGCGCCACACCAAAGCGCTGCTCTTCATCGACAATAAGCAGTCCCAAATCCTGAAATGTAACATCCTTAGAAAGCAGTCTGTGCGTTCCAATCACGATATCTGCCTGCCCCTTTTTTAAATGTTCCAGTGTCTTTTTCTGCTCTGCGGGACTCCGAAAACGACAGAGCAATTCTATATTGATCGGAAAATCCTGCATCCTATGCACAAAATTATTATAATGCTGCTGTGCCAGGATGGTTGTCGGCACTAAAAATGCCGTCTGCTTTCCGTCCTGAGCCGCCTTAAAGGCCGCGCGAATGGCGATCTCTGTTTTGCCATATCCCACATCCCCGCAAATAAGGCGATCCATGATCTTCGTGCTTTCCATGTCTTTTTTTGTGGCCGCGATTGCGAGTTCTTGATCCTGCGTCTCCTCAAAAGGAAACATTTCCTCAAACTCTCTCTGCCACACCGTATCCGGTCCATAGGCAAACCCCGCCTTGCTCTGTCTTGCCGCATACAGCCTGACAAGATCCTGCGCAATCTCCTTGACCGCTCCCCGCACCTTTGTCTTTGTTCGATTCCATTCCTGCCCGCCCAGCTTGTTTAATCTCGGTTTTTTTGCATCTGCCCCCGCATATTTTTGAATCAGCTCCAACTGAGTTGCCAAAATATAAAGGTTGCTGCCTCCTGCATACTCAATTTTCAGATAATCCTTTTCCGTCTTATCTACCTCGATTTTTTCAATTCCGCGGTAAATGCCAAGACCGTGATTCTCGTGCACTACAAAATCGCCAATGGCAAGATTGGTAAAGCTCTCAATCTTCTCTCCCTCATAGAGACGCCTGCGCTTCTTTTTCTTTTTTGTCTCACCAAAAATATCACTTTCAGAAATCACGACAAATTTCAGCAACGGATATTCATAGCCCTTTTTTATTTTACCAAAGCTTACCATGATTTCCCCGGTCTTTACCTCATGGTCAAAATCCTCCGAATAGAACGCATTCAGCCCTTCTTCCATCAAATCATTTGCCAGACGCCCGGCTCTCGTCCTTGAGCCGGAAAGCAGCAGCACACGATAGCCGTTTTTTTTGTATTGCTTTAAATCCTTTATCAAAATCTCAAAGCTGTTATGGTAGGGATTGACTGTCCTTGTTTGAATATGAAATCTGTCGTTCATCTCCAAATGTGGATTTTTGGTTTCTAAGGCAACAAGAGAAATCCCCCTTCTAAGCTTGATTTTCGCAAGAATCTCTTTATAGCGGAATAGCTCTCTCATCTGTCCCGGCAGGATATAGCCTTTTTCCAGACGTTGCTGCATGCTCTCGGCAAACTCCTTCTCTGTCGCCATACCACGCTCTATCGTCCGTGCCGCTTCATCCAAAAAAATAAGGCTGCTTTTTGCCTCAAAGTAATCCAAAAGAGAGACACAATCACTGCAAAAATAAGACATATAAGCATCCAGTCCTGCGCTGATGCCAAACTCGCCTGCTTCCTCTGCCACCTGCTCTGCTGTGGTTTTTACCCGGTATGCCTCTTCCGTCTTCATCTTGGCATAAAGGGAGGCCGATACTTTTTCCGCTTCCTTTTGGATGCGCTCAATTCCTTTCTGTCTCTCCTCTTGCGTCAGGACAAGCTCACTCGCCGGATAAACGGAAATCTCTTGTAAATTCTCAATTGAGCGCTGACTCTCCGGATCAAAGGAGCGAATCGAATCCACCTCATCTCCCCACAGCTCAACACGAAACGGATTTTCCTCTGTAAGCGGAAAAATATCAACAATTCCTCCTCGGACAGAAAATTCTCCGCCGGTCTGCACCTGATCATTTTTTTCATACCCAAGCTCTATGAGATGCCTTGTCAGCGCTTCCAGCTCCATCGCATCCCCCACTGCAATGCGCATAATAGACTGAAAAAAACGCTCGGGACTTAGCATCGGATTCATGAGTGCGTCAAATGTAGTTATTATGGCGCAAGCATCCTCCTCTGCCAGAAGCTTTAGGGCATTCATGCGCTGTGCCGTCAGCAGATTCCCCCGGATATCTGACTGATAAAACAAAATATCCTTGGCCGGATAATAAGCCGCTTTGGCATCAAACAGTTGATATTCCTCGCAAAGCTCCTTCGCCTTTTGTTCTTGGAAGGTCACAATCAACCTACTCTTTGTTCCGTTTCCAATACAGTGTATCAAATGTGGCTTTGCAGCATCGATACAGCCCGATATCTGGATCGTGGTCTTTGCTTTTTGCAGCGCATGTGCCATATCCTCAAACACACTTTGCCCCATCAGAGGGTCGGTAAATGCATTCACTTAACTCTCCTTTTTATTAAATTCATTCATAGCCGTATCCACTTCTCCATGCAGTAGCATCTCAGCGGCAAGCATGGTGCGCCCAATGGCCTCCTCTATCTTGCCCCGGTCTTCTTTGCCAAAATGTCCCAATACATGATCCACAAGATCCCAGTCCTTTGGCTTCTCTCCTACTCCCACCTTGATTCGCAAAAAATTCTGCGTCCCAATCATAGAAATAATATTTTTGATTCCATTGTGTCCCCCGGCGCTTCCCTTTTTTCGAATACGTAGCTTGCCCGGCGGCAGGCTGATATCATCAAAAATCACGATCAGCTCTGACTCCGGGTCCACCTTATAGTAGTGAAGCAGCTCTGCCACACTCTCTCCGCTTAAATTCATAAAGGTCTGCGGCTTTACAAGAACTACCTTGCTTCCTGCAATCATACCCTTACCGCAGAGTGCTCTATGCTTTTTCTCACTGATACTGATATTATATTTTTCTGCCATTGCGTCCATGACATCAAAGCCTACGTTGTGCCTTGTATGTGCATACTGTCTGCCGGGATTTCCAAGTCCCACAATTAAATACATGCGTTTCTCCTACGAATAATGTCTGCCGCTGCTTTTAGCTGCTCCTGATCATTTACTCCTGTAATATCCTCAGGATGATCCAGCGCAAAGGCATCTGCCCTGCCACCTTTTTCTTTTATAATTGTTAGCGTATCCGGCAGATAATATTCTGCCTGCGCATTGTTTGGCTTAATCTCTTCCAGAGCTCTCTTTAGCTCCTTGGTTTGAAAAATATACATACCTGAGTTGATTTCGCAGGATTTTCGTTCTTCTTCACTCGCATCCTTATGCTCCACGCTTTTCAAAAAATTGCCATTGTCGTCACGAATAATTCTTCCATAGCCCTCCGGGTTTTCCACCATGGCAGAGAGTACGGTTACCACATTGTTTTGCTCCTTGTGATATGCCTGTAAGCGCAGTAAGGTATCTGCCGTAATCAAAGGCGTATCTCCGAATAAAATCAGCGTCTCTCCCTCATTACCAAGGAAATCCTTTGCACATTTTACTGCATGCCCTGTTCCAAGCTGCTCTTCCTGCAACACAAAGCGCACCTTTTTGTTGCAAATTGACTCCCGCACGATATCATATTTATATCCGACAACAAGGCAGATATCCTCAACTCCCGCCCCCCATGCCGCCTCAATCACATAGTCCACAAGGCATTTTCCTTCTATGGTGTGCACAACTTTGGGAAGCTCCGATTTCATTCTGGTTCCCTTTCCTGCTGCAAGAATTACCGCATTTAACCGACTCATATCCATCCTCCTTGTGGCCGTTTATAATAGATGCCTTTTCCCTTCGGAAGCCCTATGTCCTATTCTACAGAAGAATAAAAAATTTACAAGCAATTTTTATAAAAAAGGACTGTATACAGTTTTTGCGATACCGTGTATACAAAAGAAAATAGGCACTTTTTGTCGCATTATTTCTTATTAATTAATAATTATTCTTTTATAGAATATTTTTATGAGTTTGAAAAACGAGTAATATGTGTAAAAACAATTTGAAACGGAGTATACTATGCCACGCAGTAAAAAACCAGAATTTGAAAACGTAGATTTTTATCAGGACATTGCATTAAACATTGCCTATTACAGGAGACTTGCCGGCTATACACAGGCAGTTCTCGCCGAAAAGGCTCAAATCACACAGCCTTATCTTGGCTCTCTTGAGTCCATACACAATCCAAGGCATTGCTCTCTTGAGGTATTATTTAACATTGCAAGAGCTCTCAATGTCCATCCTTATCAGCTTCTAAAGCCTCTAAGCGGCGATTAGAGCATCTGCAATCAAAAAGGCAGGCTCCCAAACATCGGGTATACCTGCCTTCTGTTGCACTCTTATTCTTCCATTGCCATTGTTTCTTCGTATTTGTCCAGTATCAGTCTCTGTATCCGATCCCTGGTATCGGAATTAATCGGATGTGCAATATCTCTATACTCCCCATCTGCCGCCTTCCGGCTCGGCATTGCGATGAAAAGCCCCTTCTCGCCTTCAATGACCTTTATATCATGCACAACAAATTCCTCATCAATCGTTATTGAAACAACGGCCTTCATCTTCCCTTCTTTTTCCACTTTTCTGATTCTAACATCGGTTATTTGCATGTTTGTGCCCCTTTCTTATGTTAATTTGATTCTAAAGAACATATCTTTCATTTGATTCGGATACAATTTTGATTTCTCCGTCTCCGCAGTAATAGGTATTTGCCTTGATTGTATTTCTGCTCTCTACAATGCAGTTTTCAATATGTGCATTGTCTCCTATGTAAACATCGTTGAGTATGACAGAATTTTTAATGACACAATTCTTGCCGACAAATACCTTCTTAAACAGCACGGAATTTTCAACCTTACTGTTGATGATGCATCCGCTTGCAATGAGGCTGTTTCGCACATCCGAGCCTACATTATATTTTGCCGGCGGCAAATCATCCACCTTCGAGCATATCTTTGGCTCATTGCAAAAAAAGTGCTTCCTAACTTCCGGCTTTAAGAAATCCATATTGGTCTGATAATAAGACTCCACAGTGGCAATATTGCTCCAGTAATCCTTGATCTTGTAGCCGTAAATCTGCTTCATATTCTTGTAGCGAATCAAAATGTCAGTGACAAAATCCCAACGGTCTTCTGCCGCACTTCGCTCCAGCATCTCTATCAGCTGCCTTCTGCGCACGATATAAATACCGGTAGAAATCGTATTGGACGAAGACAGCATCGGCTTTTCCTCAAACTCAATAATCTTTGCGTCCTCATTCATACGCACCACGCCAAATCGGCTGACATCCTCACTTGGCCCCATATCCTTGCAGACAACTGTAATATCCGCTTTTTTCTCAATATGGTAATCCAAAACCTGATTGAAATCTCCCTTATAGACACAATCACCGCTTGTAATAATTACATATGGCTCATGACGCTTCTTCAAGAAAGAAATATTCTGATACATCGCATCTGCCGTTCCTCGATACCACCAGCTGTTATCCACGGTTACCGTGGGATTGAAAACAAACAGTCCTCCTTGCTTTCTTCCAAAATCCCACCATTTTGAAGAGCTCAAATGCTCATTTAGGGATCTGGCACTATACTGTGTCAGCACTGCCACTGTCTGAATCCGAGAGTTACTCATACTGCTCAGTGCGAAATCGATGCAGCGATAGCTGCCTCCGATCGGCATCGCTGCGATTGCCCGTTTATTTGATAATTCCTGCATGCGGCTGTTATTCCCGCCAGCCAAAATAATTCCTATTGCTTTCATAACAAGTCACCTGCCTTAATAATCACTTTCCCGCTTTCCAACACGCCTCCCGGATAATCCTCTTTGTCGGTCACTCCAAAAATCGCCGTGTTCTTTCCGACCTTTACTCCATCCGGAATCACAGAATCCTCTCCCACTGTGACCAGCCCAAAGGAATAGATGCTGGCGTTCAACTCGTTTGTCGCCTCCTCGCCTACATTTAAGACAGTATTGCTTCCAACGCTGCAATTCTCTGCAAGAATGGATTTATCAATGATCGTATTCTCTCCGATTGTGGTGCCCTTCATAATAATGGAATCGCGCACTACGCTTCCCTTTCCGATGGTAACACCTGCGCCGATTACGGAGCTGTGTACCTCCCCATAAATCTCTGTACCCTCTCCGATGATGCTCTTTTCCACCACCGAGTCAGCAGAAAGGTATTGCGGCTCTATGATATCGCTCTTTGTATAAATCTTCCAGTATTCCTCATACAGGTTAAATTCCGGAATCAAATCAATGAGCTCCATATTCGCTTCCCAATAGGAGCCCAGTGTTCCAACGTCCTTCCAGTATCCGTTGTACTCATACGCAAAAAGACGTTTCCCTCTCTGATGGCAGTAGGGGATGATATGCATACCAAAATCACAGCCGCTTTGCTCCTTCATCGCATAAAGCGCTTCCTTTAAGACATTCCAGCTGAAAATATAAATACCCATAGATGCAAGATTGCTTCTGGGCTGCGCAGGCTTTTCCTCAAAGTCCTGTATCTTCTTATTCTCATCTGCAATCACGATTCCGAAGCGTCCGGCCTCCTCTAGCGGTACGGGCATCGTCGCAATCGTTACATCTGCCTGATTCTCCTTGTGGAAATCAAGCATTACCTCGTAATCCATCTTGTAAATATGATCTCCGGATAGAATCAGCACATACTCCGGGTTATACTGCTCCATATAGTTCATATTCTGAAAAATGGCATTTGCAGTTCCGCTGTACCACTCACTGTTGTCACTTTTCTCATATGGGGGCAAAATTGTCACTCCTCCGTTATTTCGATCCAGATCCCATGGAATCCCAATCCCAATATGGGTATTCAAGCGCAACGGCTGATACTGCGTCAATACTCCTACCGTATCAATTCCGGAGTTAATGCAGTTGCTTAACGGAAAGTCAATAATGCGATACTTTCCTCCAAACGAAACTGCAGGCTTTGCTACCCTCGCTGTCAGCACGCCAAGTCGGCTTCCCTGCCCCCCGGCTAACAGCATTGCTATCATTTCTTTTCTAACCACGCCACTCACCTCTCGTCTTTTTCTTTCCAGTCCCACTATTTCTTGTCTTATTGTTTGAATTATACCATACTTCCCCTGTTACTTACAACATTTTTCACAATTATTTCTTTACAAATTTCCATTTTTTGACATTTCATACAAATTTATTTTTTAGCATTTTTTTGGCATCCTCAAAAAAAGTCTCCCGCCTTTGCAAAAGCAGCGTGCCGTAAAAAAGATTTTTCCCAAAAGAATTTGCAAATTCATAAGATAGGGTTATAATGAGAGCAAAAGCAACGCAAGGTAGGTATCTATTATGTATAAAATCAATTTTAATTGCCCCATACGGATTCACTTCATCGGCATTGGGGGAATTAGCATGAGCGGGCTCGCTGAAATATTGTTTGAGGAGGGCTTTGCCGTCTCCGGCTCTGATGCAGCGGAATCTGAGCTTACGCAGCACTTGGAGCAGATGGGGATTCCCGTTTTTTATGGGCAAAGTGCAGCAAACCTTGCAGATGGCATCGACCTTGTTGTCTATACCGCCGCCATCCGCGAGGATAATCCTGAATTTGCATGTGCAAAAGAGAGAGAAATCCCCCTTATGAGCCGTGCCGAGCTGCTTGGACAGATTATGGACAATTACCACAATTCCATTGCCGTTTCCGGAACACACGGCAAAACAACCACCACCTCTATGATTAGTCAGATTCTACTTTCAGCAGGCAAGGACCCCACCATCTCGTTGGGCGGAATCCTAAACGCAATCGGCGGAAATCTTAGAGTGGGCAAGTCCGATTTGTTTCTCTCGGAGGCATGCGAATATACGAACAGCTTTCTGCATTTCTACCCCAAATACAGTATTATACTGAATATAGAAGCAGAGCATTTAGACTTTTTTAAGGATATTCAGGATGTCCGCCTTTCATTCCGGAAATTTGCGTCAAATACGAAAGAAGACGGAGCCGTTATCCTAAACGGAGAGATTGAGGACTATTCGCAAATCGTAGCCGGATTAAAGGCAAGAGTCATTACGTTTGGGCTTACAAAAGACTGTGACTTTTATCCTGTCAATATTACCTTCGATAAAAAAGCCTGCGCTGCCTTTACCGTGATGTATCGGGGCAAAAAAATCATGGAGGTTTCTTTAAAGGTTCCCGGACTGCATAATGTCTCGAATGCCTTATCTGCAATCGCCCTTGCGCTCGATTTAAAGATTCCCGTCCCGGATATCTGCCGCGGTCTGTTGGAGTTTAGAGGAGCAGATCGCCGTTTCCAATACAAGGGCTGCATCGACGGCATTACCATTATTGATGACTACGCACATCATCCGACAGAAATCCGCGCTTCGCTTACCTCCGCGGCAAATTATCCTCACAAGCGGCTTGTACTTGTATTTCAGCCCCACACCTATTCCAGAACCAGCGCATTTCTCGCAGATTTTGTGGATGTACTTTCCATGGCAGATGTAGTTGTTCTGGCAGATATCTATGCTGCAAGAGAGAAAAATACGTATGGCATCTCCTCAGAGGATATCCTTGTCGGATTAAAGGAAAGAGGTGCAGACTGCTACTATTTCCCCTCTTTTGAGGAGATTGAAAAATTTTTATTAAAAAATTGTATGAACGGAGACCTGTTGATAACTATGGGGGCCGGAAACATTGTAGATGTTGGAGAACATCTCCTTGGCAAATAACTTGTCCACAATATCCACATTCAACTCGGATTTTTTTCGACTTCTGGATGTGGATTTTTTCTTTTTAAAATCCCCCTGCTTTTCATGGCATACAGCTTTTTATACACATATCCACATTTGGAAAAAGGCTTGATTTTACAGATACTGCGCTCGAAATTCTTCTTCTCTTTTCTCATTTCGTGTGCTATAATTTGGGGCGTATAAGAGGAGGAGAGATTATGGCTGAAATTGTTCTTCATAGCGACAATCCAAACACTGCTACCAGTGTATCTAATATTTTTATTGATGAATACATGTCCGATGCCAACGGAGAATTTGTAAAAATTTATCTGTATCTTCTTCGCCTGCTCAGTCTGCCGGATGCATCCTTTTCTATTTCATCCATCGCAGACAAGTTCGACCATACCGAAAAGGACATCAAGCGTGCCCTATGCTACTGGGAGCGCATGCATTTACTGCGCTTAGAATATGACGAGGAGCAAAGACTTACCCGTATCTGTCTGTTGGACTCGTTTCCTTCAAAAGAGATAAGTGAGCATCACACAAAAGCTTCTGCGAAAAAGCCTGTAGCGCAATCCGGGATTCCCGTAAAAAGAATTTGTTCCGCAGACGATATATCTCGGTTTCGCGAGCAGGAATCGGTTGCAGAGCTGCTTTTTATCACAGAGCGCTATCTTGCAAGAACACTGACCCCTACAGATATTAACACGATTTTTTATTTGTACGATAGTCTTCAGTTTCCGGTTGAGCTGATTGAGTATCTCATTGAATATTGTGTCAGCAAAGGGCATACCAGCATCCGATACATCGAAAAGGTGGCTCTTGGTTGGGCCGATCATGGTATACGGACGGTGGAGGCCGCAAAAGCTGCTTCCAACTTACATAGCCAGTCCTACTTTACTGTAATGAAAGCACTCGGCATTTCCGGACGCAACCTTGTTCCCTCTGAAATGGCATTCATTGCAAAATGGAAGGACGAGTACGGCTTTTCCAATG
>JAQXLR010000042.1 GCA_029012225.1 Clostridiales bacterium
GGCGCAATTCGGTATTTTTGCGGCGTTGTTGCTGGCGCTTGCAATCGGCTTTGACTTAAATGATGCGGCATCCATTGGGATTATCGGAGCTGCGGATGGACCGACCTCGCTTCTTGTTTCACAGGTGCTGAACTCAAAATACATAGGTCCGATTGCCGTGGCGGCATATTCCTATATGGCACTTGTACCGATTGTCCAGCCTGCGGTCATCAAGCTGATTACAACGAAAAAGGAGCGCTGCATTCAAATGAAGTACAAGCCGGGCACGGTATCAAGAAGAACAAGGATTCTGTTCCCGATTGTTGTTACGATTATCGTAGGATTTGTTGCACCTTCCTCTGCATCTTTGGTCGGGTTTCTGATGTTTGGAAATCTCATCCGAGAATGCGGCGTTTTAAAGAACCTTTCAGAGACGGCGCAGGGACCTTTGACCAATCTTATTACTCTCCTTTTAGGAATTACGATTTCCTTTAGCATGAAGGCAGAGCAGTTTGTCAGAATCGATACGCTTCTTGTCATGCTGATAGGTCTGGCAGCCTTTGTGTTTGACACGATAGGAGGGGTTCTGCTGGCAAAGATTATGAATCTTTTCCTAAAAAATAAGATCAATCCTATGGTGGGAGCTGCAGGGATCTCTGCCTTTCCGATGGCATCTCGTGTTGTACAAAAAATGGCGCAGGAGGAGATGCCCGGCAATCTGATTATCATGCAGGCAGCCGGTGCGAATGTGGCAGGTCAGATTTCCTCGGCAATTGCGGGAGGACTGATTATCGGACTGGTAACCCAGTTTATGTGAGGAGGAGCATATGAGTGAAAATTTAAGAATAGGATTCCAAATCATGGGAGCCGGTATGGGAGGAATTTTTGCTGCAATTATTGTAATTATGGTTTTTGTATGGTTGCTGCAAAAGGCAGACGGCGGGAAGGAAAAAGAGGAGTAGGTAAAAAGGGCGTGTGGATTTTTCCGTACGCTTTTTCTTCGCGCATTGTTTGAGTCCTTGAAAAACGTAGGAAAAAAGAAATAATTCTTAATATTTTCATAATGGCATTTTTTTACAGAATAAAATGTGCTAGAATATCGGCGAAAGCCATAGATAGTATAAGAAAAACAGAGGGAGTGACAAGAATGAAGGACAAAAAGAAAAAAGCACCTATTGTTGTGCTTATTATTGTGGTAGTTATGATCGTGGCTGTGGTGCTGGCGATTGGCAGCATGAGGAAGACAGCGATCAGTACAAGCAATGCTATTGAGGTAGGCGAAGTAAAAAGAAGAGATCTTTCAGATACGATTTCTTTAAGAGGTACGGTATCAGGACAGCGGCGCATGAATGTGATTTCACTTGCAGAGGCAGAGGTTACCGCAGTCAATGTTCAGGTGGGAGATATTGTGACAGAGGGGCAGACTCTGATTACGCTTGATCAGGCGGATGTTGAGAAAAAGATTGCTGAGCTTGAGAAAAGCATTTCAAACAGCGGAGTGCTCGAGACATACAGTCAGAAAGATTTGCAGAATGCATTAAAGCAGGCAGAGCTTTCCCAAACACAGACGCTGGAGGATGCAAAGAAGGCAATCGACCAGGCAATAGCGGCATATGAGAGTGCAAAGAGCGAAATCGTCGCAGGCTTTATCGCACAGCAGAATGAGGCGACAACACCGGAGCAAAAAGCAGCCATTGAACAGCAGACAATGGATTGGATTAATGTAGGACATCATGCAGATTCGAGGTTAAGCGCAGCAAAGCAGGCCATCGAGGATGCAAGAAAGGCTTATGACAGAGCAGTCCTCTCCACAAACCAGGCAGTGTCAGATGCCAAGGAAGCCATTGAAAAGGCAAAGTACACAGGCGACAACACCGTAAAAACGAGCAAGGATTCACTTGAAAATTTGAAAAAGCAGCTAAAAGACTGCGATTTAAAGGCGCCCTGCAGCGGTGTCGTGACGGCAGTCAGTGTATCGGTAGGAGATAAAAATACCGTCGGTACGGCGCTCGTTACGATTGAGGACACCAGCTCTCTTAAGATGGTCGCTAACGTAGATGAGAAGGATATTCTAAAGCTGGATGAGGGAATGAAGGCAACACTGGTGTCGGATGCGACAAGTGACAAGGAGATTACCGGAACGGTGAGCAGAGTTGTCAGAGTAAAGGGACAGTCGTCAGGGGGAACGAGCAGCATGAGCAGCATGAACTCATCTGCAGGAGGCTATTCGGTAGAGGTTTCGATGGACACGACAGATCTTTTGATAGGCATGAGTGTAAAGGCGAAAATTGTGTTGCGTGATAAAGCAAACCGTCTTGCCGTTCCATACGATTTGGTTCAGTATGACGATGCCGGAAACGCATTTGTTTATGTGGCAAATAGGAAGGGAGCAGATTCTGCCGTTGCGGAGAAAAGGCAGATTGAAGTCGGAGAGGAGATTAACTACTATACAGAAGTGCTTGGAGGCGAGCTCAAAGAAGGCGATTTGCTCATTTACGACTATAATCAGAGCGTTACGGAGGGTATGACCTTTACACCGGCGCAAATGTTTGATGCCTCAGGGGCAGAAGGTTCAGATGGAAATAATACAGAGGCGGAGGAGATGTAAGAGTGAGTGAACCAGTAATTCGGATGGAGAAGATTGTAAAAACTTATTATTTGGGAAAGCCAAATGAGTTGGAAATTCTGCATGGAATCGATCTCTCCATAAATGAGGGAGAGTTTGTTTCCATCGTAGGCGAGTCTGGCTCCGGAAAAAGTACCTTGATGAATATTATCGGGGTACTCGACAGGCAGACACAGGGACGATACTTTTTGGAGGGGCAGGATGTAAACAGCATGAGTGATGAGATCAGAAGTATCGTAAGGAATCGCAGAATCGGATTTGTTTTTCAGAATTTTAATCTGCTGCCGAGAGCAAATGCTTTAAAAAATGTAATGATTCCCCTGATGTACAGCCAGGAAAAGAAGAAGGAGCGAAAAGAAAAGGCGATGGAGATGCTTGAGATGGTGGGGATGGCAGACCGTGCCACGCACAAGCCAAATGAGCTTTCCGGAGGACAAAAACAGCGTGTGGCGATTGCGCGGGCGATGGTAAATGAACCTGCAATTATTCTTGCAGACGAACCGACCGGCGCATTGGATTCCAAAACAGGGCATATGGTAATGGATTTGTTTCATAAGCTGCACGAGGAGCAGGGAAAGACAATCGTACTGATTACACATTCCCAGGAGCTTGCATCGGAGACACAGAGAATCGTGACGATTTCAGACGGCGAGATTATAAGGGAACAGGAGGGCAGACGCTAATGTTTTGGGAAAATATCAAGGAGGCATTTTCCAGTATTTTCAGCAATAAAATGCGCTCACTTTTGACGATGCTCGGAATCATTATCGGGATCAGTGCCGTTATTATCATTACGACAATCGGTAACTCCATTCAAAGAACCCTGACTGCAACGTTAAACTCTCTCGGAGGAAATACGGTTGCAGCCTATGTGCAGCCGCGTTATCCTGTGACAGACGAGGAGAGAGAGGTATGGGTCTATCCTGAAATGGAAGAGGATGACTATGTGACACAAGAGATGGTTGACGGTTTGATTGAACAGTATTCGGATGAAATAGAGGGAATCGTAGCGCAGGCTACACTTGGGACGGGGCAGATTCGCGACGAGGCAGATGCCAAAAATTTTGCGAATGTAGTTGTAAGAGGCGTAACACCGGAATATCTAAAATACTTGAAGCTGGAGATGCCATTCGGCAGAAGTTTCACTCTGGCAGATAACCTCAAGGAAAAAAAAGTGTGTATGCTGGCAGATAAGATGGTATCCCAATATTTTGGTGATAAGAATCCCATTGGGGAAACCGTATCCGTGTCAACCTCAGAGGGAAGCTTTTATGACTTTGTTGTGATCGGAGTTTACAAATACAATGAAGCGGCATTTGGAGTTGGAGATACTACCATACCGGAAAAAGAACGCTCGACAGAGCTTTTGATTCCCCTACAGACCTGCTTTCGACTGCAGGGAGGCCACCAGAAGGGATACGATATGTTTAATTTACTTCTGACACCTTTGGCAGACGTTGAGACAGCAACGATACATATATCCGAATATTTTAAGGAGGTATATGCGGACAATAAAAATTTTGAGGTAGAGACATATAACATGCAGTCGGGACTGGGAATGATCAATACGGTATTAAACGTGATTACGATTGCGGTATCCGGTATTGCCGCCATCTCCCTTATCGTTGGAGGGGTTGGTGTTATGAATATTATGCTGGTGTCCATCACAGAGAGAACCAAGGAGATTGGTGTGCGAATGGCGATGGGGGCAAAACGGAGCATCATTCGCTCACAGTTTGTAATAGAGGCAATTGTTCTTTGTCTCATCGGAGGAATCATCGGCATTTTAATCGGCGTTGGAATCGGCGCAATCCTTGGCATGGCAGCAAACTTTATTGTGCAGAATATGTATTCGGAATATGCCAACTATATTATTATGGAGATAAGACCTTCCGGAACCGCAATTTTGCTTTCGGTGTTCTTCTCCATGCTGACAGGAGTATTTTTTGGTTACTATCCGGCGAACAAAGCGGCAAAGATGGAAGTCATTGATGCGCTTCGATATGAATAAAAGTGAAAAGCAAAAAGAAAGACAGAACTTGGTACACCCCAGCGATGGGGATGCCGGGTTCTTCTTTTTCTTTGCCGCAAAAAGTATATTTCTAAAAAAAATATAAAAATGATTCTTTTTTCAAGATTGGTGTTGACAAAGAAAAATGATGGTGCTATCTTAAGAACATAGATATTAGCACTCCACAAAAGCGAGTGCTAACAAAAGAAACTTTCTTTCAAAAGCAGATTTCGATGAGGATTGGAATATGGAGCTTGCGGAACTCGGATTAGATGAACGAAAAACAAAAATTTTAAAGGCAATTATCCGTAACTATCTGGAGACGGGCGAGCCGGTCGGTTCTAGGACAATTTCAAAATACACCGATTTGAATTTGAGCTCGGCAACCATTCGAAATGAGATGGCAGACTTGGAAGAGTTGGGATATATTTTACAGCCTCATACCTCTGCGGGCAGGATTCCCTCGGATAAAGGGTATCGGTTTTATGTGGATAATCTGATGGAGGAGAAGACCCGAGAGGTAGATGACATGAAGCAGTTTGTCATCGAGCATACAGAGAAGATGGAGCAGGTGCTGGAGCAGGTTGCAAGACTGCTTGCAAACAGCACCAATTATGCGACGATGGTGAGTGCTCCTACCTATCAGAAGAATAAGGTTAAGTTCATTCAGCTGTCTAAGATCGATGATGAGCAACTATTGGCAGTCATTGTGACGGAGGGAAATCTCGTAAAAAATAAGATGATTCCGGTATCCGAGGGAATTGACAATGAGACAATGCTCAAGCTGAATCTGTTGTTAAATTCTAATTTGAATGGGCTTGCGCTTCAGGAAATCAACCTTGGAACAATCGCAAAGCTGAAAGAACAGGCAGGCATTCATAGCGATATTGTAAGCAATGTACTGGATACGTTGGCAGAGGCAATGGAGCAGGAGGAGAGCATTCGTATTTATACCAGCGGAGCGACAAATTTCTTTAAGTATCCGGAGCTTAGTGATTCTGCAAAGGCAAGTGAGTTGATTTCAACCTTTGAGGAGAAGCAGCAGCTTGCGAGCCTGGTAACAGAGAGCCTCTTGGATGAAGAAAATACAGGAATTCAGGTCTATATTGGGGATGAGAGTCCGATTCAGACAATGAAGGATTGCAGTGTGGTAACGGCAACCTATGAATTGGGTGAGGGAATTCGTGGAACAATAGGCATTGTAGGACCAAAAAGAATGGATTATGAAAAAGTAATGGATAACCTAAAGACCTTAAAGCATTCCCTGAACGGAATACTGGATAGAGCGAAGGATTAGAGATAGAAAGGTGGTATCGTTATGCCGGAGAAGAAGGAAGAAGTG
>JAQXLR010000043.1 GCA_029012225.1 Clostridiales bacterium
AAAATATTTTGAGCGAATCGGCGATCATGCGACCAATATTGCGGAGTGGGTAATCTACTCCGAGACAGGAGAGCATATTGGATAATAGGCGGGATAGAAAAAAGCAGGAGAAAAAGAGAACGTATGGCAGTAATTTATATCGTGGAGGATGATGTAAATATTCGTGAAATTGAGTGCTATGCACTAAAAAATGCCGGATATGAGGTGGAGGAGTTTGCGTGCGGAGCTGATTTTTTTGAGCGCATGCAAACAGCTTTGCCTTCCTTGATTTTGCTTGATGTGATGCTTCCTAAGGAGGATGGACTTACCATTTTAACAAAGATTCGAGCAAATTTGACGACGGCTGCGATACCGGTGCTTATGGTTACGGCAAAAACGAGCGAGCTTGACAAGGTAAAGGGCTTGGATCTTGGTGCAGATGATTATATGGTAAAGCCCTTTGGGGTAATGGAACTGATTTCAAGAGTAAAGGCACTCTTACGGCGGACGCAGGCTGCGGAGGGCGAGGGAAGGCTCAGTCATGGCGAGATTCTTCTTGATAAGGACAAGCATGTGGTAACAGTCAGTGGAAAGCCATGCGAGCTGACCTTTAAGGAGTTTGAGCTCTTAAAATATCTCATGACAAACAAGGGGATTGTGTTGTCGCGCAATAAGCTGATGGATCAGGTGTGGGGGTTTGAATATGGCGGGGAAAGCCGTACGGTAGATATGCATATTAAGACCTTGCGCCAAAAGCTTGGAAGTGCGGGAGGCCGAATTAAGACAGTGCGAAATGTGGGCTATATGCTAGAGTAAAAGGAAGATGAAAAAGAAGCTAAATTTGAAATTTATGATGATTGCGGCGATTGCAATTGTGGTGTTTTCCGTTTGCTCCATGCTGGTGTTCAGCAATATTTTAGCGGAGCAGATTTTTGATGATTTAAAGGCAGATGCGCATGTCATCTCAGCTATGAACCGAGAGCATCTGTCGCAGACCATTGACTATGACATTGGAGAGGATGGGCTTCGGATTACGCTGATTGATTTGGAAGGAAATGTTCTTTATGATAACGGCAAAGACGAGGCGAAAATGGAAAATCATAAAAATCGTCCCGAGATGAAGGAGGCGCTTGCATTCGGAGAGGGCAGGGAGCTTAGAAAATCAGAAACGCTCTCGAAGCATATGTTTTATTATGCGATGCAGACGGAGGAGGGGACCATTCTTCGAGTCGGCAAAGAGAGCGCAAGCATTTACCGCTTTCTTTCTCATATGATAGGGCTGATTCTCATTGCGGGGACGGCCATTTTTGGCGTGTGTATGTTTTTTTCCAAAAAAATGACAGAAAGGCTGCTGGAGCCAATTGAAAAGATGGCAGAAAACATTGCGCTTGTAGATGAGGCAGAGGTTTATGAGGAGATACGTCCTTTTGTTTCTACCATTAAGCAGCAGCATATGGATATTTTGGCACATGCGCGAATGCGTCAGGAATTTACAGCGAACGTCTCGCATGAGTTAAAGACACCGCTGACAGCCATCTCCGGGTATGCGGATTTGATTGCGAACGGTATGACAAATGAGACGGATACCCAATATTTTGCAAGCGAAATCCATCACAGTGCGGAAAGGCTGCAGACGCTGATCAATGATATTATTAAGCTGTCAGAGCTTGATGATGAGAGTCTAAAGCTGGAATTTGAGCCGATTGACCTTTTTGAGCTGGGAAAAAGCTGTATTGGTGCAATGGAGCTTCAGGCATTCAAAAATGAGGTAAGCCTGCGGATAGAAGGGGAGTCGGTAACGGTAAACGGAAACAAAACGCTGATGGAGGAGCTATTTTATAATCTTTGCAGCAATGCCATCCGTTACAATAAAAAAGGAGGGCAGGTTGTCCTTTTTACCGGAATCGAGGAGGGCAGACCGATCTTGCGTGTGCGGGATACCGGGATTGGGATTCCAAGAGATCAGCAGGAGCGTGTATTTGAGCGGTTTTACAGGGTGGATAAAAGTCGCTCAAAGCTGACCGGAGGGACCGGACTTGGCCTTGCGATTGTCAAGCACATTGTCGCACAGCACAATGCACAGCTTACCCTGTCCAGTGAAGAAGGCATCGGAACGGAAATCAGGGTAATGTTTTAGGGAGCTTATGCCTTGGAAACCATTGCAGAGTCAGTAAAATGGAGGTATAATAGAGTCCATATGATGGAGGGAAAAGGCATGGATTTTTTTGACAAATTAGGAGAATCGCTGGTAACTGCGGGAAAAGAGGTAGGGCAGAAAGCAAAAGATGCATCGGAAATCGCAAAATTAAAGCTTGATATCAAGTCTAAGGAGACTTATGTGGAGAAGCAATATGCGGCTCTTGGCGCAGCGTATTTTGCAAAGCACAAGGAGGACGAGGAGTGTGAGGAAAGAGAGCAGCTGTTTCTGATTCAGGAGGCTTTGGATGAGATTGCGCGGATGAAGGAGGAGGTTTTGCACATTCAGGGAGCGGCTGCGTGCCCCAAATGTGGAATGAAGATGCCGGAGCATGCTACCTTCTGCAGTGCCTGTGGTGCAAAAATGGATGATATGTATGAGGATTAAGAGAAGATATCTTCCCTTCTTTCTAGTGGTGCTCGTCTCTTTTGCCTATCATCTGCTCATGAAGCCGATGGGGGGAGACGATGTCTTTTTTTCAAACGCACTCACAACGCTTTCACTGCCGGAATATCTTTTCGGACGTTATGAGGAGTGGACCTCGCGCATCGTTTTGGAGCTGCTTCTGGTAACGGTGATTCGAGTACCGCTTCTTTGGAGATGCTTGGATTTTGTGCTGTTTGCAACACTGCCGCTTTTGTTGGCGCAAATCTTTGGAGATGGTGACGAGAGGATGAACTGGTGTGCAGCAGCAGCCGTCTTGCTTTATCCCTTCCACGATATGGGGACAGCGGGCTGGATTACCACGACGGTCACACATTTTTGGCCGTTGTGGGGCTTTTTTTTCGTTGCCTGTCTTTTAAAAAAAATGGCTGTCGGAAAAAAGATACCTGTGGGAGCGGCAATCTTTGGGAGCCTTGCGTGCATTGTTGTCGGAAGCCATGAGCAGTGGGCGGTCATATTGTTTCTCGTACTGCTTTTGTACGGTTTTTTTCTGTGGAAGCAGAAGCGGGAAGTTTCAAATGCGCTGCTGTTGTCTGCCTTTTTTTTGATTGAGGTTGTCTCTCTTTTGGTCATTGCCTTTTGTCCCGGAAATGCTGCTCGCAATGCAGTCAGCATTCGTGATTTGCCGGTATATGCAAATTTCGGATTTGGGGATAAGCTGTATCTGGGATTGCTTAGCATTGAGCGGGTATTTCTCGCAAATGCAGATATGGTGTTTTTGGTGGTAGTGACGGTTTGGACGTTGCTTGTGTATCTTAGGACAAACAGTTACAAAAAGACAGTATTGTCCGGTATGCCCCTTTTGATTTTGTTTGGACAGACAGTGGTACGAACGGCATATCCGGGGTTGTCCGGTATTTTTGTGCAGCCGGGACAGATTTTAGAATGGAGCTGGGGAGAACTGTCCACATGGATTCCTATGATTTATTTGGCAATCACGCTGGCTTCCATGTTATATGCGCTTTTTTGCCTGCTCGGAGAAAATGTGTCGGAGTATGTTTCTGCACTATTGCTGTTGGGCTGCGGGTTTGGCGCGGGCGCGGTGGTCGGATTTATGGCAACCATTTATGTCTCGGGAGAGCGGGTTTATGCGGCTCTCTACATGGCGTTACTCTGTGTCACACTCTGTTGTATCGGAAAGCAGAAAAATCGTATGAATGCGCTGTTTTATGGAACGGGCGGCAAACTGATTGTAACGGCGCTTTCCGTTCCGGTGCTGGTCAATGTAGGATTTATTTTGCTATCCTTGTAGAGGGGAGCGTTGGCTTTGTTTTCGTCTTCCTCCCAGAGCGAATCATATTTTTTTGGCTTCTCATTCCTTTTAAGAGAAGCCATATTTTTTGCGGCTGCATACATTTTAAAGTTATATTCCAACAGCCTTTGCTCATCCTTGGCAGGAACCTTATCTCCATTGGCAATCCTGCGGGCAATTTCCATGCACTTGGCCGTGTCGTCTGTCATTTTTCTTGCTGTCTCCCCCTGCTGCTTTGCCGACTCCAACTCACGCAGAACCATCTCGTACTGTGTATACTGATCCATTTGCGCTTTCTTCTTTTCAATCTCTTTTTCCAGACCGGAAAGCTCAAGCACGACGGCTTTTTGCTCCGATTTTTTCTCTATTTCATTCAGGTGCTTTTCTAAAACGGTTTTTCTGCTGCATAACTGTTGATATTGCTCCTTATAAGGATTTTGAAGTCGGTTTATTATCATAAGAATTTCCTCCCTTTTTTCTTTTATCGGTAAAAAGGGTGTAGGAGTTGAGAGTATGGAGAAGAGAGACTGTAAGGGAAGCATTCCCTCGCGAATGTTCTCCGACAGATTGGTGGGAAATCTCATAACAGCAGCATAATGAAACAGGAATAAAAAGAGAGGATTTTATCCGGTGTTAGCCGGATAAAATCCTCGAAGCATGATAATGTTAAGCTTTATTGGCATTCGGGCTTTTTGAAATTAAGGACATAACCGCGCCGACGACGCAGGTAATTCCGATGATGATAAATGCCATGCTGTAGCTTCCTGTACGCGCAACAGATTGAACGGCAATCTGAGGACCGATGATTCCACCGATTCCATAGGCCAGGAAAATAAAGGCATAGTTTGTGCTGGCATATTTTACTCCGAAATAATCCAGAACGACGGATGGATAGGCTCCCATCATGGCGCCAAAGCACACGGCTAATCCGCCGATTCCAAAGGCAATCGTCGCAAAGCTGGTCATCATCTGTAAGGTTATGAGTAAGGCAGCATTGATGATGTATACAATTGTTACCACGCGCTGTGCTCCGATTTTATCCGATGCTGCTCCGCTGATAAATCTACCGGCAGTATTGGCAATGGACAATACGCTAACAATTGCTCCTGCCTGAGCCACGGTCAAGCCGGCAATCTCCTGGCTAATCGGTGATGCATGGCCAATTACCATAAGTCCTGACATATTTGCAAACAGATACATAATCAGCAAAAACCAATACTGCTTCGTTTTTAGCATCTCCGACGAGGTATAATCTCTTCCTGCTCCGGCACCCTTTGTCGTTGCCGGCGGCGTCCAGCCCTCCGGAACATATCCGTCCGGAGCTGCCTTCATCAGCGGTGCACCGATTAACATGCCAACAATCGTAATGGCTGCCTGTACCCAAAATGTTTTGTTTGGACCAAGACTGGTAATCAGAGAGGTACAGATAGGTGCAAAAATGATAGAGCCAAGACCGAATCCGGCTACTGCAAGACCGGAAATCAACCCTTTTTTATCCGGAAACCACTTTACGCAAGTGGCAATCGGTACCCCATAGATGAATCCTACACCAATTCCTCCAAGAATACCAAACCCTATGTAAAGCAAAGGAAGGGAGGCGGCAAATCCGCTAGTGAAAAGTCCCAGAGTAAGACTGATTGCCCCTATCATGGCCACCTTGGTGGGTCCAAGCTTAGGCAATAGCTTGCCTGCCGGAATCATGGTAATTGGAATCAGAAGTGTGGCAATTGACATGGTAAGTGATACACTTCCCCGCTCCCATCCATGTGTCTCAATCAAAGGATTCACATAAATACTCCAACTGTAAAGCATACCTGCACAGAACTGGCAGATAATCCCTCCAATGACTACACACCAGCGTTCTGTATTTTTTGTTTTCCCCATATAATAAATGCGTCCTTTCTCTCCCAATTGTATTTTTGGGTAAATTTTCGTCCATTATAGCATAGAACATATGCCATTGCAAGAGAAATGAACATATGATTCCGCTTTTACAAAAACTGAGCAGATTCCTAGCAGATAAATGAGACACCAAATAACATATGGGTATTAAGAAGAAAGAAAAAATGAAAAATACTGCAATACAAATCGGAAAAGCGATTTGCGATGTTTGCTTTATGCATGCGGAATTTCCTTCCTCTGCCGGAGCGTCTGCCAGAGTCCTATGCAGAGGTGTTGAGCCGGTTGAGTACGGGAAGCGCATTCTTAGGTAATCTAAGCACGGTCATTACAGCTTCGATTGCGGAGGAAATTATTTTTCGTGGTCTTGTGCTTTCCGGACTAGGAGTCATGCCTTGACTTTCCTATGTTTTCATGCTAGTCTAAGAAAAATCTTGCGAGGCAAAAGCGCGCAGGAATGGAGGAAAGTATGAGCAAAAAAGGAAAGTTTTACATCACAACGGCCATTGCATACACATCAGGGAAACCACACATCGGAAATACCTATGAAATTGTGCTTGCCGATGCGATTGCAAGATACAAACGTGCAGAGGGATACGAGGTTTATTTTCAGACCGGAACGGACGAGCACGGACAGAAAATCGAGGAGAAGGCAGAAAAAGAAGGCATCACGCCAAAGGCATACGTGGATGGTGTTGCTGCGGAGGTAAAAAGAATCTGGGATTTGATGAATACCTCCTATGACAGCTTTATGAGAACGACGGACGATGACCATGAGAAGCAGGTGCAAAAGATTTTTAAAAAGCTTTATGAGAAGGGCGATATCTATAAAGGCGCCTATGAAGGGCTTTATTGCACTCCCTGTGAGTCCTTCTGGACAGAATCCCAGCTTGTGGACGGCAAATGCCCGGACTGCGGACGAGAGATAAAGCCCGCAAAGGAGGAGGCATATTTCTTCAAAATGAGCAAATATGCCAATCGGTTGATTGAGCATATCAATGCACATCCGGAATTTATTCAGCCTGTATCCAGAAAAAATGAGATGATGAATAACTTTCTGCTTCCGGGGCTGCAGGATCTTTGTGTGTCAAGAAGCTCCTTTTCTTGGGGAATCCCGGTAGATTTTGATCCAAAGCATGTTGTCTATGTGTGGCTGGATGCGCTGACAAATTATATTACAAAAATCGGTTACGATGCAGAGGGAAATTCCTCTGAATTATTTCAGAAAAATTGGCCTGCCGATCTACACTTGATTGGAAAGGATATTATTCGTTTCCATACCATCTATTGGCCTATTTTTTTAATGGCGCTGGATTTGCCGCTGCCAAAGCAGGTATTTGGACATCCATGGCTGTTACAGGGCGGCGATAAGATGAGTAAGTCCAAGGGAAATGTGATTTATGCAGACGACATGGCGGAGTTGTTTGGCGTCGATGCCACCCGTTATTTTGTGCTGCATGAGATGCCGTTTGACAATGACGGAATCATCACTTGGGAACTTGTCATTGAGCGCTTTAACTCTGACTTGGCAAATGTTCTTGGAAATCTGGTCAATCGTACGGTTTCCATGAGCAACAAATATTTTGACGGCGTGGTTGCCGCTACCGGTGTAACCGAGACAGTGGATGAGGAGCTAAAGGCAGTTGCAACCGGGGCAAGAGAGAAAGTAGCAGAGAAAATGAAAGGGCTGCGTGTGGCGGATGCCATATCCGAGGTCTTTGCTGTTTTCAAGCGCTGCAATAAATATATTGATGAAACAGAGCCATGGGTTTTGGCAAAAGACGAGAGCAAGCAGTCCCGCTTGTCCGAGGTACTTTACAACCTGGTGGAAGCAATTACCATCGGCGCTTCTTTGCTGCACAGCTTTTTGCCGGAGACAGCAGAGAAAATCATCGGACAGCTCAATTCCCAAATCCGCTCCTTTGATGTGCTTACGCAGTTCGGTCTTTATGAGAACGGTAAAAAGGTGGTAGAAAAGCCTGAGATTTTGTTTGCCCGTCTGGATGCAAAGGAGGTTATGCCAAAGGTGGAGGAAATCAGAGCCATGCAGAAAAAAGAATTTGAGGAGGAGCAAAAGCGGCTGGGTGAACCCATAGAAGAAGCAAAAGCAGAGAAGGAAGTCGGCGAGAGCGTGATTGATATCCCGGCGAAGGATGAAATCGAATATGATGATTTTATGAAAATGCAATTCCAAGTGGGAGAGATTCTTTCCTGCGAGGCAGTCGAGAAATCAAAGAAGCTGCTCTGCTCACAGGTCAGAGTAGGAAGCGAAGTAAAGCAGATTGTTTCCGGTATTCGTAAATACTACACACCGGAAGAGATGGTTGGAAAGAAGGTCATGGTGCTTGTCAACCTAAAGCCGGCAAAGCTTGCGGGAGTTCTTTCGGAGGGAATGCTCCTGTGTGCGGAGGATGCAGAGGGAAATCTTGCGTTGATGACTCCGGAGAAGGCCATGCCCGCCGGTGCAGAGATTTGCTGACACGCATTGTCTGCACCGACCTTGTGCTTGCAGAGAAACCGTTATTTCCGGCGCTGCCTTGCGACAACAAAGGTAATCGAAAACATGACTGCTGCGAATAAGAGCTGTATTCCGATACAAAGCAAATAGAACTCTCGGTCAAAGACTTCCTTCCCAAAGCCGGCAAGCATATTGTTGGCACGGATGTACCAATAGGCAGGCAGAAAACGTCCTACAGCGAGCACGGAGGGCGCAAGCATGGACTGCGGAACAAAGACCCCGCAGAGGAAGGACATGGACAGGCCGATGATATTGGAAAGCATATTCAGCACGTCATTATTCGGAGAAAAAAGGCTTACTAACAGTGTTGCTGCCGTCGTAAACAGCAAAGATACAAAGCTGTTGAGAAGACTTAACAGCGCATATGTTTCAAATATAGCCTCCTGATAAAGCACGACTCCCAGCAGAGAAAAGAGAAGCCAGATTCCAGAGCTATATAGGATGCAGCCGAGGGCAAGCTGACGGTTGTGGCTTGATGTGCTAAGGGCGGAGCAGGCAGTTCGCGCACGAATCCGGGAGCTGTTTAGCGTTACTAAAATCGGTGCAAGACCGGTAAACAGGATGGCAATATAAATATAAGGCATATACTGGAAAAAATAGAATACACCTTTTGTGCTGTCCTTTGAAGCTTCAAAGGACAGCATTTTTACTTCGGGAACGGACGCAAGGGTAGCGTCCGTTTTTTCGACTGCCTCTGCCAACGGAACACCTCCTGCAAGATAGAGGCGCAGTGAGGTCAAATACTGCGAAATCTGCTGGCTTACATAAAATCCGGCCGTGCCATCCGGTATGTTTTGTGAGGAAAGAAGGCCATCCGTACTGCCGGAAAGCAAATTTTCCTCAAAGCCCTCCGGAATGATAAGCGCATAGTCGAGAAAGCGTGCATACATTCGGTCAAATATGATTTCGTCGTTTTTAGGCACTTCCTCTATGTTATGAAGCGAACGAAGATAGGCAATCAGGGCGGCACTTGCCTTTGAGTGATCCTCATCTGTAATGCAGATATTGAGCGAGGAGGTCTGAAAATAATCGGCATAAGTGTCACTTCCGACGCCGGAGAGTACGATTGTCATAATCGAATAAATGATAAAATAAATGAAAGCAGCTGCAAGATGTTTTTTTGCAACTATGAAAAATGCTTTAAAGACTTGCATATTTTTTCCTCCTTACCAATAAAAATCCTCCAAGCGAAAAAAGGAATGAAATGCCGACCAATCCTGCAATGTTCAAAAAGAAACGCTCGTGGGACGGATAGATGGCCAGAGCATAAAAGGCATCTGAAATTAAGGCAGAGGGGTTGATGTAGTTGAGCAGGGGGAAGGTCTCTGCAACTCTTTGACGCATGTCTCCAATCATAAGACCGCTAAACATACAGCCGCCCATAATAACCGTCATCAAAATACCAAACTTGATCTGTCTGTGGAATTGACCAAAGCTGCCGACCCAAAAGCCCAAAGTGATTCCGGCAAAACAACCACACAAAGAAGCGAGAGCAACAAGACCAATCTGATTGCCAAAATCCACCTTTAGCACGGCAATGAGATAGATAAGCGAAAGCAGCACCGCTCCAAATTGAAACAAAAGGGAGGCACAGATATCTCCAAGAATGCTTACCAGCTTGTGTACAGGAGAAATACACCTACGTGCTCCAAGGGTAGACAGATTGGCTTGGTTCCCAATGGCAATTTCGCTTCCGACCATCGCAGCAAAAAGGCAGCTCATGGCAATGAGGTTAAAAAAATAGATAAGAGCCGGGTCTGTAGAGCCGTTTTTCATCTCAACATCCGTGATATACTTAACCTCGGAGCGTACCGCTTCCATCGCATCAGGCAGCCGGTCGGGATGGGTAAGTGCGATATTTGCAATGGCTTGGTAGTTGATATGGAACTGCTCGACCAAGGCGCTTAAAATACTCTGGTAAAGCGGTTCTGCGCTCATATCCTGAGAAATTGTAAGGCAGAGGGGAGATGGATTGTCAAATGACAGATTGCCGATGGTAAGGATACCATAAATCTCCTTTTGCTCTAAAAGTTCTAGGGCTTTTTCCTGTGTGGTATAAGTAATACGAAGAAGAGCGTCCTCTCCCTCTGCCAGAGAAGCAAGGATTTCGTCAAGCGACCAGCCATCTGAGAGAAATCCTGTGTAATCCTCCCCGCTTGCTTTTTCTTCTCGAACTACAGCAATAGGAATCGGAGAGAACCGCTCACTTTCCCCGATTTCTCCAAAAGCAAAATGAAACATGGTGCCAAGAAGGATTGGAAAGGCAATACACCAGAACATAGAGCTTTTGTTTCGTATAAGTGAAAGAAACGTATATTTCATAGAGTGAAAAAACATAAGTGGTACCTCCTAATCACGAAGCTCTTTTCCGGTAATTTCCAGAAAGACGTCATTTAATGTGGGCAGCTCCGAGTAAACTCTTCCAAAGGAAATGTCTTGGGACTGAAGATATTCCAATACACGTGGCAAATTGTGCTTTCCGCCATTGCAGTGGACGATAAGGCGGTGCTGTTCCCAAAATGCCTCATAGACATGAGGAAGCCTTCGGATGTCAGCAAGCTGTTCCTCTGAGAGCTCTAAAATGTCAACGGAGATAATTTCGCTTTTCTTAATGGTGCGCTTTAATTCCTCCGTCGTGCCAATGGCAAGATTTTTTCCTTTGTCCATAATGGCAATTCGGGTACAGATTTGCTCAATCTCCTCCATATAGTGGGAGGTATAGATAATCGTTGCGCCATTGCGATTGAGTTCCTGGATGCCCTCTAAGATTTTGTTGCGGCTTTGCGGGTCTACGGCGACAGTAGGCTCATCAAGAATAATCAGTCTTGGCTTGTGAGCGATGCCACAGGCAATGTTTAAGCGGCGCAAAAGACCGCCTGATAGCTTTTTGGGATAAAATTTGCGAAATTCACCAAGTCCGACAAAGTCGATGGCCTCCTCAATATACCGCTTACGAAGTGATCTGTCACGGATGTAAAGACCGCAAAAATAGTCAATGTTCTCATATACGGTCGCTTCCTCCAGCACGGCAATATCCTGCATTACAACGCCGATTTGGCGTTTCAGCTCGTAGCTGTCGGGGCGCATCTCCTTGCCGAATATCTCGATACTTCCCTTATCAAAGGCAAGCAGAGCAAGAATACAGTTAATGGTGGTTGTCTTTCCGGAGCCGTTTGGACCTAACAGCCCGAAAATCTCCCCCTCCTCGATGACCAGATTAAAATGATCCAGTGCTACCAGCTCCTTATATCGCTTCACCAGATTTTCTACTCTCACAATAGGTGTTGGCATACATCTCTCCTCCTAACTTGAAATAAGTGTTATAATCACAGTATAAAGAAAGCGAAAGCGGTAAGGAAGTGAGCAAAATCAAGAGATGATGTGACAGATGTCATGAAATTGTCATTCTTGCAAAAAGCATTGAAAAAGGAGAGTGGAAAATGTTATCTTAAAAAAGAAAACGATGTTTGCACAAAAGGAACGGGCGGGAAACAATGGCAGGAATGATAGATAAGGTGTTTTTGCTGATTTGGGCAACCGTGATGGTATTTGACAAGAGGGCGGAAGTGGCTCCGGTTGTGGCGATGCTTTTGGGCGTGCTCGCAGCAGCACTTGGAAATGGAGAATGGAAGCAGAGTGTGCGGATGATAGGTGCACTGCTGTTTGCGGCAGGCTGCTTTTTTCTGCCGGAGCTTGTCTTTTTTCTACCGGTGGTTTTTTACGATTGCTGCAAGGAGAGGCGCCTTTGGTGGATATGTGCGACCGGGCCGGTGCTTGGAGTGTATCATTGGGGCTCTGGCTTGGATGGGCGTGAGCTTGGTGTCTGGATTTTGTCCCTTGCGGCAGCAGTGATGCTGAGCAGGCGGACAGAATGGGCAGAATATTTGTCACAGGAGATGATTCGGATTCGAGATACCGAAACCGAGTTAAATCTCGTTCTTCGAGAGAAAAACAAAGACCTTTTGGAAAAGCAGGACTATGAAATTTATCTGGCAACCTTACGTGAACGCAACCGTATTGCCCGTGAGATACATGACAATGTGGGACATATGCTCTCCCGCAGTATTCTCCAGATCGGAGCGTTGTCCACCATTTACCGAGGAGAGCCCCTGCACGAGCAGCTTGGAAGTGTCAATCAGACGCTCAATCAGGCGATGGACGCCATTCGGGAGAGTGTACACAACCTGCACGATGATTCCATTGACTTACAGCAGGCGGTTGGGGAGGCGACGCAGGAGATGAAAGCGCAATACAGGCTCAGCATCGACTATGATATGTCGCCGGAGGTTACAAGAAGTGTCAAATATTGCTTTATTGCGACCATTAAAGAGGCGATGTCAAATATTGTAAAGCATTCGGACGCCGACTGCATTCATCTTGTCCTCCGGGAGCATCCGGGTTTCTATCAGCTTACCATTGAGGATAACGGCAAGGTGGTAAGCAGGAGGGAAGGCTTATTGGAGAATCGGCTTGTGCGCGGAGCAGATCGTGGAATGGGCTTGGAAAATATGCGAGAACGTGTGGAGGCTTTGCACGGCACCCTGCACATTCGCACAGAAAAAGGGTTTGTCATTTTTATTTCGATTCCAAAGGAAGTGCCGGGCAGAGTACAAGAATACCGGCAATAAAGCAGAAAAGCGGGGGAAAGGATATGAGGGTGGTCGTTGTAGATGATGATAAGCTGGTAG
>JAQXLR010000044.1 GCA_029012225.1 Clostridiales bacterium
ATATTTTTGGATACACCGGGAATCCATAAGGCAAAAAATAAGCTGGGCGAATATATGGTAAATGTGGCAGAGCGTACGTTGGGCGAGGTGGATGTTATTCTGTGGCTGGTGGAGCCCTCAACCTATATCGGTGCGGGAGAGCAGCACATCATAAAGCAGCTTGGAAAAGGGAAGACACCGGTCATTCTCATTATTAATAAGATAGATACGGTAGAGAAAGAAAAAGTACTTTCCTATATAGACACATATCGAAAGGTGTTTAATTTTGCGGAAATCATACCGATTTCCGCTCTGCGGGAGCAGAACCTGGATACCGTAATCGATATGATTTTTAAATATCTGCCTTATGGTCCGATGTTTTACGATGAAGACACTGTGACAGATCAGCCGGAGCGTGCGATTGTGGCAGAAATCATTCGGGAAAAGGCACTTCATGCATTGGATGAAGAGATTCCGCACGGAATCGCAGTTTCCATTGATAAGATGAAGGAACGGAGAGGACAGGCAATTATTGATATTGAGGCAACTATCGTCTGTGAGAGAGATTCCCATAAGGGAATTGTCATTGGGAAAGGCGGGGCGATGCTCAAAAAAATCGGGACGAATGCCAGATATGAGATAGAGCGTCTTTTGGATTCGAAGGTCAATCTAAAATTGTGGGTAAAGGTGAAAAAAGACTGGAGAGACAGTGATTTTTTGATGAAGAATTTCGGATATCACAAAAAGGATATTTGATGCCAATTTTTCACTGGTATAGAAGGCAGGCTTTACGGCAAGGCTAAACCTAGAAACGAATGTTTAGGAGGAGAAGCCGATGGATGAAGCCTGGAGAGATTTTTTTGTATCAGGAAGAGTAACTGATTATTTAAAGTGTAAGGAAAAAGAGGACAGGGGAGAAAGCAGATGGGAAAGGTCAGATGGTGCAGAATGTTCTGGTGACCGGAATGGTCTTAAATGCAATGCCGATTGGAGAGTATGACAAAAGAATTACGCTGCTTACAAAGGAAAGGGGAAAGCTTGTGGCTTTTGCAAGAGGGGCAAGGCGGGCAAACAGCCAGCTTCTTGCTGCAACAGATTCTTTTGCCTTCGGGGAGTTCACACTTTTTGAGGGAAGGAGTTCTTATACGATTGCAAAAGCCTCAATCCAACATTATTTTCGTGAGATCGGTATGGACGTAGACGCTACATATTACGGATTTTATTTTTTGGAGTTTGCGGACTATTATTGTCAGGAAAACAATGACGAGAGAGAAATGCTAAAGCTTTTATATCAATCGCTTCGTGCGCTGATCAGTCCGTCCTACGACAACAGACTGGTTCGGGCGATTTTTGAGCTAAAGGCAATGGCGATAAACGGAGTCGGACCGAATGTATTTTCCTGCCATTGCTGTGGGCAGAAGGAGACGCTGTCTTATTTTTCCGTCAAAATGGGAGGTGTACTGTGTGGAGGCTGCAAGGATAAGTCGCCGGATCCCGTTTTGGTGGACGCGGCCACCCTGTATGCGATGCAGTATATCCTATATAGTAAAATCGAGAAGCTTTATACCTTTACGGTCAGTGCAAAAGTTCTGGCAGAGCTTGAACGGGAAATGAAGCGATATCTAAAGTACTACATCGGACATACATTTAAGGCTTTAAAAATTTTGGAGGAGGCAGATCATTTTTCGGGTTGAAATGATGACCTTAAAATAGTATAATATCAAGGATTTCAGTTTTTTTCGAAATGATTTTCCAAAAGAATGGAGTAGAGGGTATGAAAAAAATTTTGCGTGCCGGTCTGTATCTGTTTTCATGTATCAGTCTGCTTACCGGATGCGGCACATCTGTGGAGTCCAATTCTCCGATGCTGTATATAGACAGCAAGGGACAGGTTACGGAGATTGATGTCATGGAGATGGAGGGCTCTTATGATGAGGACGAATTAAGAAGCTACGTAGAGGACAGTATTGCTTCGTACACGGAAGAATATGGAAAAAATGCCATAAAGCTGGAAGAACTGGAGGTAGACGGGCAGATCGCGAAGATTAAGCTTAAATATAAGACGACGCAAGACTATACAAGATTTAATTATGACAGAATCGAGCTATACCAAGGAAAGGTCAAGGATATTCTGCGTGGGGCTGACTACGATGCAAGCTTTCAGAAGGTGGAAAAGGGCAGGATCGTAGGTACTGCAACCAAGGACGAGGTGCATCAGAATGAGGAACTGCAGGTGGTTGTGATTCGGGCAAATATGGATGTAAAGATTGAGGGAGAGATTTGTTATG
>JAQXLR010000045.1 GCA_029012225.1 Clostridiales bacterium
TTCTGATTTCAGTAAAGAGCTGCATAACATACTTGATGAGCAGTTTAATCCAGACCGCCCTAATGCTGTATGGTGTACTGATATCACCTACATTTGGACTACAGATGGTTTTGTATACCTTAACTGCATTATGGATTTATATTCCCGTAAAATCATTGCATGGACACTTGCTGATACACTAGAAGTATCCACCGTGATTTCTACCATTGATAAAGCCAAATCCTCTCGTGATACTGATACGCCTTTAATCATCCATACCGATCGTGGATGTCAGTATGTTTCCGAAGCTTGGCGTCAGGCAACCCAAGGAATGACCCACAGCTATTCTCACACCGGTTATCCTTATGATAATGCCTGCATTGAATCTTTTCATTCACTGATAAAACGTGAATGGCTGAATCGCTTTACGATCCGTAATTACCGACATGCTTATTCATTGGTCTTCGAATATATCGAAACCTTTTATAACACTGTCCGTATACACAGTCATTGTGACTACATGTCACCTAATGACTACGAAAAACTGTATATGAGGGTTGAGAATCTGCCGGCAGCTTAGCTGGCAGAACCTCTCATTTTATTTTGCACTAAATCTTGACACAGGACCAATCTTGTTTCTACCCTTCATAATCCTTTAGTAGCCGATCAATTCATTTCCATCTTAATATAGCAATCCAATTCTTTAGACGCATACAGTGACCGGCTACTCTACATATTACTTTTTAAATTTATTTGCCACTTCTGGAAACTCAGGCTGATAAGCAACCCATATACATGCCGAGTTTGCAGTTTGCCTAACCAAAAGCAAGGCTAACGCATTTACACACTTCAGCATCCCTTTTTCAAAAAATTCTTTTATGTTCATCTGTTTGTCCCTCCCATTTATTTTGGTAGTATCATACACCAATCCCCAACACTTTCAAACCCAATGTCCGCTTTTCGACATTTTATGTCCAAACACTGCACAGACAGCATATGTTTATAACTTCATGGTGCGCAGCTCACAAAATTCGCCAAATTCAAAAAGCCCCTTTTCAGGCATCAGGTACACATTTCTATACTTACCTACCTAAAAAGGAGCATCTATCTTTTTCTATATATTCACATTATCTAAACCGCTAGTATTACCACTGCATTGAACTTTTCATCAATCACGTAATGTTCCAAATATCCACCATACTGTTCAGCAATCCTTGAAACGCTTTTCAATCCAATCCCATGTATCCCCGCATCCTTCTTTGTACTGATAAGTTTCCCTCCAATCTCCTTTACTTCTTCCTTTTTAAAATCATTTACTATTTTGATAACGCAAAGCCTTCCTTCCTTTTCCATAAAAATTCTCACAATAACGGACGAATCCTTCTGCTTTTTTGATGCAGCCAAAATAGCATTATCCAGCAAATTTCCTATCATAGTAATAAGATCAACATCCTGAATGCCTTCTAAAACAGAGCCCGGTTCTACATATGCATCAAAAACAACTCCTACACTTTGCGCCTTGACAGAATATTCCTTCAAAATGATATTCAGCATCTTATGATTGCAGTATTCATGAGCTTCTTCTGTGTGCAATTTCCCATTCAACTTATCCACTACTTTACATATTTCATCATTTTTTCTTTCATAGGCCAGTTGACCTATCACTTTAAGATAATGTGATGCATCATGCACAATTTCATTATAATTATCATTCCATTCTGCTATTTTTGTCAGTCTTTCCACTTCGGCCTTTTGATAAAGAAGCTCTAACTGCTGCTTGGAATTTTCACTTAAATTCTCTGTATACTTCTGAAAGGCGTAAAACAGCAATATATTTCCAGCAATCATAAATCCAAAAAATAGCGTCATTAACAATTTCACAACGGTGTTTCCCCCTACATCTACCCCAGAATAAAAAATGGTAAACATAACTCCCAAAGTAGATACAGGCACGCATAAATAAATCAAAAACAATTTATTCGTCATTCTATGCTTCGTTTTCGACGACATCTGCTTTAATAAAATAAACACAATGTAATTCAAAAACTTTATAAGTAATAGCTGCCAAAAATACTCGGATACCAATATTAACCCAGTTTTTGCCAATAATGTTATCGTGGTATTAGATAAGATAATATATAAAAATTCTACACTAATCATAACAATATAAGCTATAACAAAATAAACGAGCCGGATTCTCCATTTAATATCAAACAACAATGTAATAAAAATCCATAACACAATTGGTCCAAGCACCAAATTTAGCAAATTATTTTGTAGCATATTAATCAGATAAATTATAGATAACAATCCTGTGCATATTAAGGTAACATATTTCTTCTTTACTTTAATCTCAAAAAAATTAGAAAAAAAATCATAAAGCACAAAAACTTCAACGATGCAACAAAAAAACAAGATAATCCTGTCCAACCAATCCATCCTTTTACCTCTCTTATCAATATTTTGCTGCAATACTTTTCGTAAAAGTTTCACGAAAACTCTTTTGATATGTTCTTGATATAGACAAATATTCTCCACTGTCCAAGTAAACCTCATGCCCCACGATTTTTTCAACATGATTAATATTGATTATGTAACTACTGTGCGCAAAAACAAGTTCATGAAATTTTTGAGATAATACTCCTAATTTGTCATCTACCAATATCTGCCCTTTAAATCGGGCTTCCTCACAGTTTGAACATACAGTAACTTTACTTCCCCTCTTTGCATTTTCTACATACAAAATATTATGAACATTCACTTTTATCACATTATTTCTATAATGACCTATGATATATTCTTTTCTTACCTTTTTTTCCACCTCAGCCAAAATTTCTTTTAACTCATGCACAAACTGTACATCTGAATATGATTTCAACAAATATCTATATGGAGTTGCCTTAAACGACTTAACTGTTGGAGTGCGCACTCCTGAACAAAATACCAATACTGCGTCTTTAAACTTCTCTCGAAATTGTCTTGCAGTCTCATCACCATCCATACCACCCAGTTCCATATCTAAAATAAGTAAATCTAAATGCATATTGGTATCCAAACAGCTAACCAAATCTTCTCCAGAGCCAAACTCATAAATTTTAAATTGGCATTCTCTATTTTCCCTAGCTTGATTAAGAATTTTTTTAATATATGAAACAAACACCTTGTCGTCATCACAAATAGCAACATGGTACATAGGGCTTCCCCCTCTCTCCATTTTGGGCATATATTATGCCAGAATTTAATGTATCCTTCAATAATTTTTTGTATTTTTCTCTTTTAGCTTTTACTTCCTCCTATCAATATATAATCGTTTTTGTTTCATAATTTCAAGTACCAACATGATACTTTGTATTATATATATGAACATCATGGTAAATACAAATTCTCTAACATCAAACAGAACAACAAATACCATTATCAGCAGATTGATTGCCAATATCAATTTTATTTTTTTTCTATAAATTCTCTTTTCATCCCAATTAATTTGTTTCTCTTTTATTTCTACCGGAGCAACAAGAAAAATATAGAGCATATTAAAAAAAAATATCGCAAACATCACACTACTTCGCAAATATTTTATTATATTCCCTATTGCATATATTTGTAATAGCAATATTCCATTTGATATTAATGTACACTTCCAAATTCTATCTGCATGCCATCCTCCACAAAAACTTCTTAACGGAATATACACCCCTAAAAAGAACAATACTTCTTTTACCTTTGAGAAAACCACTCCTACTATCAAAGCTATAATTAGATTCAAAATGACTTCACACAACAAAATATACCCATACCTATATATCTGCTCATCGTCATCTGTCATCTCATAATTTTGTGACTGCCTTTCTATTAATGTATCCACTATTTTTTGAATCATATTAACTCTTCTATCCCCCTTCACTTTTTACATTAATATAACATATTTAATTCTCATAGACAAACGACGTCTTTTAGCACCTTACACGTGGAGTTTCCTTATAGATTCTGAGTCCCTGTAATGGGTATTCAACATTTCTATTTGTTACACATATTGGTAAATCTGAGCATCTCGGCTTCAAGAAAAAACTGTCATCGTGGGGCACACGGCCATAAACAAAAACTCTCCTGTCGTCCTTCCCCTTATACTACACTACCTCCCGAGAAGCATAACTTCATGCTACGCCTCGTCTTATGTGCGTCATAACTCACATAACAAAACATTCCAAGATTCGCCACTTCTCCATATCCTTTTTCTTGTTAAATTCTTCTTCTCTTTAACCTCCACCATCTGCCCGCCATCAACAGCAAAAAGACTCCGACACAGCCCCCGCTAATTCCTGCGCCCGCCCAAACCCGCGGTGTCTCATAGGAGAGTACGATCTCATGCGCTCCCTCCGCAAGAGATACACTGAAAAAAGCTCCTCCAAAGGCCTTTCCCTCCGTCGGCACTCCGTCCACAAGCAATGTCCATCCCGGCTCCTTTGCAATGGAAAAAATCAATCTGCCCGGCTTTGTCATCTGAATGCTCCCCTCCACTCTGGTATCGGAAAGCAGCGTCGTTTTCATTCCCTGCTCTGCAAGCGTCTGATAGGCAGCATCAAACGCGGACATATCCAGTCTGTATGCCGACAGAGCAAGCGTCTGATTGTCTGTATTTTTTATGCGAATCTCACTTCCTGCCCTGCAATACCCCAAATCCAGCAAATAGCCATGCGATACCTTGGTGTAGCTCCTGTTCCTTCCATCACTTACCTCCAAGGTCAGGTTCGAGAGCTCCGTCCTCCCATAGGATGCGTAATAATAGCCATCTTCTTTTACCTCAATCACAGTCTCCCCCGGCATAGACACATCTGCTACCGGCACAAACAGCTTACTTTTTGCACCGAGACGATATGCAAGCTCATCCTGAATCCCGATATCATCCACCGTTTTATCCAGTCCATCCCAAAACTCTGCTACCTCCTCTGGCATCACAAAGCCAAAAGGCAGCACGTAAGTATTCTCGTATAGCCATGCATTTCCGCTCTGTGCCACGAGCCTTCGCATCGGATTTTCCTCTAAGCCATTGTCCGCCAGCACATAACGCACGGAGAGCATAGCAGAAAGCAGCGGTGTCGCACCACTGATGCAGTAAAAGTTTTTCCCTCCCTCCATTCCCACGGTCTGGTAAAAATGGCTGACGTCAAGATTCATCAGGGAAGAAAACTGGGTCGCCGAGGCATAACCAAACAAGGGCGCATCATTTTTTGTCATACGCTCAAGTTCCTCGACCCGCCAAAAAGCATCGCCTTCCTTCTGTTCATTCTCTGCAGCGATTGCAAGCAAGGCGGCATAATCCTCCCGCTTCTCCAAATATGCACTCCGCCCGGTTGTCCCAAACCCTGTGAGATCAAAATTGACCGTCAGCTCTGCAATCATGACGAGACAGCCAATTGCAAGCGCCCACCCCCTTGTCCTTATTCCCGCAGTCAGATAGACAGCCACGAAAATCAGGTAACAGAAAACGAGCAGTGCCGTTGCCCAAAATGCTCCAGACTCTACTCCCTCTGCCTTCACATTTTCGGTCAATACAAGACGATAGACGATAAGAAAAAAGCCTGTACTTAAGCCTCCTGCCACAAGCACATGCCACATCTTGCTTTGCTGCAAATGCAAGGTGCTCTCAAAGGAAAGCACAAGCAAGACAAAAACATAGAGAAAGCTCTGTCTTGCCGGAAGCGAGGTGGGAAAATGAAGACCATGCCATACAAAGTCAAGCATGTTGTTTGCAAAGCTAAGCACAAAAAATACCACAAGCAGCAGAAATGAGAGCCTACGCTTCCATGGAATCGCCTGATTAAGCAAAAACAATACAAAAAAGACGAGCACAAAGACACCGCAATAGAGATTCGGCCAGTGATTTTGTCCGGTGTAAGTCTCTGTCACAACAAAGTGGCGTGCCAGCTCCGCCACAATATGAAAATACCATTCTACGCTTTTCGGAAAAGAAATGGCCTGTGCACTGCTTTTTCCAAGCACAATGGCAGTCGGAAGAAGGAGCACCGCACCTGTGCCTCCCGCAAGCAAAGAATATACGAGAAACCGAGCCCATGCCAAAATGCCCCCTCGCCCATCCTCCGTCTGACAGAGGAAAAACCAGAGCACCAGAAAGATACATACCATAATCGAAATATAGTAATTGCTCAAGATAGAGAGGGAAAGCGTGACGTAATAAAGAGTCGGACTTTTCCCCTTTGTCATTCTCTCAAGCCCCAAAATCACAAGAGGCAGCAAGACCATGCAATCCGTCCACATGATATTCCAGGAGTAGGCAGCCATAAATGCCGACAGCGCATACGCCGTTCCAAAAATACTGACCGCAGCATGCTGCGTGTGAAAATGCTCTGTCAAATAATAGGCGAAGGTCAGCCCACAAAGTGCGATTTTTAAAAGCACCAAAATCGTCATAAACTCAATCACATATCCCGACGGCCACAAAAGCAGCAGCCAGTTTAGCGGACTTGCAAGATAATATGCATACAGGGACAAAAAATCTGCCCCAAGCCCAATCCTCCATGAGTAAAAAAAGCTGCCGCCTGTCTTTAGCTTCTCCATCAGCTCCGTAAAAAACGGAGCGTACTGGTGGTACATATCTACTTGAAGAATACATTGATCTCCAAAGGGAAACACTTCATGATCAATACATACAATGATTGCAATCAAAAGAGGCATAAAAAATGCAGCAAGAAATGAAATCCGCTTGCCCGTCATTTCTCCATCCCTCCCCCGTCAAATAAGATATAATATTGCAGCTTTTGATAAAGCTCCATTTTTTCTTCCTCCCTTGTCCCTGCCGGTTCCATGGCAGAAAGAATCGGATACGTTCGCTTTAGTTCCAACAAAAAATTCTGATATGCATTTGTTGGGATTCCTGCCCGCTGTAGGGTCTCTGCAGCAAGGTAATTGGCGCTCGTATCCGCATTCTGCGCTTCCTCAATGTCATAATTTGCCCAAATGACATAGGGAACCTGATAGCGCAGCTTCCATTCCTCCTCGCTTAAGCCATTCCCTGCCATGCCGTTTTTTGCAAGAATCGAATATGCCACCGCATCATTCGGCTGATGGTCACCAAAGAACACGAGAACGGTCTTTTCCTCTACCTTCGAAAAATAGTCGGTAAGCCGCTCAAAGGCCTGGTCAGAAAGACGCAGCAGAGACAGGTACTGATTCAACGAAACGTTATCCATCCCTTTTGCCGTAATTTCAGGTGTAAAATTGGAGTAGGTTTCCTGATAGCCTCCATGATTTTGCATCGTGACCTGGAACAAAAACAGCGGTCGATCTTTCTCTTTCCCTTCGTACAATTCGATGATTTTTTCCACGCAGCTCGCATCACTGACATACCCGCGCACATCAAGGTCTCTCCTGTACGCATCTATGAAAATACTCTCGGAAAAGCCAAGCCACGGATAAACCTTCTCTCTCTCCCATCCCGAAGCGTAATAGGGATGCGTTGCCACCGTCTGATAGCCCAGTCCTCTCAAGTGCTTTGCAAGAGAGGAGGTCTCTCCTTTGATATACTGCTGGTACGGAACAGAGCCCTGAGGCAAAAATGCCATTGTATTTCCCGTCAAAAATTCAAACTCCGTATTTGCCGTATTGCCGCCCAAAACCGATACACAAAGCATTCCCGTTACCGTGTTTTCCGCTCCCTGCTGCAGGCTGTGAAGATAGGGCATATAATCCTTATTTACAGAAAAATCTCCCAGAACGGACAAATCCGAAAACGCCTCATTCATCACAACAATCACGTTTGGCAAAGTGCTCTGCTCCCCATCTGCATCTTCGTTCTCATAAGCTTTTAAAAGTGCAGCCGCCTCATCCCGCTTGTACTTCGTCGGCTTTTCAATTGACATATACGCCATATTCATCGCAAAGGTAACCGCCGTTCCATCCACCTCCGTCATAAAGACCGGCGTAAACAGCTTATTGTAGAGTCGATAGCGATTCTGAAAATCCTCGTTTTGCAGGACATTCACAAACACAAAAAACAGAATCACCACTCCAACCGCAGGCACAAGGCGCTTTAAAAAGCCCTTCCATTCCAGCTTTACAAAAAAGAGCAGAGCCATGCTTGCAAGAAACAAAAGCGTCACAAGCACCATACGCACGCTTGGCGTAAAATCATAATCCCCCGCGACACTTACCGCTGTTCTCCACGAGAAAATGTCCCATGGCACAATCGGATTTGTCCGAAATCGCATTACGTAGGCATTTGCAAGCCCATAGACCATTGTAAGCAGCGCCTCTGTCAAAAGTGCAGCCCGAAGCCTCCCCGTCAAAAAAAACAAGAGCCATGCCACAAGCTCAAATAAGACAATATTAAAAACCTGCGCCCACG
>JAQXLR010000046.1 GCA_029012225.1 Clostridiales bacterium
AGCATATTGGCATCCTTTTTAAACTCCAGCTTATCCGGGGTAAAAAGGTCTGCTGAAAATCCGGTCAGCCCCTTTAAGGTCTTGATATCCCATATTCCCTGAAACTTTAGATTGTGAATGGTCATCATGGACTTGATTCCCCAATAAAAAGAGTCTGCCTGAAATTCATTGCGCAGATAAACCGGAATCAGGGCAGTCTCCCAATCATGGCAATGAATCAAATCCGGGCGAAAGCCAATATGCTTTAGCATGGAAAGCACCGCCTTGTCAAAAAAGACAAATTTCTCAATATCATAGCGGATTTCCCCATAAGGAGTAGGTGAATGAAAATACTCTTGGTTGTCAATGAAATAATAGGTAATCCCATCTAAAACATATTTGAGTACACCCACATATTTATTTGTAATATATGTACCGCTGCTCATATAAAAATGAGCAACATACTCAAATTGATTGCGATAATGTTCGGGAATACAGCTGTAATTGGGAATTACCACTCGAATGTCCCAGTATGCTCTGTCGAACTCTTTTGGGAGTGCTCCGCAAACGTCTGCAAGTCCGCCTGTTTTGATAAACGGGACACATTCCGATGCTGCAAAAAGTATTTGGTTCATAACCAACCCCTCCTCAATTTGATTCTTGCCTGCCTACTCGTCCCAGTTATGATAGACCTCCTGCACATCATCCTCTGCATCCAGCAAATCCAAAATACGATTGATATTTGCCAAATCCTCTTCTGCAGTCAGCTCTACATAATTCTGTGGAAGCATCGTAACCTCTGCCTGTGCCATTGCGATTTGTCTTTCACAAAGTGCGGCTCTTACCGCCTCAAAATCTTCGGGAGTCGTCAAAATCTCAAAGCTGTCCTCCTCCTCCAAAAAATCCTCCGCTCCGGCATCTAAGGCTGTCATCATCAAATCATCCGATTCCAGCTCACATTCCTCTTTTGCAATAATAATCTGTCCCTTTTCCTCGAACATATAAGAGACGCAGCCCTGTGTCCCGATGCTTCCGTGTCCCTTTGTAAAGGCGTTTCTGACATTTGCTGCCGTACGGTTTTTATTGTCTGTTAAACACTTGACAATAATTGCGGTTCCGCTTGGTCCATATCCCTCGTACATACAAGATTCATAATTGACTGCATTGCCGTCGCCTGCCGCTTTTTTTATCCCTCGTTCAATCGTATCATTTGGCATATTATTTGCTTTTGCCTTTGAGATGACCTGCGCCAGCTTATAATTATTTGCGGGATCCGGTCCACCCTCTTTTACCGCAACCGCAATTTCACGTCCGATAATCGTAAAAATCTTACCCTTTGCCGCATCATTCTTTTCTTTCTTATGCTTGATATTGGCAAATTTTGAATGTCCTGACATAAAATAGTTTCCTTTCTTTTGTGCCTAAAACTTTTGAAATAATATCATCTTAAGGAGAAATAGTCAAGTTTTCCCGCTGACTATGTATAAAGCTCCAAACTTATCTCAAGTGCCTTGTCAATTTTTATCAAAATCTGGTGATCCAGATGGCATACCTTATCCTTCAAACGCTTTTTATCAATCGTTCTAAGCTGCTCTAACAGCACGACCGAATCCTTCACCAGGTCATACTTCGTGCAGTCCAGTTCCACGTGTGTCGGAAGCTTTGCCTTATTCATCTGTGAGGTAATGGCTGCGCAAATCACAGTCGGGCTATGCCTGTTTCCAATGTCATTTTGAATGATGAGCACCGGGCGCACACCTCCCTGTTCCGAGCCGATTACAGGCCTTAAATCTGCATAATAAATATCTCCTCTTCGAATCATCATCGTTTCACACCCCGTAATTTTTTAAGGATAGTATTTCCAGTTTTACCGGGTGTATTCTATTCTTACTCCGAAAAATGATCTTTCGTTCCGATTATTTTCCCTTTATGCACATAAACTCTTGGGATACGCTTTCCCAAATCACAGACAAATTCGTAGTTAAATCTTCCGGAGCGAGCGCCTACTTCCTCCATTGTAATCTGCTCCTCCCCAGCTGCTCCGATGAGTATGACTTCTTCTCCGCATTCCACTCCGGGAATGTCCGTCACATCAACCATAAACTGATCCATGCAGATTCTGCCGCAAATCGGAGCACGTCTGCCCCGAATCAAGACATCTCCCCGATTGGAGAGGCTTCTTGCGTAGCCGTCTGCATAGCCTACCGGAATCGTCGCAATCCGCTGCGGCTTCTTTGTCACATAGGTTCCCCCGTAGCTGATGGCTCTCCCGCAAGGAAGCTCTTTTACATATGCAACATGCGTAATCAAAGAAAGCGCCGGTCTTAAATCAATACGGCTCTTATCCACCTCTTCCGACGGCCACAGTCCGTATAGCGTGATTCCCGCCCGCACCAAATCCATATTTGCTTCCGGCACTCCCAGGATTGCCGCACTGTTTGCGCAATGATGAATCGGAATGGTAAGTCCCCGAGCCTCCAGCATGGAAATCATCTCTGCAAACAGGGAAAGCTGCTGTCTTGTCGTCTCCTGGTTTTTTTCATCTGCTCTTGAAAAATGTGTAAAGATTCCCTCTGTTACAATATGCGGCAGCCTTGAAATGTGTGTCAGTTCTTCTGCCGCCTCTTTTGTAACCTGATAACCGATGCGGCTCATTCCTGTATCAATCGCAAAATGAATCGGACAATCCATGCCAAGCGCTGCCGCGGTGTCTGATAACTCCTCTGCCATCTTTGCCGTAAAGACAGTGGGACGGATTTTTGCCCGAATCATATCCTCATACTGGTCAGGAAAAGCATACCCAAGAATCAGAATCGGCTTTTTTATCCCATGATTGCGCAGAATCAAGCCTTCCTCCACAGTCGCCACCGCATAGCCAAAGAGATAGTCCAGCCCATCGATTGCCTCCGCGACCTCTACTGCACCATGTCCATAGCCGTCTGCCTTTATGACTGCCATAATCTTTGTCTTGTCTGAAATTAGCTTATGCATGGACTCCATATTATACAAGATAGCATCCAAGTCAATCTCCGCATGTACCCTGCTGTATTTGTTCACGACTTCTTCCTCATCTCTTCTTTTTTTCCAAGTTTTCGGATTCCCTCAATCAAATCTGTCGCCACAAGCCCTCGCTTTCCGACCTGCTCTGCCATCACATCACCGGCTCTGCCATGCAAAAAAACACCAAGCGGCGCCGCCTCCTTCGGCTGCATCCCCTGCACAAGCAAAGAGCCGATTATACCGCTTAGTACATCACCGCTGCCTGCTGTTGCCATTCCCGGATTCCCCGACACATTCAAGTAAGTACGACCGTATGGTATGCTTGTGACGGCACGTGCATCCTTCAATACACAGATGACATGATACTGTCTTGCAAACTCTCCTGCCGCATCAAGCAGGCGACTTGCAAGATAGGAAACGGAATCTCCCGTAAGACGGCTCATCTCTCCAAGATGGGGTGTCACAATAAGCTCCGTATGCGGTCTGAGAAGACGGCTTACGTCTTTTGCAATGACATTTAAAGCATCCGCATCCAGTACAACAGGAACGGAGGAATTTTTCAGCACACAGGAAACGATTTGTTCCGCTGCCCTTGACGTACCGATTCCCGGTCCGCATACGATGGCATCTGACCAGTTGATTGCTTCAATCAGGCATGCTTCCTCCGGATTTTTTGCTGAATAGGTCGAAAGAATTGCTTCCGGCACGGTTGATTGCAAAATCACTCTGTTTTCCTCCGGTGTTACCACACGAACCAAACCGCAGCCCGCTGCATACGCCGCCTTTGCCGATAGCGATGCAGCTCCTGCCATATTGATGCCTCCCGCAATCACAAGAAGCTTCCCATAAGTTCCTTTGTTGGAATATGCAATGCGCTCTCCCAAAAAAGCGAGGTCTTCGTCCTCCATAGCACAGACGAAGGGCTCCTTATCCAGCCAGCTGTGACGCTCAATTCCAATCTCCTCCACAAAGATTTGTCCCGCAAATTCTGCACCGGGAAACAGGCGTAAGCCTATTTTTTCGTAGGCAAATGTAATCGTGATGTCTGCGCGGAATGCCGTACCGCAAAGGGCACCGCTGTCCGCAGAGATGCCGGACGGTATGTCAACTGCAATCTTGACTCCGGGGAGCGCATTCATCTGCTCAATTAAGCTTTTATAATCTCCGTTAAGATTTCTGCACAATCCAACACCAAAAAGCGCATCAATAATCGCCGTATAACGCTCTCCTGCCGGAATCTCTGTTCTCCTCTCACACTGATATGCATCTAAAATCTGCTGCTGAAGCTGATTTTCCGGCGATGCCTTTTTCCCGTCTTCCAAAAGAACGACCGTGACCTTGCTTCCCGCAAGCAGCAAAAGCCTTGCAATCGCCAAGCCATCACCGCCATTGTTGCCGCTTCCGCAGACCAACAAGACAGAGGAGGTATCCACTCTCTGCCGCCTTAGCTCCTCCACAAAGGAAACGGCAGCCCGCTCCATCAATACAATCGAAGGAATTTTATAATGCTCTGTCGTATTTTTATCATACAGCTTCATCTCTCTGCTGTTTACAAGATATTTCATATTTTATTCTCTCGAATTTTCTGCTTATTGGCAATATTATAGGATAAGCTCATCAAGCTGTCTGAAAGATGAACATTCTCTACCACCACATCCTCATCGACCAAATCCAAGTCCACATGGGCAAAATTCCAGATGGCATGGATTCCAAGCTTTACCAGTCGGTTCGCAATCGCATCTGCCCTCTCCTTTGGCATGGTAAGCGCCGCAATGTCTACCTGATTCTTCGTACAATAATCCTCCAACGCATCCAACATATGAATTTCAATTCCTCGGATTTTTGTGCCGCGCAGCTCCTCTCTTACATCAAACATCGCTGTAATGACAAAGCCAAGGCGCTCGAATTTTTCGTAATTTGCCAAGGACTGTCCCAAATTTCCGGCACCGATGACAATCATATTGTGTCTCTGATTGAGTCCCAGAATCTTACCAATCTCATCGTGGAGATATTTTACATTATACCCATATCCCTGTTGCCCAAAACCACCAAAATTATTTAAATCCTGTCGTATCTGCGATGCAGTGACCTTCATTCTATGGCTCAAATCATTGGAAGAAATACGTTCTACCCCACTATCAAGCAGCTCTCCAAGATAGCGGTAATAACGCGGCATTCTCCGAATGACGGCCTGTGAAATTCCCTTTTCTCCCACGAAAAAACCACCTTTCTCCATCCATTCACTTTTATTATAGTGATTTCCCGGAAAGCTGTCAATTTGTCTCTCGTTCTTGCGCTTCCGTATTCTCTGCCAAACCGACCTGCCACTTTGTATCAGGTCGGTTTGCCTTCAAGTCTCTCATTCTTCTATCTTAACAGAAAGCTCCTCCCAACGCTCATAGCAGTCCTCCAACTCCTCTCTGCATTCGTTCTGCTGCTTCGTAAGCTCTCCCAACCGGGCAGAATTTGTGGCATTTTCCGGCCTTGCACACTCCTCATCCAGCTCTGCAATCCGGGCTTCAAGCTCTTCAATACGCGTCTCCACTCTCTTTAATTCATTTTCCAGCTTACGCTGCTTTGCCTGCTTTGCCTTCTGCTCCTGCCAATCTGCTTTGGAGGCAGACTCCTCCGACGCTTTGCTTCCTTCTCTTGCAAGAACGGTCTGCTGCGCTATGGAACTGCATCTTCCGTAAACCTTTGTCAGCTCCTCACGCTTTTCCAGATAGTAGTCATAATTTCCGATATAGGGAATCAGCGTCTCATTCGTCAGCTCCAAAATTTTTGTAGCCGTGCGATTGATAAAATAGCGGTCATGGGATACATAGCACACGGTTCCCGTATATCCCTTTAATGCAGTCTCAAGAATTTCCTTTGAAAGGATATCCAAATGATTGGTCGGCTCATCCAGAATGAGAAAGTTTGCGTCTGAGAGCATAAGCTTTGCCAATGCCACACGCCCTCTCTCTCCTCCGCTTAAATCTCCGATTCGCTTCCACACATCATCATTTGTAAACAGAAAGGCAGCCAATACATTGCGGATTCTGGTATGGTTCAAACTTGGATAAGTGTCTGAAATCTCGTCAAAAATCGTTTTTTCCATAGGAAGAAGCTGATGCTCCTGGTCATAATAGCCGACATATACATTGGTTCCCAGTGTCACACTTCCGCAATCTGCCTCGGTAAGACCGTGAAGAATGTTTAGGAGCGTTGTCTTTCCGGTTCCGTTCTTCCCGATTATCGCAACCTTTTCTCCACGCTTTATCTCAAAGGACAAATCAGAGAATAGCTGACGGGTTCCATATGCCTTTGAAAGCCCTTCTACACACAGCACATCCTTCCCGCTGTCTATACAGGGCTCCAGCACAAGCTGCATCTTTGCATTCTCCTCTACCGGCTTTTCAAGACGCTCTACCTTATCCAGCATCTTCTCTCTGCTTTCTGCCCTCTTGATTGATTTCTCACGGTTGAAAGCCTTTAGCTTTGCAATGACTTCCTCCTGATGCTTAATCTCACGCTGTTGGTTATAATACTGCTTGAGCAAATCCTCTCTAAGCTTCTCCTTTTTCTCTGCAAAGGCAGTATAATTCCCTTGGTAACTGACGGCTCGTGACTGCGCAATCTCAATTACTTTGGTAACAACGCGATCCAAAAAATACCGGTCATGGGAGACAAGCACAACCGCACCCTTATAGTGGAGCAAAAAACTCTCCAGCCACTGAATGGATTCCATATCCAGATGATTGGTCGGCTCGTCCAAAAGAAGCACATCCGGCTTTGTCACAAGCAGCTTTCCTAACGATACTCTCGTCTTTTGGCCACCGGAAAGCTCCTTCATTCTCTTCTCAAATTCCTCCTCCAAAAAACCGAGTCCTTTTAGAATACCCACGACCTCACTGCGGTAGGAATCGCCTCCCATAAGCGTAAACTCATGATTTTGCTTGTGATAAGCCTCCAAAAGCTCCTCCAGCTTCTTACCGTCAAGGTGGCTCATCTGCGCCTCCATCTGTCTAAGGCGATCCTCTAAATTGAGTATCTCCTCTCTTGCGTGCAGCACTTCCTCATAGATGGTCCGTTCTCCCGGAATATCCTGATGCTGTGCAAGATAACCGATGGTTTTATCCTTGGCCAGCACAACCTCCCCGCTGTCTGCGGTCTCTCTTTGCATAATAATTTTCAGCAAGGTAGACTTACCGGCACCATTGATGCCGACAATTGCTACTTTTTCTGCCGCCTCTACCTGAAAGCTGACATCCTTTAAAACCTCATCCGTTCCAAATGATTTGGAAATACCCTGACAGGATAAAATCATGACTTTCGTATTCCTTCCAAGGTGGTGCGAACTGCCTTTATAAATTCGCTGCTGCTTAATACAACAGGATTCTCCAAGGAGGTAATCAGAGCAAGATCCTTTGTCATTCTCCCAGACTCAATGGTCTGGATACAAGCCTCCTCAAGCTTTTGCGCAAAATCGACGAGTTCCTTATTTTGATCAAGCTCGCCACGCTTTTTCAGCGCACCTGTCCATGCAAAAATAGTTGCTACGGAGTTCGTGGACGTCTCCTGTCCTTTTAAGTGATTATAATAATGACGCTGTACCGTTCCGTGTGCCGCCTCATACTCATAGTATCCCTCCGGCGATACCAAAACCGAGGTCATCATGGCCAGAGATCCAAAGGCACTCGATACCATATCACTCATCACGTCTCCGTCATAGTTTTTGCAAGCCCAGATGTAGCCACCCTCCGATTTCATCACGCGGGCAACCGCATCGTCTATCAAGGTGTAAAAATACTCAATTCCCGCCTTCTTAAATTTCTCCTTGTATTCCGCATCAAAGATTTCCTGAAAAATATCTTTAAACGTATGGTCATATTTTTTCGAAATCGTATCCTTTGTCGCAAACCACAAATCCTGCTTTGTATCAAGTGCATAATTAAAGCAGCTTTTCGCAAAGCTCTCAATGGAATTGCAGAGGTTATGCTGTCCCTGTACGATGCCTTCTCCGCTAAAGTCATGAATCAGCTCCCTCGTCTCGCTCCCATCTAAGGCTGTATAGACGAGCTCACATTTTCCTGCCTTTGGAATTTTCATTTCTGTCGCCTTATACACATCGCCATAGGCATGACGGGCAATTGTAATCGGCTTTTTCCAGTTTTTCACACATGGCTCAATTCCATTTACCACGATTGGCGCACGAAACACGGTACCATCCAGCATAGCGCGGATAGTTCCGTTGGGACTTTTCCACATCTCCTTCAAATGATATTCGGTCATTCTCGCCGCATTTGGCGTGATTGTAGCACACTTTACCGCTACACCGTATTTTTTTGTGGCATTGGCGGCATCAATCGTTACTTGATCGTCTGTCTCATTTCGGTGTTCAAGGCCAAGATCGTAATATTCGGTATTTAACTCAAGAAAGGGAAGCAAAAGCTCGTCCTTAATCAACTGCCAGAGAATGCGTGTCATCTCGTCTCCGTCCATCTCTACTAAAGGGGTTATCATTTTAATCTTTTCCATCCTAAGCTCTCCTTTTGGTTTTCATCTATTCTATACGTTTTCGCTTTGTTTTGTCAACGTAGGAAGCTTCATTTTTTCTGTCACACTCCTTTCGCATCATCATACTATACAGTGTAAGAAAAATTTGGAGGTTTTAACATGAGTGATTTGGCTGCAACAAACTGTGGTGGTGGATGTTCTTGCAATGAAGGAGGCTGTGGTTCCATTCTTTGGATTATCCTCTTATTGTGCTGCTGCGGTGGAAACAATGGGATTGGATGCGGCGGAAACAACGGCTACGGAAACGACTGCCTGTGGATTATCCTGCTTCTCTTCTGCTGTGGCGGAAACGGATTCGGCTGTGGCAACGGCTGCTTCTAATCTGATTGACTGCAAAATATCATACAGGGGCGAAACGCCCCTGTATGATATTTTTATTTAGAAATCTTTTTCTCCTCTTTCTTTTTCCCATCTGCCTCAATGCACTGCATAATTTTTTCATGAATCTGACACTCCTTTGGTACCTTTCTCCTTTGCAAGCATTCTTCATCTATCTCATAAACGCTGTTTTCTTCCACGATAAGCATATTTTTGTCCTCCTACACTACCAGTATATGTACCTCTTGTCATAAAGTGTCTTTTCCCATCATAGATTAAAGAAAAAAGGGCAGCTTATGGAACAAACCCTTACCCCATTTGACAGCATGACACAAAAGAGGGAGCTGCAGATGCTAAAAACCATTCTTCCATATATCAAAGGGGAACAAAAAAAGCAGTTTGCCATATTAATAAAGTATATGGAGCTACAAAATACAATTCAAGTCTTTTCTCAGGAGGATAAGGTTCTATCCATGTGCTCCGTTGAGGAAAACGAAAACTCCATGCTCTCTATGCTAAATGCACTTCGCCAATTTTGCACGGAAAAAGAGCAGGAAACCCTCGATATGCTTGCCAATATGTTTTCCATGCTGGAAACCTATGAAACAATTTTTAACTGATGGAAAGAAGGGAAGAAAAAAAGATGGACTACGATTTTTTAGCCAACAATCCGTTACTTCAGAATATGTCGCCGGAAAAGCTGCAATTTTTAATGAATTTTGCTTCTGCCGACAAGCCGACAAACATCAATGAAATGATGCCGTTTTTACTCTCTGCAATGAGCAATGCACGCAAAAAGGATATTCAGTTTACAAATCCGGAAACAGAGCTTTTAATCAGCATCCTAAAGCAAAATATGTCACCGGAGGAAGCCGGAAAGGCAGACAAAATCATCAAGCTTATGAAAGACAGAAGGAGCAGCTGATGCCGCTCCTTTTTTTGATGTCAAAAGAAAAGAATACTCGTTACCAGATGGATGCCATTGTTACCTCAAGCACTTTATCAAGTGGGGCTGTACTGCTTCCGTTTCCGTCTGTGCCCTCAAAGTACTTTCTGCTCGCCGACTCAAACAGCACATAGACCTTCTCCTCCGCAATTACGATGCCTTCCGAGCAGGGAGGCATTTCAATCTTTACTGCCGGCTCATTTGGATTGCGATCTAAGGTCACGAGAGAATGATATACCTTTAAATGTGAAGAATTGCTTCTTCCGTAGGAGGTACTCAGATAAACCGAGCCATTGGAGTCAAAGGCCACTCCCTGTACTTTTCCTGGGATATTATAGGAGCTTAGAGCCGTCAGCCTGTCTTCCCTCTCATCGTAGCTGTATGACAGCATCTTAGAGCCGAAAATCTTGGTATGCGTTGCCACCCAGAGTCTTCCTCCATAGGCGGTGATACAGGATGGGATATTTTTCACCTTGTACTCATCCGATAAGGCAGAAGCATCTACAAAGCACTTGGGGGCATCCGCAGCTATTGTTTCAATATAATCATAAGAAATTCGCTCCAGTGTATTGGAATCGGAGTGACAGATCCAAAAATTATCTCCATCGAAGGTAATCCCGCCCACATGGCTTTTTTCCTTCATGCCGAGTGTTACCAAATACTCTCCCGTCTTTCGATCAAAAATCATCAGAGAGCCGGGTGTATCCAATTCCTCAGAGTAAGCGGTTACCAAAATAAACTTTGGCGTAAAGCAAAGCCCCTGCATACACTGCCCCACACTGCGAATCAAATCATTGCGATAATCTCTCTCCCTTGTTGATGGCATACCGGGTATTTCCAGATCATCGAGGAAGCCATAGCTGCATTCCTTTAACTCCTTATGGTTTTTGCTTAAAATGCTTGCAGTGTTATAAGAATACATCTCCACATTATAGTAATTGTCAATGACATTTGTCCATTTTGCAAACAACACCATGTTCGCCGCATTTTCCGCATTGATTTGCGTAATTTTATTCTGATACTCACGGTCTGTATACCATCCGGCGAAGTTATAGCCTTCCTTGACCGGAACCTCCAGGATGATCGGAAGCTCCTTTTTTGTCAGGATAACGGGATTATCCGCATCGTTGATTCCGCCGTCCAGCTCATATGCAATGTGAATATAGGGAGAGGCTGCCCAGTCAGCCATATGCGGCATGCCTTCGATAGAATTGGCATCTGTCTCTCCAACTCCATAGGTCTGCAGCTCGTACGCGTGCATAAAATACGGATCGTTTAACAGTAAAAGAAGCACATATAAAATTGCAATCCATATCTTATACAGCGGCATACTCTCTCCCCCTTCTCTTATGCTTTTTCGTCTTCTCCGTTCTCCAGCTTTGAGGCCCTTGCAGCTACCTCCTTCTCCTGTATATCCGCAGGTGCTTGCTCATACCTTGCAAATTCATAGGAGAACGTACCGTTTCCTCCTGTCATCGAGCGCAAGTCTGTGTTATAGCCATATAATTCCAGATATGGGATATCGGCAAGTATCTCCTGATAGCCTGTGCTTGTCGGATTCATGCCGAGCACACGCCCACGCCGCTTATTCAAATCTCCCATAATATCTCCTGTATATTTATCCGGCACTTCTACCTTCAAGGATGCAATCGGCTCTAACAGAACCGGAGAAGCCTCCATAAAGCCCTTCTTAAACGCTTGAACCGTAGCGACCTTAAATGCCATCTCGGAGGAGTCCACCGGATGATAGGAGCCGTCGTGGAGT
>JAQXLR010000047.1 GCA_029012225.1 Clostridiales bacterium
AACTTTTTCTATATTCTTTTGCTTTCTCAAAGTCAAGCTTTACACTAAATAAATAGCATTCGCCTACTTTTGAGCAATCGCTGCCTGTGCTGCCGCAAGTCTTGCAATCGGCACGCGGAATGGTGAGCAGGACACATAATCCAGTCCAAGCTTATGGCAGAACTCCACGGAGGAAGGATCTCCACCGTGCTCTCCGCAGATACCGATATGCAGATTCGGATTTGCCGGCTTTCCAAGCTTGATGGTCATATCCATTAATTTTCCTACCCCGTTTTGATCCAGCTTTGCAAACGGATCGTTCTCAAAAATCTTTCTGTCATAGTACGCATCCAAAAACTTACCTGCATCGTCACGAGAGAAGCCAAAGGTCATCTGTGTCAAATCGTTTGTACCAAAGCAGAAGAAATCAGCCTCCTTTGCAATCTCATCTGCTGTCAGGCATGCACGAGGAATCTCAATCATCGTACCTACTTCGTACTCCAGCTTGATGCCTGCTGCTGCGATTTCAGCATTTGCCGTCTCAACAACAATATCCTTCACATACTTTAATTCCTTTACCTCGCATGCAAGCGGAATCATGATTTCCGGCTTTACCTTCCAGTCGGAATGTGCCTTCTGTACATTGATTGCCGCACGAATCACAGCCTTTGTCTGCATCTTTGCAATCTCCGGATAGGTCACTGCAAGACGGCAGCCTCTGTGTCCCATCATCGGGTTAAACTCATGCAGGGAAGCAATGATTGCTCTGATTGTCTCAACCGATTTGCCCTGAGCCTTTGCAAGCTTCTCAATATCCGCATCCTCCGTCGGAACAAACTCATGCAGAGGCGGATCTAAGAAACGGATGGTTACCGGGCATCCCTCAAGCGCTTCATACAACGCTTCAAAGTCTCCCTGCTGGTACGGCAGAATCTTCTCGAGTGCCGCTTCTCTCTCCTCCACGGTATCGGCACAAATCATCTCGCGGAATGCAGCAATTCTGTCCTCCTCAAAGAACATATGCTCGGTACGGCAAAGACCAATTCCCTCTGCACCAAGCTCACGTGCCTTCTTCGCATCTGCAGGTGTATCTGCATTCGTGCGAACCTTTAATTTTCTGTATTTGTCAGCCCATGCCATTACACGGCCAAACTCTCCAACGATTGTCGCATCAACGGTTGCGATCTGTCCCTCGTAAATGTTTCCGGTTGAACCATCAATTGAGATATAGTCTCCCTCATGATACTCCTTGCCGGAAAGGGTAAATTTCTTATTCTCCTCATCCATCACGATGTCACCGCAGCCGGATACACAGCAGGTACCCATACCACGTGCAACAACTGCCGCATGGGAAGTCATACCGCCACGAACGGTTAAGATACCCTGCGCAGCCTTCATTCCGCTGATATCCTCCGGAGATGTCTCAAGGCGTACCAAAACAACCTTCTCACCCTTCTCTGCCCATACAACTGCATCATCGGCAGTAAATACAACCTTACCGCAGGCAGCTCCCGGAGAAGCGCCAAGACCTTTTCCGATTGGTGTCGCTGCCTTTAATGCAGCAGCATCAAACTGCGGATGCAGCAAGGTGTCTAAGTTACGGGGATCAATCATGGCAACTGCTTCTTCCTCTGTTCGCATTCCCTCATCCACCAAGTCACATGCAATCTTTAGCGCAGCCTTTGCCGTTCTCTTGCCGTTACGTGTCTGCAGCATATACAGCTTTCCATGCTCCACGGTAAACTCCATATCCTGCATATCTCTGTAATGCTTTTCTAAGATTCCGCAAACCTCTTCAAACTGTGCAAATGCCTCCGGGAATTTGTTTGCCATCTCCGCAATTTTCATCGGTGTACGAACACCGGCAACTACGTCCTCTCCCTGTGCATTTGTCAGGAACTCTCCAAACAAGCCTTTTTCTCCGGTTGCCGGGTCACGGGTAAAGGCAACACCTGTACCACAGTCGTCTCCCATGTTACCAAATGCCATAGACTGTACATTTACGGCAGTTCCCCAAGAATACGGAATATCATTGTCACGACGATAAATATTGGCACGTGGGTTGTCCCAGGAACGGAATACGGCTTTAATTGCTCCCATAAGCTGCTCTTTCGGATCGCTCGGGAAATCTGTTCCAATCTTTGCCTTATACTCTGCCTTGAACTGATTTGCCAAATCCTTTAAATCATCCGCAGTCAGCTCAACGTCCTCTTTTACGCCTCTTTCCTCTTTCATCTTATCGATGAGCTCTTCAAAATATTTCTTGCCGACCTCCATAACAACGTCGGAATACATCTGAATAAAACGTCTGTAGCAATCCCATGCCCAACGTGGATTTCCGGACTGCTCTGCAATGACATTTACCACTTCTTCATTTAGACCAAGATTTAAAATGGTATCCATCATACCAGGCATAGAAGCTCTTGCTCCGGAGCGAACAGATACAAGCAACGGATTTTTATGATCTCCAAATTTCTTTCCGGTAATCTCTTCCATTTTTGCAATATTCTCGTTAATCTGCGTCTGGATTTCTTCATTAATCTCTCTTCCGTCCTCATAATACTGAGTACAAGCCTCTGTTGTAATCGTAAATCCCTGCGGAACCGGAAGACCAATATGTGTCATTTCTGCCAGATTCGCACCTTTGCCTCCAAGAAGATTGCGCATGCTTGCATTACCTTCCGTAAACAAATACACCCACTTGTTCGCCATTTTACTGTCTCCTCCTCATAAAATTACTATGTTTTAAGTATATAGAAAAGCGTTCTGCCTCCCTATGCATATCGAACTGTGTACCTACTTGAAAGCGCACACATCTATCATAGCATATTTTTACCAAATGGCAAGTGCAAAATGCGGAAACCTAAGTTATTTCTTCTCAAGTTTCCGCATTTTTATTTTATCCTTTATTTTATCTTTTATCTTTTCTTTCCCTTTACAAATCGGTCTTTTCCGTCTGTCAAAAGAAATGCTCCTACTGCACTCACTGATATTACAGGAATCCACAACACAAGACTTGATCTTTCACCCGTCTTTGGTGATTTTTGTCCGATCCCGCTTCCACCATTCACACTTTCAAGGCTCACACTGCCTCCTGCACTCCCACTGCCATAATTGATTTGATGCTGATCGGTATAGGCCAGAGCATAGGTCGAAAACCGATCCGTCTCAAATGAAATACTGCCCTCTTTGGCAAATGCACAGGGAATTACGGTAGCTTGTCCATTGTGTATCCTTATGATTTGGTAGGTTCTTGTGATGGATGTATTATAATTGATAAGCGTAGCCGGTATTTTCAGTGTAATTGTTACCGACCCATTCGTCTCCGTTACATTTACAGGCAAATCTGCCCCAATCTGCTTTCGCAGGTCGATTCCCAGATACATCCCGACAACGGATTTTCCTCTGGCACTCTCTATGATCTGCTTCTCCGCATCACTTACAGTCGAAGAAATATCCGAAACCTCCAAATAAACCTTTGCTGTTTCTCCGCTCTCCAGTCTCTTTCGGTCAGCATCTGTCAATGTCTTACGGAGAAGATCATCAAGACTCTCACTTAAATCGGCATGATAAGCGTTGTTCGCAGAGTTTGTCGCGTTCTGCATGCCCTCCTCTTTTTCCAATACTAATGCATAGGTAGAAAATTTATTCGTTACGAACGTAATCGTCCCTGTTTCCTTATCATATGCTGCCTGAATCTTCGTATAAGACTTTGTTCCGTCTGCTTCTGTATGCTCGCGGATGACATAAAAGGTGCCATCCTTTCCCTTTAACTCGTCTGATAATTCTAATGTAACAGATAATTCTCCATTTAAATTGCTTAATTTGTTTTCCCACACATCGGTACGATTTCCCTTATTTACCACACTGTACAGACTCATGTCCAGATAAAGCTGAATTTCATCATTCCCTGCGGTCTGCTTGATTCCCGCATCTGCAGCATCAATCTGTTCCTGTGACAAATCTCCGATTTCAAGCTTGAGATTCCCGGTATCAACCACATTTTCTCCATTTGCAATGCTTCCCGACACAACCTGCGTACTATCTGCGTTGATGATGTCTTCTGTCTTTGTAAACAATACACTCAAATGGAGGTTTGTACTTGGCATTGTAAAGGTAAAGGTGCTCACCTCTGTCCCTGCCGTAATTGTGTTGCCGTTTAAGGAGCCTTCCACAAACTGATAGCCATAAGCCGGCTTCATTTCCACTGTAACGATACTATCCGGTGCAATGGCGACCAGACCCCCTGTATGATCCTGCTGATTGACATTTCCAATTCCGTCACTTCCATCCGGCAGCGTGGCTTTGATAATCTTTACGGTACCGTTGGACACTTTGCCATCGACTCCAAAGGAGTCATCATAGGCCCATGTAACCGTATAGACATTGCTGCCTGCAGTGCTGATTTCAATCTGATAGGTATCTGCCTCCTGTACCGTATAGGACACCCACCCGTTGGATTCGGTACCGCTTATTTCTGCTCCGTTAAT
>JAQXLR010000048.1 GCA_029012225.1 Clostridiales bacterium
TACTATGACTATTATCAGCCGGAGGCGTATGTTCCGCAGTCAGACACCTATATTGCAAAGGACTCTGCAATCAACGAAGAAATAGACAAGCTTCGCCTGTCCGCAACGGCGGCTCTGGTAGAGCGCAGGGATGTGATTGTGATTGCGTCGGTATCCTGTATTTACGGTTTGGGAAGCCCGGAGGATTATCTCGGAATGATGGTGTCCATGCGTCCGGGAATGCAAAAGGATCGGGATGAGGTCATTCGTGGTTTGATTGATATACAGTATACAAGAAACGATATGGATTTTCACCGTGGAACCTTTCGTGTAAGAGGCGATACACTTGAGATTTTTCCGGCGAACTATGATGATACGGCAATACGAGTCGAATTTTTCGGGGATGAAATTGAGCGTATTACAGAGGTTGACGTATTGACGGGGGAGATTAAGTGCAGACTGGAGCATTTTGCTGTCTTTCCTGCCTCCCACTATGTCGTTCCACAGGAGAAGATTTTAAAGGCCTGTGATGCGATTGAGAAGGAATTGGAGGAGCGGGTACGCTATTTCAAGGGAGAGGATAAGCTGCTGGAGGCGCAGCGCATTGCGGAGCGAACGAATTTTGATATTGAGATGCTAAAGGAAACAGGCTTCTGCAGCGGAATTGAGAACTACTCAAGACACCTGGCAGGCCTTCCGGCAGGGGCAACTCCCCATACACTGATGGATTACTTCAAGGACGATTACCTTATCATTGTAGATGAGTCGCATATCACGATTCCGCAGGTTCGAGGGATGTATGCGGGAGATCAGTCCAGAAAAACCACGTTGGTTGATTATGGCTTTCGTCTGCCATCCGCAAAGGATAACCGACCGTTGAATTTTGGAGAGTTTGAGGATAAAATCGACCAGATGCTTTTTGTTTCTGCAACGCCGAATGTTTATGAGAAGGAGCACGAGCTTTTAAGGGTGGAGCAGATTATCAGACCCACCGGCTTACTGGATCCCGAGATTTCGGTACGGCCGGTAGAAGGGCAGATTGATGATTTGATCGGAGAGGTAAACAAAGAGACGGCAAAGAACAATAAGGTGCTGATTACGACTCTGACAAAAAAGATGGCGGAGGATTTGACAGACTATATGCGTGAAATCGGGATTCGTGTCAAATACTTGCATTCGGACATTGATACGTTGGAGCGAGCGGAAATCATTCGTGATTTAAGGTTGGATGTGTTTGATGTGCTGGTCGGAATCAATCTGCTGCGAGAGGGATTGGACATTCCGGAGATTACGCTTGTTGCGATTCTTGATGCGGATAAGGAAGGATTTTTGCGCTCGGAGACTTCGCTGATTCAGACGATTGGGCGAGCTGCCCGCAACAGTGAAGGACATGTGATTATGTATGCGGACAGTGTGACGGACTCTATGCGCGTTGCCATCGAGGAGACGGAGCGCCGACGCAGAATACAGCAGGAGTACAATCAGGCACATGGGATCACGCCAAAGACCATCCAAAAGTCTGTGCGCGACTTAATCAGTGTTTCGAAAAAGGTTGCAAAGGAAGAATTAAACTTCAAGAAAAATCCGGAATCTATGAACAAGGAAGAACTGACAAAGTTGGTTGCGGAGATTCAAAAGAAAATGCAAAAGGCGGCAACAGACCTTAACTTTGAGGCAGCTGCCGAATACAGAGACAAGATGATAGAGCTGAAAAATATGCTGAGGATATTGTAGAGAACCGTACCCGACGACGGGAGGAGAGGTTTTCCAACTTTAGGCCAATATTGCGGAAAAGAGAAAGAGAAGATATGAGTGAGAGAAAGTACATTAAAATTCGCGGAGCATGCGAGCATAATCTAAAGAACATAGATGTGGATATTCCAAGGGATGAGTTTGTGGTTTTGACAGGGCTTTCGGGCTCAGGGAAATCCTCCTTGGCATTTGATACGATTTATGCGGAGGGGCAGCGGCGGTACATGGAGTCCTTGTCCTCCTATGCGAGACAGTTCCTTGGTCAGATGGAGAAGCCAAATGTGGAAAAAATTGACGGACTCTCCCCTGCGATTTCCATCGATCAAAAATCCACAAACCGCAATCCCCGCTCTACCGTGGGCACGGTAACAGAGATTTATGATTACTTCCGACTGCTCTATGCCAGAATCGGGATTCCGCATTGCCCATGCTGCGGAAGAGAGATTAAGAGACAGAGCGTAGACCAGATGGTGGATCACATTATGTCATTGCCGGAGCGCACCAAAATACAGCTTCTTGCACCGGTCGTAAGAGGACGCAAGGGAGAACATCAAAAGCTGTTTGAACAGGCAAAGCGCAGTGGGTATGTTCGCGTTGTTGTGGATGGAAGCATCTACGAGTTGACGGAGGAGATCAAGCTCGATAAAAATAAAAAGCATAATATTGAGATTGTCGTGGATCGTCTGATGGTAAAGAAGGGGATTGGCAAGCGTCTTGCAGACTCCATTGAAAATGTACTGGAGCTGGCAGATGGATTAATGACCGTCGATGTGATAGATGGAGAGCCGATTCAATTCTCAGAGAGCTTCTCCTGCCCGGACTGTGGAATCAGTATCGATGAGATTGAGCCACGGAGCTTTTCCTTCAACAATCCGTTCGGAGCCTGCCCTACCTGCTTTGGCTTGGGATATAAAATGGAGTTTGATGTCGATTTGATGATACCCGATAAAACGCTTTCCATTGCGGAAGGCGCAATTCAGGTAATGGGCTGGCAGTCCTGTACCGACAAATCAAGCTTTACCTATGCGATTTTAAAAGCACTCACAGAGGAATATAAGTTTTCTCTGGATACGCCGTTTGGCGATTACCCGGAAAAGGTAAAAGATGTGCTTCTTCACGGAACGGGTGGAAAGGAGCTTAAGGTTTTTTACAAGGGTGCGCGTGGCGAAGGGGTATACGATGTGGCGTTTGAGGGACTGATTAAAAATGTGCAGCGGAAATATCGGGAAACCGGCTCTGAAGTAATGAAGCAGGAGTATGAGCAATTCATGAGAATTACGCCCTGCGAGACGTGCGACGGACATAGGCTGAAGAAGGAATCGCTCGCCGTTACGATAGCAGACAAAAACATTTACGAAATCACCTCAATGTCAGTCAAAAAGCTGGTAGAGTTTCTTGCTGACTTGAAGCTGACCAGACAGCAGCAGTTAATCGGCGACCAGATTTTAAAAGAGATTAAGGCGAGGGTCGGATTTTTAAAGGAAGTGGGACTGGATTATCTTTCACTTTCAAGAGCGACGGCAACGCTTTCCGGTGGAGAGGCGCAGCGGATCCGTCTCGCCACGCAGATTGGCTCCGGCTTGGTGGGAGTGGCGTACATTCTGGATGAGCCGTCCATCGGACTGCATCAGCGAGATAATGATAAGCTGTTAAGCGCTCTTAAGAATTTACGGGCATTGGGCAATACGCTGCTTGTGGTGGAGCACGATGAGGACACGATGCTGGCTGCGGATTATATTGTGGATATCGGACCGGGAGCAGGCTCGCACGGAGGCGAGGTGGTAGCCTGTGGCACAGCGCAAGAGATTATGGACAATCCCAACTCGGTGACCGGTGCCTATCTAAGCGGAAGGATAAAAATTCCTGTTCCTAAGGAGCGGAGAACACCATCCGGCTTTTTGACAATAAAGGGGGCGCGTGAAAATAATCTGAAAAACGTAGATGTAAAGCTTCCTTTGGGCGTCATGACCTGTATTACAGGGGTTTCCGGCTCGGGGAAAAGCTCGCTGACAAACGAGATTCTCTATAAGCGCCTTGCGCGCGAATTAAATCGTGCCAGAGCAATTCCGGGACTCCATGATGACATTTTGGGAATGGAACAGCTGGATAAGGTCATTGATATTGACCAGTCCCCCATCGGAAGAACACCGCGTTCCAATCCGGCGACTTATACGGGAGTGTTTGATTTGATTCGTGATTTGTTTGCGGCGACTCCGGATGCGAAAGCCAAGGGATACAAGAAAGGACGCTTTAGCTTTAATGTAAAGGGAGGGCGTTGCGAGGCGTGTTCGGGAGACGGCATTATCAAAA
>JAQXLR010000049.1 GCA_029012225.1 Clostridiales bacterium
GTCATTTCAAGGTTCGAATCCTTGTAGCCCTGCTAGGAAGCCTCAGCGGAGAACATCTGCTGAGGTTTTTTGCTTTTGGCATTAAAAAACGGTAGAATGGATTATGGAAGGGAAAACAGGTATGAGGCTGGGAGAGTATCAAAGGCTTGTCGTTGTAAAAAAAGTAGAGTTTGGCATATACCTTGCAGAGAACAGGGAGGACGAGCTGCGCGTGCTCTTGCCTGCAAAGCAGATACCTAAGGAGGCAGAAGTTGGAGACGAGCTTGCGGTATTCTTGTACAAGGATTCAAAGGATCGCTTGATTGCAACGACAAAGCATCCGAAGCTTACGCTGGGAAAGCTTGCAGCGCTTGAGGTAAGAGAGGTTGGTAAAATCGGAGCCTTTTTAGACTGGGGCTTAGAGAAGGATTTGTTTCTTCCATATAAAGAGATGACAACGAGAGTGGAGCCCGGGGATGAGATATTGGTTACGCTTTATATTGATAAAAGCAAAAGGCTGTGTGCCAGCATGAAAAAACTCTACCATTTGTTGGAGAAAAATTCTTCTTATGAAAAAGGAGATATGGTGACGGGGCGCGTGTATGAGTTTGGACATGATTTTGGGACATTCGTGGCAGTAGACGATTGCTATTCTGCCATGATTCCTGCGCACGAGGATTGCAGCCATCTAAAAATCGGAGATGTGATTGAGGCAAAAGTCATAAACGTAAAGGCAGACGGAAAACTGGATTTGACCTTACGGGATAAGGCTTATTTGCAGATGGATGCAGATGCAGAGAAGGTAATGGGAGTCATTGAGTCGTTTGCGGGAGTGCTGCCTTTTACGGACAAGGCCTCTCCCGAGGTCATAAAGAGAGAGACCGGACTTAGTAAAAATGCGTTTAAGCGAGCTGTGGGAAGGCTTTATAAGGAGCGACGCATTGAAATTACGGAGCGGGCAATCCGTAAAATACAATCGCATTGAAAATACCACACCGCTGAAAATATAGTGACACCGGTAGCCTGCTTGTGATATGATAGGGAAAAATAAGAGGATGAAAACGGAGGATTGATATGAAGAACAGAATTTGTACAGATAAGGCTCCCGCAGCAATCGGACCCTATTCTCAGGCAATAGAGGTAAATGGAATGATATACACATCGGGTATGATCCCGGTAGTGCCGGAAACAGGAGAGATTCCGGAAGGTTCTATAGCGCAGGCAAAGCAGGCGCTCTTAAATCTTTCGAATCTGCTTGCTGCGGCGGGAAGTTCTATGGATAAGGTGGTAAAGACCACGGTATTTATCAAGAATATGGAGGAGTTTGGAGCGATAAATGAGGTGTATCAGACCTTTTTTACCGAGCCCTTTCCGGCACGCAGCTGTGTGGAGGTGGCGCGGCTTCCGAAGGATGTTTTGATAGAAATAGAAGCGATAGCACTCAAATAGACAAAGATGCAGGAAAGAAACAAGGGATAGAAGCCATTTCGTGAATGGCTTCTATCCCCATCATAACCTGCTAGACGTAAACATCAATGTTGCGGCCAACACCGGGATTTACGGACTGCTCCATCATTTTAATCATGGAGGCTCCCATTTGCTCTGTGATATCAAGCGATTTTCCCAGTACTGCAGTACCTATGCTGTTAGAGACGCTTCCTGCACCGACAGAAGCGACATCATAGGTATTTAATGCATTAAGAGCCATATCCAAGGTTCCTAAATTCATAAAAACCTCCATTCCGAAGCGATTTGTTGCGAGGAATGCGAGCCGGATGTCCGATTCGGCACCGCACTTTGAATTTGTGACGCTTCGGCACAAATTCTGATGTGAAAAAGAAGCTGTGAAGCTTATTTTTCATACTATGACCTCTGGTCAAAGGTATTTTTTACCATTATGACACAAATTGACAAGAAAATCAATCTTTTTGAAAGCTGGGTTTGCATATTTTTACGTTCTGATACCGAAAGCAAGGGCACAAAAACACCGGCGCCTTTTAGGGCAGGAAAAGATGACACAAAAATTACGTTTGGAAAACAAGTTTTAAGGAAATTAGGAGGAAGCAGAATGTATGATGTAATTATAATAGGAAGCGGTCCGGCAGGACTTGCAGCGGCAATTTACGGACAGAGAGCAATGCTTTCCGTGCTGACAATTGAAAAACAGCCAATGGGAGGCGGGCAGGTGCTCGATACTTATGATGTAGACAATTATCCGGGGTGTCCGGGCATCGGAGGCTTTGAGCTTGGAACAAAATTTAAGGATCACGCGGCCGGATTGGGTGCAGAGATCATCCGGGATGAAGTCATTGCCTTGGAGCTGAATGAGCCGGTAAAAAAAGTGCGCACAAAGAAAAAGGAGTACGAGGCAAAGACGGTCATTCTTGCCACAGGAGCAAAGCATCGTATGCTTGGAGTGGACGGAGAGGAGAGACTGCGAGGGATGGGGGTATCCTACTGTGCTACCTGCGATGGTGCTTTTTTCCGTGGCAAGGAAACAGCAGTTGTCGGCGGAGGAGATGTTGCATTAGAGGATGCGTTGTTTTTGGCGAGAACCTGCAGCAAGGTCTATCTGATTCACAGAAGAAATGAGTTCCGTGGCGCAAAAGTGCTTCAGGAAAAAGTAATGCAGACGGCGAACATCCAAATCATATGGGAGACGGTTGTAGAGCGTATTCTAGGGGAGACACAGGTAACGGGACTTGCGCTTTGTAATAAAAAAACAAAGGAGCATAGCGAGATTTCCGTAAGCGGGGTATTTGTCGCGGTAGGCATTGAGCCCAATACGGCACTGGTGGACGGAATTTTGGAATTGGACGAGGCCTCCTATATTAAGGCGGGAGAGGACTGCACGACCAACATTCCGGGCGTGTTTGCGGCAGGAGACCTTCGAACAAAAGGGCTGCGTCAGATTATTACAGCGGCAGCAGATGGAGCAAATGCCATCACATCTGCGGAAAATTATCTTAACACACAAAATTCTTAATGGCAGAGGTTGACAGCGAAGAAGCGCTTTGTTATAATATTATCGTAATAAATGTAACAAGTTTGTAACAACTGAAATCTTCTGGAGGAATTCATGAAAGAAAGAAGAAAAAGAATCGTTGGATGTTTGTTAGTAGGGGCTTTGTTGGCAACAGAGCCATTTACCATGACGATATATGCGGGCTCGGCAGTAGGGCCTATGGCGACTGTCACTTCACAGGCTGCCGAGGAATTGCGTGAGGCAGAGAAAGCAAAAGAGGTGAAGGAAACAAAACAGGAACAGGAAGCACAGGGAAAGACGGCAGGAGCTTCTCTTGCGATGCTGAATCATCTGACAGAAGGAAATGCAAAGGAAGCGCAGATTGTGGCAGCGACAGCCGAGCGAGTAAGTGAGAACCAGATACCTGCGGTGGCATCGGAATATGCAGATATTGCGATTGCTCAGGTAGACAATTATGTCAATATTCGTTCGGAGGCCAGCACGGAGAGTGAGGTGCTGGGTAAGCTGTACGATAATTCTGCAGCGACTGTTTTAGAGACGACCGACAATGGATGGTATCGCATTACATCGGGAAGTGTGACCGGATATGTAAAGAGTGAATACGTCGTGACCGGTGACGAGGAGCTTGCCAGAGAGGTAAGCACCAGATACGCCAAGGTTACAACGACGACATTATATGTTAGAACAGAGCCGTCGACCGAGGCGCGTATTCTTACGATGGTGCCTTTGGATGACGATTTGGTAGTGCTGGATGAGTCTACGCCGGGCTGGGCTTACGTGACAACGGCAGAAGGTGAGGGGTATGTGTCTACGGATTATGTGACCTTTAGCACAGAGTTTGTTCAGGCAGAATCCAAGGAGGAAGAAGCAGCACGACTGGAAAAGGAAGAAAAGGAGAGAAGGGCGGCGGCAGCGGCAGCAGAGGCTGCCAGAAGAAATGCGGCAAGCGCACAGGAGACGCAGAATAGCCAGGCAAGCACACCGTCTTACAGTGCTCCTACGAATTCCAATGGTGCCGCAGTTGCAAGCTATGCGAGTCAGTTTATTGGCAACCCATATGTATATGGGGGATCCAGCTTGACAAACGGAACCGACTGCTCCGGATTTACGATGAGTGTTTACGCTGCCTTTGGAATTGGACTTCCGCATTCTTCCAGAGCACAGAGAAGTGTAGGATATGAGGTAAGCCTCGCAGAGGCACAGCCGGGTGACATCGTTTGTTACAGCGGACATGTTGGAATCTATGTCGGAAACGGAACGATTGTTCATGCAAGCACACCGGAAAGTGGAATTATTTATTCAAGTGTTACCTATCGCAATCCGATTTGCGTAAGAAGAATTTTCTAAAGAGACGAAAAGAGAAGTACCTGTCCCCTTGTAGTCAATAGATTATAAGGGGACAGGTTTTTTGTATCGTAGTGTCCAATTTTAGAAAAGACCATTCTATACAAGATGCACAAATCGAAAAAAGCGTTAAGAAAAAGTTAACAAAAAAGAAAAAATAGTCCAAAAGTTATCCACATAAAAAGAGGTGAGAAAATGGAAAAAAGTAAGTTGTACACGAAGTTATACACATTATCCACATAAAAAATGAAAAAAAAGAGGTTTACATAGTAAAAATATCGAACATATATTTTGTGTAAAAATAATAAACGTGAAAAAGGATAAAAAAGTCAATTGACACATCAAAAATGAAAGAACACCAAAAAATATAAAAAAGTGTTAAGAAGCAAAGAGCAGTCATAAAAAATAAAATAATAAAAATAGATGGGAATATCTGTGATTCTTGAAATATAAAATGAGATTTGGTATACTTACCACATATATTTTGTGAAAAATGTGAAAACTAAGTTGGTGTATTATGAAAAAGAAGATAGATATCCTCGGAGTTAAATTGGATAATTACACGGTGCGTGAGGCAATCATGCAGGTGGAAGGCTATCTGGAGACAAATATGCTCCATACAGTCGAGAGCATAACCATGCAGCTGCTGATGCAGTCGGAGCAGGATGACGTGTTAAAAAAGGTGGTAGATTCGCTGGATCTTGCAGTAATCGCAGAGAAGGAAATATTGCAGGCAGTCGAGATTCATACGTTTCAGCGTATTAAGGAAACAGAAGGAAACGATTTCTTTTTTGAATTTTTTCGTTTGATGCAAAGAAGGGAAAGAGGCGTTTTTATTCTGGGAGAGCTGAAAAAGAAAGTTGAGGAGATGAAGGAGCGTCTGATACAGGAATTTCCACATCTTATTTTTGTGGGAGAGTATGCACTGGAGGAGTGTGTGGGAGATTTTGAGGCTGTCATCAATGATATGAATGCCACAACTCCAAGCGTGATTTTGTCAATCCTTCCGACACCGATGCAGGAGCATTTTTTATCGGAGCACGGAGAGAAGATGAATGCAATCATCTGGTATGGGATAGGGAGCGCAAAGATAGAGGCACCGAAATCCGGCATTTTAGGTGCTGTAAAAAGTGCACTCCATAAGGGGCGTTTAAAAAGCAGCATGAGTAAATACCAAGAGAGGAGTGCTGCAAAGGAGGAAGGCAAATAGGATGGTGAAAGAGAATGCGACAGATTTTTTATAAAAGGACAGGGATTCGAGATACCATCTTTCTTATTCTGGGAACCGGGCTCGTTGCAGCCAGTATCCAGTGCATTTATGATCCGATTCACATGGTAACGGGAGGCTTTACGGGACTTTCCATTATCGTAAAAAATTTGACACAAGGCATAATAGGCGAAGGCATACCGCTTTGGATTACAAACCTGGTCTTGAATGTTCCGGTCTTTCTCTTTGCTTGGAGAATAAAGGGGAAGAGATTTATTGGGAGAACGATTTTGGGCACCTTATTGCTCTCTGCATGGCTGTATGTCATTCCCGGAATTGATTTGACACAAGGAGACTATACGCTGGCGGCGATTTTTGGCGGCTGCATCGGCGGAGTGGGAATGGGTATGGTGCTCATGGCAAAGGCCACCACCGGGGGCACGGATATGGTAGCGACCCTTCTTCAGCATCGGCTGCGGCATTATTCCATCGTACAGATTATGCAGGTTTTAGATGGGCTTATTGTATTGTGCGGGTTCTATGTATTTGGAATCCGAGCTGCGCTCTATGCCATTGTTGCAATTTTTATCACAACGAAAGTGTCGGATGGGCTGATGGAGGGCTTTAAATTTTCAAAGGCAGCCTATATTATCAGTGATAAATATGAACTGGTGGCACAGACAATATTGGAGGATCTGGAGCGTGGGGTAACGGGACTTAGAGCAAAGGGAATGTACTCGGGAGAAGAAAAGTGCATGCTCTATTGCGTAGTTTCCCCAAAGGAGATCGTGCGGGTAAAGGAAATTGTAAGAAAGGCAGACCCCAATGCCTTTGTCATTGTGTCCGATGCACGAGAGGTGCTGGGGGAGGGATTTCAGGAATATGGAAAGTGATAAAACGCTCTTTGTGAACTATGTACAGAGGAATTTTTGCAAAAAAAGGAAAAAAACAAAGAGGAAATGCATAAAAATTGTGCTTTTCCTCTTTCTTTTTTCGTTGCTTTGCATTAAAATACTATTTAGATATTTTCCACTCTGAAAAATGGATATCAATTTTTTGTGAAAGATGACTATTCGTTGGCAGAGGGATGATTCTGTTTCGGAAGAAACAACATGAGAAGGAGCGAAGCTTATGATTTCAAATCAGATACTTCAGAACACGATTGACGGACTCAAGGGAATTACAAGAATCGATTTTTGTATTATTGACGTGGAAGGTAAGGTGCTTGCGTCAACCTTTCCTGAGGCTGAGAGCCACGTGGAAGCAGCACAGGCATTTGCAGATTCTCCGGCAGACAGCCAGGTCATAAACGGATATCAGTTTTTTAAAGTGTTTGACGACAATCATCTTGAATATGTTTTACTGGCAAACGGAGACAGCGAGGATGTTTACATGGTGGGGAAAATTGCCAGTTTCCAAATACAGAATCTTTTGGTAGCATATAAGGAGAGATTCGATAAGGACAATTTTATCAAGAATCTCCTTTTGGATAATTTGCTGTTGGTAGATATCTACAATAGAGCCAAGAAGCTTCATATTGATACAGATGCGAAAAGAGTCGTATTTATTGTGGAGACAAATCGCGATAAGGATGGCAATGAGCTGGAGCGGATCCGGAGCATTTTCGGCACAAAGACAAAGGACTTTGTTACAGCAGTGGATGAGAAAAATATCATTGTTGTAAAAGAGGTAGCTGAAAATGAAGGGTATGAGGAGCTCGATAAGACGGCAGAGATGATTGCAAATCAGCTCCGCTTGGGCGCTCTGCATGAGGTTCATATTGCCTATGGCACGATTGTCAATGAAATCAAAGAAGTCTCCCGCTCTTACAAGGAGGCACGCATGGCATTGGATGTCGGCAAAATTTTCTTTGAGGAAAAGAATGTCATTGCATATTCTGCACTTGGAATCGGGCGTCTGATTTATCAGCTTCCCATTCCGCTTTGTACGATGTTTATTAAGGAGATTTTCGACGGAAAGTCGCCGGATGATTTTGACGAGGAGACACTTTCTACGATTAATAAATTTTTTGAAAACAGTCTGAATGTATCCGAAACCTCGAGACAGCTTTACATCCATCGCAACACACTTGTCTATCGTTTGGATAAGCTGCAAAAGAGCACGGGGTTGGATTTGCGTGTGTTTGAGGATGCCATTACATTTAAGATTGCGCTAATGGTAGTAAAATATATGAAGTATATGGAGTCTCTTGATTACTAAAAGAAGGATACAAAAGTGAGGTAAGAAAATGATAAAGCTAGAGCATGTCAGCAAGTCGTATTCAGCGGGGATTCCCGCACTTAATGACGTGAGCCTTAACATTGAAGAAGGAGAATTCGTATTTGTTGTGGGAGACAGCGGTTCCGGAAAATCGACGTTGATTAAGCTCCTGCTAAAGGAGCTTGAGCCGACGGAGGGGACGATTACAATAAATGGAAAGAAATTAAAGAAAATCAAAAGAAGACACATTCCAAAATTTCGGAGAAATATTGGTGTGGTATTTCAGGATTTTCGTTTGCTAAAGGACAGAAACATTTATGACAATGTGGCGTTTGCCCAAAAGGTGGTCGGGGAGTCCACCCGAAACATTCGGAAAAATGTTCCTGCGATGCTGTCTATGGTAGGTCTTGCGGCCAAGTACCGCTCGTATCCAAGGCAGCTCTCCGGGGGCGAGCAGCAGCGCGTGGCAATTGCCAGAGCACTGATTAATAAGCCGAAAATATTATTGGCGGACGAGCCAACCGGAAATCTGGATGCCAACAATGCGTGGGAAATTATGAGACTGATGGAGGAAATCAACAGTCAAGGAACAACGGTCGTAGTGGTAACACACAACCTTGAGATTGTAAAAGCAATGAATAAGCGTGTCATTACAATGTGTAAGGGAGGAATTGTGGAGGATAAGGATACTCCAGCTGATGGAATGGTTTATGGCTCTGGGCAGGACGCTAAGCCGGACTTTGAGGATGGAGGTAATATAGAATATGAGGATTAGTACTTTTTTTTATACGATTAAGCAAGGGATTGTGAGCATTTGGAGAAACAAGCTGTTTTCGCTGGTGTCGATTGCGACCATGACAGCCTGCATTTTTTTGTTTGGCTTGTTTTATGCGATTGTTACAAACTTTCAGGCAATTGTAAGGAATGCCGAGTCGGGAGTGGCAGTGACGGTGCTTTTTGACAGGGGCATTTCACAGCAGAGAATAGAAGAAGTCGGCGCGCTCATTGGAGAGCGTGTGGAGGTTTCCCGTTATGAATATGTTTCTCCCGAGCAGGCATGGGAGAGCTTTCGTGATATTTATTTCGACGGAAATGAGGAGGCTGCAGAGAGCTTTGCAGGGGACAACCCTTTGGTGGATTCGGCCAGCTATGCGATTTACATGAACGATATTTCCATGCAGTCGACGCTGGTAACTTATCTGGAATCTGTGGAGGGAATAAGAGAGGTAAAAAAGTCTGAGATAGTGGCAAACACATTAATCGATTTTAACAGCCTAATCGGTTACATATCAGCGGGCATAATCCTCATTCTGTTTGGAGTGGCAGTCTTTTTGATCAGCAATACGATTACGGTGGGGATTTCGGTGCGCCGGGAGGAGATTGGCATCATGAAGCTGATTGGAGCAACAGACTTTCTGGTGCGAGCCCCCTTTGTGGTGGAGGGGATGATCATCGGCCTAATCGGAGCGGCAATTCCGATGGGAATCCTTTTTGTTCTATATAATAAAGTTATAGTATATATTGGAGACAAGTTCAATTTTATCTCCAATATGCTTCATTTTTTAAGTCCGGATGAGATTTTCCGTACATTGATTCCGGCTTCACTTCTTCTGGGAGTGGGAATTGGATTTCTCGGAAGCATGATTACAATTCGCAAGCATTTAAGAGTGTAGATGTAAAGGGATAATTTTAGAGAGTGGTATAGTAGGATATGAGAAGAAAAATCGTAAAAAAAATAATCGCAGCAGGTCTGGTTTGCGGAATCGTGGCAGGGATGAGCTTTCAGGTTATGCAGACATCGCGCATAATCTTAGCAAAGGAAACGACTACGAGCGTACAGGGAACGGGAGGACAGTCTCTGAAGGAGGCTCAAAATGAAAAGGCGGCACTGGAGAAGGAGTTAAAAAAGGTTCAGGGCACAATAGCGGAGCTGAAGGACTCCAAAGGCGATGTGGAAGAAAAGGTAAGGGAGCTCAACCAGCAGTTAATCAGCATCTCTGCGCGTATTACGGAGCTGGAAAACGCACTGACAGCAAAGAGCGAGGATATTACCAGAGCGAAAGAGGAGCTGGAAGCGGCAAGACAGCAGGTGGAGCGCCAATATGAAGCGATGAAGGTTCGCATTCGGTTTATGTATGAGAATGGGATGACATCCTATCTGGATACGTTGCTTTCCTCCAAGAATATGGCAGACTTTATGAATGCGGCAGGGAACATTTCCGAGATTCAAAAATACGACAGAGAAAAGCTCACGGAATACCAGCAGACGGTAGAGGAAATCTCAACTATGGAGGCCAAACTGGAGCAGGAGTATCAGGAGCTGGAGGAGCTTAAGCAAACGGTAGAGGAGAACAAGCAGGCAGTATCTTCTATGATGAGACAAAAAGAGACGGAGCTTGCGAATATTTCGGCCGATATTTTAGACGCGCAGAACGAAGCAGACTACTATGCAGCTGAGATTCAGGCACAGGAGGAGCTGATTGCCGCAATCAAGAGAGCCGAGGCAGAAAAGCTGTCAGCGGGAGTTGTGGAGAATCCCTACAGCGGAGGCGCATTTACCTGGCCTGTTCCAAGCAGCACAAGAATCACGAGCGATTATGGAATTCGAATTGCTCCAACCTCCGGAGCATCTTCCAATCATCAGGGGATTGATATAGGAGCGGCGCATGGGGCCGATATTGTGGCGGCAGCAGCGGGAACCGTAAAGGTAGCTGCTTACAGCAGTGCAGCAGGGAACTATGTCATGATTGACCATGGCGGCGGGCTCTACACCGTGTACATGCATGCATCTTCCTTAAATGTTTCGGCAGGACAGGCAGTTTCGGCGGGACAAGTCATTGCCAAGATTGGAAGTACCGGCATTTCTACTGGAAATCATTTACATTTTGGTGTATCATTAAATGGGAGTTATGTCAGCCCATGGAATTACTTGAGCAGATAACACAGATGAAGCGCCGGCATCCTTGCGAGCCGTTTGATTGGTCTAAAAATTCCCTGTCCTTGGACAGGGAATTTTTACATATGATAAAAAGGGCATAAAAGCATCGGATAAGGAAGCATAGCGAGGCAGGAAAGGAAAACAATGGATAGCGAGAAAATGGAAATGCAAAAAGACAGCAATGAAAAGAGAAAAAAGAGTGGTTTGGGGCGAGGGATTCTTTTTGGTATCGTCGGAACCCTTATCGCAGGAAGCCTTCTGATTGGAGGGGTCTGTAATGCAACAGGCATACAGATTCGACTCACAAGAGCGAATAGGGGACAGGGAATCTTGGATGCCAAGGCACAGGCGAAGCTAAATGAGTTGTTGGCATACATCAATGCCTATTATTATGACGAGACAGAGGAGGAAGCACTTAGAGAGGGGCTGTATACCGGACTGGTTGACTCCCTCGGAGATGTATACTCCCAGTATTACAATGCAGAGGACTACGCACAGTCTCAGGTCGGTGTTACCGGACAGTATTATGGAATCGGAGCCGGGCTGTCACAGGATGCAGATACCATGATGGTATCCATTACAAAGGTTTATGACGGCACTCCTTCCCAGAAGGCAGGATTGATGGTAGACGATATTGTTCTCTCTGTAGATGGCACAGAGGCATCCTCCATGGAAGTAACAGAGCTGGTAAAGCTGATTCGCGGGGAGGAGGGGACGACTGTTCATTTGGAAATTTACCGAGCCTCCACAGAGCAGCAGCTTTCGTTTGATGTGGAGAGAGCAAATGTGACCCTGCCAAGCATTGCATCCGAAATGCTGGATGACAACATTGGATATCTGCGAATTGAGGCATTTGAAAAGGAGACGGCTGCTCAGTTTGAAACGGCATTTGCGGATTTGGAGGCGGCAGGGATGCAGTCTTTGATTATAGACCTGCGCTACAATGGAGGAGGACTGATTGATTCTGCTATCAAGATATTGGATGACATTCTGCCGGAGGGGCTGATCGTATATACAGAGGATAAGGCGGGGAACCGCATGGAATACAAGTCCCGGGGAGAGACATACATAGATTATCCGATTGCAGTGCTGGTCAATGAAAATACAGCCAGTGCATCGGAAATCTTTGCAGGAGCCATTAAGGACTATAACTATGGAACGATTATCGGGGTAACAACCTATGGAAAAGGAATTGTCCAAACACTGTTTCCTCTGTCCGATGGTGATGCCGTAAAGCTGACGACGGCAAAATATTTTACGCCCAACGGAAATTATATTCACGGAGTCGGAATTGAACCGGATATTGAGCTGGAATATGAATATTTAAATTCAGATAGCGAAGAATATGAGATGCAGTACGACAATCAGATACAAAAGGCGATTGAGGTGCTTCGCAATAGGGAGTAATATATGAAAATAAGAAGGAAACAGCGGATTACGGGGTTTTTGGTAATCGTCTGGATGAGTGTGATTTTTGCTTTTTCTGCTCAACCCGGGGCAGAGTCCGGGAGAGTCAGCGGAGGCGTTGCGTATCGCATTATCAGCACAACAAACCGCATTTTCGGTATGGAGCTAAGCGTAAGTGAGCTGCTTCGCGGCGTTCAGATTTTGGATTATCCGCTTAGAAAAGGCGCGCACATGACAGAATATGCGATTCTGGGAGCTCTTACCGCTGCCTTTTTTGCGAGCATGGGACGAGACGGAAAAAGAAGGTATGTGCCGGCGCTTCTTACCGCTGCGGCATATGCCGTGACAGATGAGATTCATCAGCTTTTTGTGCCGGGCAGAACCGGAAAGCTTTCGGATGTCTGCATTGATACGGTAGGGGCGGCAGTCGGCCTGCTTGGCGTATACCTTCTTGGGAAAATCGTCAGAAAGCATTGCGAAAAAAGAAGACGTCCGTTACAATACAAATAGTTCAAAAAAGAAAGAGGTGATACTGTGGTAGAACTTGATTTATTAAAATCAACCCTAAATGGGTACAAAGAGCCGCTGCAGGAAGTGAGGGATTCACTTTGACCTGGCGAATAAAGAGCAGCGGATTCAGGAATTAGAACGAGAAATGGAGGCTCCTGCATTTTGGGATAATCCGGAGATTTCTCAGAAAAAAATGAAGGAATTAAAGAGCCTAAAGGATGATGTGCAGACCTATGCTGCGCTTCAGACACAGTTTGAGGATATTGAGACGCTAATTGAGATGGGCTATGAGGAAAAGGATGCCTCTCTTATCCCGGAGATTCAGCAGACCCTGCAGGAGTTTACAGAGGTCTATGATGCAATCCGAATAAAGACCCTTTTATCCGGAGAATATGATGCAGACAGTGCGATTGTCTCTTTACATGCAGGTGCGGGCGGAACCGAGTCCTGTGACTGGGCATCTATGCTGTATCGTATGTATACAAGATGGGCCACAGACAAAGGCTTTTCTGTGGAGGTTTTAGATTCCCTTGATGGGGAGGAGGCAGGAATCAAGTCGGTTACGTTTGAAGTAAACGGCGAGAATGCCTACGGCTATTTAAAGTCCGAAAAGGGTGTGCATCGTCTGGTACGCATTTCTCCCTTTAATGCGGCAGGAAAGCGTCAGACCTCCTTTGTCTCATGCGATGTGATGCCTGACATAGAGGAGGATTTGGACGTAGAGATTAACGAGGAGGATTTACGGATTGATACCTACCGTTCCAGCGGTGCAGGCGGACAGCACATCAATAAGACATCCTCGGCAATTCGCATTACCCATCTTCCGACGGGAATTGTGGTGCAATGCCAGAATGAGCGTTCCCAATTCCAAAACAAGGATAAGGCGATGCAGATGCTAAAGGCAAAGCTATATCTGAAAAAGCAGCAGGAAAATGCGGAGAAGGCAGCAGGAATCCGTGGAGAAGTAACGGAGATTGGCTGGGGAAATCAGATCCGTTCGTATGTGATGCAGCCGTATACTATGGTAAAAGACCATAGGACAGGAGTAGAAACCGGAAACGTAGATAGTGTCATGGATGGTAAAATCGACCTGTTTATGAACGGATATTTAAAATGGCTCTCGCTTGGATGTCCGAAGGGACTCGGGGGAGACGTCGAGTAATTTACAGCAGGAACAAAGTGTGCGGGCTCGTATACTTTCGTGTTCAATTTAAAAAGAGGTTGCCTTGGCAACCTCTTTGTGTTATTATCTTCCTCATGAGGACAGGTGTAAGCGTCAAGCAAACACAGAAAGGGAAAAGAGGATAAAAGCAAGGATGGAAAAGAAAGAAACCGGACAGTATTTTGTGCTCAAGGAAAAGGCAGTGCCTGACGTGCTTTTGCGGGTGGTAGAGGCAAAGCGGCTGCTCGATTCCGGGAAGCTCACCTCGGTACAGGAGGCGACAGAGAAGGTCGGAATCAGCAGAAGTTCGTTCTATAAGTATAAAGATGATATCTTTCCCTTTCATGAGACAGCGAAGGGGCGGACAATTACGATAGTCGTTCAGCTTGACGATGAGCCGGGACTTTTGTCAGTGGTGCTTAAGACCATTGCAGATTTCCATGCAAATATATTGACAATACATCAGAGCATACCGATTAACGGAATTGCGTCGTTGACGCTAAGTGTAGATGTTTTGCCCCAGACGGGAGATGTGGCAGAGATGGTCGATCATATTGAGCGACAGCTGGGGATTCACTATGTCAAAATATTGGGAAGAGAATAGGAGTCAAATGGAGGGAGACATATGAAAGCGGCAGTCATGGGATACGGAACAATTGGTTCCGGGGTGGCAGAAGTATTGGAAATTAATAAGAGCAGCATAGCAAAGCGTGCGGGAGAGGAGATTCAGATTAAATATATTCTTGATCTGCGTGATTTTCCCGGAGATCCGATGGAGGATAAAATCATTCATGATTACAAGACGATTTTGGATGACCAAGAGGTTCGGATTGTAGTCGAGACAATGGGCGGAGTAGAGCCGGCTTATACCTTTGTGAAAGCAATGCTGGAAGCGGGAAAGCATGTTACGACATCCAACAAAGCGTTGGTTGCGGCAAAGGGAGCCGAGCTGATTGCGCTTGCAAAAGAAAAGAATGTAAATTTTATGTTTGAGGCCAGTGTCGGAGGAGGGATTCCTATCATCCGTCCGCTCAACTCCTGCCTGACAGCAGATGAGATAGAGGAGATTACCGGAATTGTCAACGGAACGACCAACTATATGCTGACAAAGATGTCAGAGGAGGGCATGGAGTTTGAGGATGTCTTAAAGGATGCACAGGAAAAAGGATATGCAGAAAAAGACCCGACGGCAGACATAGAGGGATACGACGCGTGTCGTAAAATTGCAATTTTGACTTCCTTGGTTTGTGGTCAGCAGGTGGATTTTGAGGATATTCACACCGAAGGAATTACAAAAATTTCGGCAACAGATCACAGATATGCCGTCGCAATGAAGCGAAAAATTAAGCTTTTGGCATCAAGCAAAAAGGTTGAGGGCGGCTATGTGGCTATGGTGGCACCGTTCTTGCTGCCGCCCTCCCATCCGCTTTATAATGTAGATGATGTCTTTAACGCAATCTTTGTACACGGCAATGTGCTGGGCGATGCCATGTTTTATGGAAGCGGAGCGGGAAAACTCCCGACGGCAAGTGCGGTTGTTGCAGATATTATTGAGATGGCGAAAAATGTTGACCATAATATTGCGGTGGAGTGGAGCTCGAAGAAAATGGAGCTTGTCGATTATAAGAAGCAAACCGGTCGGTATTTTGTTCGCACCACGGCAGAGAAAGATGCGATTGAAAGGGTTTTTGGGACGGTAGAATATGTTACGGCAGAGGGAGTTTCGAATGAGAATGGATTTCTTACCGGCTGTCTTTGTGAGGAAGAATATGAAAAGTGTGCAAAAGAGCTTGGAAATATTTTGCAGAGGATTCGCATAGCATAAATTACGCGCGATAAAATAGAAATGAGGGAAGTATGAAATATCTGATTATTTTAGGGGATGGGATGGCAGATCATCCGATTGAGAGCCTTGGAGGGAAAACACCGTTGGAATATGCAAACACTCCAATGCTGGATGCGCTTGCGTCGAAAGGAGAGCTTGGAATGGTACAGACGATACCGGAGGGCATGAAGCCCGGAAGCGATACGGCCAATCTGTCTGTGCTTGGATACAACCCGAAAAAGTTTTATTCCGGGCGTTCTCCACTGGAGGCGCTCTCCATCGGCATTCCGCTCAAGGATACCGACATTGCACTCCGCTGCAATCTTGTAACGCTGTCAGAGGAAGAAAAGAATTATGAAGACCGCACAATTCTCGACCACAGCTCCGGAGAAATCAGCACGGAGGAGTGCGCCGTTTTGCTGGAGGCGGTAAAAAAAGAACTGGAGAGTGAGATCTTCCATTTTTACGTGGGAACCAGCTACCGCCATTGCCTGATTTGGGAAAACGGCAGAGTGACGGATTTGGTGCAGCCCCATGATGTGCTGGGACAAAAGATAGGCGATAAGCTTCCGGAAAATGAGATGCTTCGTGACATGATGAAGCGAAGCTATGAGATCTTGGTAAACCATCCCATTAATATAGAGCGAAAAAAAGCCGGCTTAAACCCCGCAAATTCTTGCTGGTTCTGGGGAGCAGGCACAAAGCCGGCGCTCTTTCCCTTTGAGGAGCGGGCGAACAAAAAAGGTGCTATGATTTCTGCGGTGGATTTGCTAAAAGGCATTGCGGAGGGAGCTTCTATGAAAAATATCTCCGTGGAAGGGGCAAATGGCGGCCTGCATACCAACTATGAGGGAAAGGCGCAGGCGGCAGTTGACGTGCTTACAAAGGAGGGCTATGACTTTGTCTATGTCCATCTGGAAGCACCCGATGAGATGGGACACCAGGGAGATGTTGAGAAAAAGGTAAAGGCGATTGAGAATCTTGATGCCCGCCTCATTCGTCCGATTGTAGAGGGCTTAGATGCAGCAGGTGAAGAATACCGCATGATGATTTTGCCGGATCACCCGACTCCAATCTGCATTCGTACGCATACTGCAGACAGCGTGCCGTATCTGCTCTATGACAGCACAAAGCAGGAGGGACAGAGCAGAAGATACAACGAGAGAGAGGCTACAGCAGCAGGCAATTTTATCGCAGAAGGACATAAGCTGTTGGATTATTTACTCCATGATATAGGATGAGATCAGATAGGATAGGATGGGATCAGACAGGACGGCAGCAGACAAAATGGGCAGGAAGGATGGAGCGTGACGGTGTAAAAGTCCCTGTGGGAAGGAGAAATGAGAGATGGCAAAGTACGTGATGGCGTTGGACGCAGGAACAACGAGTAATCGATGTATTCTTTTTAATGAGGCGGGAGAGATTTGCTCTATGGCACAAAAAGAGTTCCGCCAGTTTTTTCCAAATCCCGGCTGGGTTGAGCATGATGCAAATGAAATCTGGTCCGGTATGCTTGGAGTCTCTGTAGAAGCAATGAATCTGGTCGGGGCGACGGCGTCAGACATAGCAGCCATCGGAATTACCAATCAAAGAGAGACGGCGATTGTCTGGAACAAGGAGACAGGGGAGCCTGTCTATCATGCAATTGTGTGGCAATGCCGCAGAACATCAGATATCGCAGATACCTTAAAGAAGAAGGGTCTGGAGGAAAGCTATCGTCGGAAGACCGGCTTGATGATTGATGCCTATTTTTCCGCAACAAAAATCAAGTGGATTCTGGATCACGTACAGGGGGCAAAAGAGCTTGCCGAAGAAGGAAAGCTGCTGTTTGGCACAGTGGAGACATGGCTCATCTGGAAATTTACCAGGGGAGGGGTTCATGTGACGGACTACTCAAATGCTTCCAGGACGATGCTCTTTAACATCAATGAGCTGTGCTGGGATGCAGACATTTTAAATGAGCTGGCGATTCCGGAGCGTATGCTGCCAAAGCCTGTTCCCTCCAGTCAAATTTACGGTTATACCGATGCAAGCTTTTTTGGGGGCGCCATTCCCATTGCGGGTGCGGCGGGCGACCAGCAGGCCGCTCTTTTTGGGCAGACCTGCTTTTCTGTGGGTGAGGCAAAAAACACCTATGGAACAGGCTGCTTTTTGCTTATGAATACAGGAGAGAAGCCTGTTTTTTCGAAAAACGGTCTCGTTACAACGATTGCGTGGGGACTGGACGGAAAAGTAAACTATGCCTTGGAGGGCTCTATTTTTGTGGCAGGTGCAGCCATTCAATGGCTTCGTGATAATATGAAGCTGATTGACTCCTCAATGGATTCGGAATATATGGCAAATAAGGTGCATGGTACGCATGGCTGCTATGTGGTGCCGGCATTTACGGGACTTGGCGCACCGCACTGGGATCAATATGCAAGAGGGACAATTGTAGGGATTACCAGAGGAACGAATAAGAATCACATCATTCGTGCGACCTTGGAGTCGATTGCATTACAGGTGGATGACGTGATTGATGCGATGCGTGCGGATGCGGGAGTCGAATTAAAGTCCCTAAAGGTAGATGGCGGAGCGAGCGCCAATAACTTCCTGATGCAGTTTCAGGCAGATATGATAGGAGCGCCGGTCAAGCGTCCCCGGTGTGTGGAGACAACCGCGATGGGAGCTGCATATTTGGCGGGACTTGCCGTAGGCTACTGGAAAAACAAAGAGGATGTCATCAATAATCAAAAAGTAGAGCGTATTTTTTTGCCGGAAATGTCGGTAGAGGACAGAGAGGCAAAGCGAAGAGGCTGGAATAAGGCGGTCAAGTATGCCTATGGTTGGGCAAAGGAGGAAATGGAAGAGAAGGAAAAAAATAAAATGCTTTAATCTTCCTTTCATGTTTTGGCAGTATTGTGTCATCATAAGAATTAGAAGGGAGCATGGATTATGCAGATAAAAAATTTATTTCGGACATGTAAAAAAACAGCGGTAAGACCTGTTATCATAGCGGGGCTTGTGGCGGCAATAGCGATAGGAGGAGTGGGCTGTACACAAAAAGGAAATTCCTCTCAGGCAGGAGTACAAGGACAAAATCAAGGACAGGCAGACGCGCAGGGACAGACCGGTACGCAGGGACAGACCGATGTACAGGGGCAGACCGGTACGCAGGGACAGACCGGTATGCAGGGACAGGCAGGAGTGCAGGGACAAAATCAAGGACAGGC
>JAQXLR010000050.1 GCA_029012225.1 Clostridiales bacterium
CGAGAGACTCCCATCATGTCCCGTATTCATTGCCTGCAGCACATCCAACGCCTCTGCCCCACGGCATTCACCCACAATAATTCTTGACGGTCGCATGCGGAGAGCTGTTTTTATCAAGTCCCGAATCGTAATCGGAACTACCCCCTTTGTATTGGCATTTCTTGTCTCAAGACGAACCAGATTGGGCTTGTCCAAAAGCTGCAGCTCTGCAGAATCCTCAATTGTAATAATCCGCTCCTCTCGCGGTATATACTGCGACAACGCATTTAAAAATGTGGTTTTCCCCGAACCTGTTCCCCCCGAAACAAATATATTGTATCCACACCCTACCAGCATCTGCAAAAATTCTGCCGCCTCTTTTGAAATAGCGCCCATCTCTACCAAATCCGCCATCCGTATTGGACGTTCCGGAAACTTTCGAATCGAAATAGACGAGCCGCCTAACGAGATTGGCTCCAACACGATATTGACTCGAGAGCCATCCGGAAGTCTCGCATCCACAATCGGGGACGCTTCATTTACAACACGGTTGCTGCCCGCAACAATTTGTTGGATTACATCATTTAGCTTACCTGTTGATGAAAATCTCCTCTCCGACTCGTAAATCAATCCCTGCTTTTCATAAAAAATATGGTCTGTCCCATTTACCATAATCTCTGTTATTTCCGGATCCTCCAGCAAATCCTGCAAAACATCCAGCTTTCGCAGGGAGTGAAACAGAGTCTGCACCAGCATCTCTCTCTCTTTTAGGCTGGTCATATGCTGCGTGGAATACTCAGCTGCTGCCTTCTCCACCAGCTCATATACCTGGGCATCCTCCCAGTCTCTTGTCATATCCATGCGGGCAAGAATATCCTCCCTTAGGCGACTGATTTCCCCGCCGTCAATTCTCATAGATTCCCCCTGCTAAGATTTTCCTCACATAATCCCCAAACTCACTCCACAAAAGCTGCCTTATCACACCACTTCCCCCTCGTATGTGCTTTGCGGAAAACGGCAGCTCAATCAGGTGCACTTGGCTTTGCCTCTCATCTCCCTCCCACTCCATATAATTCAAAAAGCCTTCCATTTGGCATTCAAAGAAAAATCCCATCTTTGTCAGACAATAAATGCTGCTGCAGCTTTCCAGCATCTCTTTGCACGCCATCAAACTCTCTCCAAAATCCAAGACCACTACTTCAAAGTCTGTTCTTAGTGCAATAAAATCAATGAGCTGCAAAAAATCTTCAAAGGTAAGTTCGCGCAGATTTTGCGAATTGGAAAAAGGCGAAATATAGAAGATTCCATCTATTTCATAGACACTTTTCCAAAATAGCTCCGGTGTAAGCCTCTGCCCTCTTAACCTCAATATAATATCTCCCAGATCAGATTGATTCGGAAGCCCCAACAATCTAAAAAAACCGGAATACGCAAGCAAATTCAGATATAACACCTTTTTTCTCTCTGCCAGTGAGGCAGATAAAGCAAGAGAAAACGGAAGCTGCATTTCATGCCTGATAGGCGAGCAGACTCCGATTGTCTCCATTCTTCTTGCCTTCCCTCGTCGCCCTTCCTCCGGTATCTGTGTTTCTCTTGGAAGCATACGTATCTCATGCAAAATTGCCTCCATCGGCTGGTACCGAAAGACCTCCTTCTCCCGAATGTCATTTTCGGTACCATAATCCGTATCCTCTGCCACCTGCAAGGGCATACTTTCTTTTAACAAAACACATGGAATCCTCTCTGTTCGCAGCGACTCTATTGCCGCTTCAAATCCCATTCCCAATATGACAATGTCCGGCTTGTTCTGCAGCAGCCCTTCCAAAAACAGATCTACTGCAGAAAATGCCTGCACCTTTATCTCTCCGGCTTTATGTTCCACCAGATATGTGACAAATCTCTCTCGATAGCTATCACAGGTATCGCAGATTGCCACCTTTACTTTACACAATGGCACACCCCCAAACCACAATAAGATAGGCAATTAAAATTGCCGGTGAAAAATGTATCTGTGTTCTTTGGTTTCCGAAATGACAGAGTGGTGTCCTCCTACAGACAAGTTTCCCCACGCCAATAATCGCCGCTGCCAAAAATGCAACCGGTATGATATATAGCAACTGTCTTGTTGATAAAAATCCTCCTGTCATGGAAATCAGCTTGATATCGCCTGCGCCAAGTGCGCGCATTTGAAATAAAAGAAATAATAAGATAACCGGAATAGAAATATTCATCAGAAAATGAACAATACCTGCACCGCCATCCCCCATGATGCGGAATACAAGTCCCCAAAGTAGTCCTGCGCAAATCAGCCGGTTACTGATCCGCCATTCCTTAAAATCCTCTGCCACCGCAATCGTTAAAAGCATCAGCAGCGTCAGAGTGGAAATTCCCCCAATCCATCACCTCTTTCCTTTTTTTGTAATTGAATTATATCAGTCGCATCTTTCCGTGTCTATTATAAATGTTTCACAAAAATTTACTCAAAACAATGAGATATAATAGCGCAAAGCCGCTAAATCCAAGGCTTCCGGTTGTCAAAAGACTAATCGGATTCAATCCGACAGAAACCAGAATCCCCTGTTTTTCCAAAGCATAATTCATAAAAAAAATTCCGGCAGCACCCAAAATCATCCGGACAAAAAAGTACAAAAGAAATTGTGCCCGCCTCTTTAGCAACCCGATCAAACATACCACTCCACAGCTTACCGCTATGATTCCAACCGAAATATCCTGCGTCATTTTTTCCTTTTTTGTTGTATCCTATGTGTAAATTTTACTTTTATGACAACATTCCCTTTTCCAAATTTGAGCTTTTTTACCGAAATCTGTATAGAATAAGATTTTTTGTCTATACTCTGAATAGAATAAAAGAAATGGATTCATCCAGAATGTCATAGGAGGAAACATGCTTCACCTTTTTCGCAACGAAAAAGCAAATGATAACCATTACACCTTACTCATAAATGACCTCCACCAAACTGCGCAAAATTTACGAGATGCCTACCACAATCTGGAAAATGTCGTTGACCCGGATTTGATTGACTGCTATATCTATGAGGTTAATTCCGTCCAGATGCGTTATAAATTCCTGCTCGCAAGCATTAAGCGCTATGAGTCGCAGGACATAAAATAGAGGATTCTTATACAAAGAATCCTCTGGAAGCATCAAATTCCTGATATGTATCCACATCCTCCCGCCCGTAGGTATAGCCTGCATAAACCTGCTGGGTATTACTCATGAGCGGGTCGGATGTATCCTGCTTTGCAACCTCCACAAAAGCCTCATAGAGCTTGCGCATCAGCTCCTCTGCCAAGTCAATCTCATCTAAATTTCTTTTGTACATTGCCTTTGCGAGCGTCTCTTTACAAAATACATAAATACTGCCGAGCTCATTTGCCAAATCGTAGGAAAAATCAAGCGCACCCATCAGCTCACGAATTGTCCGCTCACTTCTTCGAAGCGCCTCCTTAAATTCTCCCCAATCCTCATCGCGATATGCCTCTTTTGCATCCGCAAGATGGGCAAACAGCACCTCATACAGAATCACAACCAGCTCGCTTCTGTTGCACCTGCTGATTCTTCTTGTAAAATCCTGCATCTGTTCCTTTTTCAAAACAGACCCTCCTTACCCTATCGTAAAATCTGAAGCACCTGCTGCGGCAAGTCGTTTGCCTGTGTCAACACAGAGATTGCAGCCTGATTTAACACATTCCGATGCGTATAATCGGTCATCTCCTTTGCCATATCCGCATCTGTCAATCTTGAGAGTGCGCCTGTCATATTTTCCTCAAAGGCATTGAGATTGTCCGTTGTATACTCCAGACGATTGTCGTATGCCCCCAGCTTAGAACGGACATCGCTGACATAATCCACCGCCCTGCTATAAGCCGTAATCGCCCGATCTGCGCCTGTCACTGTCGTCACATCCACATCGTCAACAAACAGACTCTTGGCAGATACCTCCGGAACACGCACACCCATATTCTGATCCATATTCGAGCCAATGTGCAGCGTCATCATTCCGATTGTGGAAACCTCAAATTCGATTTTACCGTCATAAGTGCCGCCTCCCGGCTTTGCGGCATCCTTTGCATAGCCCTCCTGTGCGAGGAAGGAGAGACGAAAGCCGCTCACATCCGTCACAAAAATACGATTGCCCTCATACGAAACGGTTGCGGTATTTCCAAAACCTGTCCCATCTCCCGGCATGATCAGTGTAGCCACCGGATCGGCACCTACCGGAAGCTGTTTTACATCAATTGTATTTCCTAGATTTCCCGGATCCGGAACCTTTACTGTCTCCTTATAAATCCATCGTTTTGTATCCGTATCTTCCTCCAGCTTTGTATCATCAAATCCAAGCTCTGTTGCAATTTCTTCTGAGGAAAATGACAGCTCCAATACGCTTCCTTTCCCATAAGCTGTAGATTGCATGGATATCGTCCCATCGGCAGCTAAGCTGATGTCTGCTTCCCCGATTTCCGCCCCGTTTCTCAATTTTTCAAAAACTTCATTTAATTTATCCGTCTCCGAAAACTCTATGATAGAGCCATTAATCGAAAGACTTCCCGCCACCCCAATCTCACCATCTTTTGTAAAATCCACTCCAGTCGTGGCAACCGGTCCTGCCTGCGTCGCTGCCTTCTCAATGGTCAGCTCATACTTGCCCGGACGAACCTCATCGGAAATCTGTACTCTGGATGCCGTGCCTCTGCCTCCGTCTGTCTTTGTATAGACTCTCGTATCCAAAGAGCCATCCAGCAGGGTTTTGCTGTTATACTCTGTATCTGTGGAGACACGGTCAATCTCTGCTGTAAGAGAATCCACCTCCGCCTGGATGGCCTGTCGATCCTCGAGTGAATTCGTATCATTTGCCGCCTGCACGGCAAGCTCTCTAAGACGCTGCAGCATACTGGTCACCTCGCCCAGCGCTCCCTCTGCAACACGAATGACAGAAATTCCGTCCGAGGCATTCTGGGAGGCTCTGTTTAGGCCGTCAATCTGCGCCTTCATCTTATTCGAAATCGCCATACCTGCCGGATTATCCTTGGCATCATTGATTTTTAAGCCTGAGGAGAGACGCTCCATTGTCTTGCCCAAATTGTCTTGAATACCCAATAAATGCTTATTTGCAATCGCTGCTGATACATTATAGTTGATTCTCATACAGACTTCTCCTTTTGTTCTAATCTTCTTTTTATATCGGACTTTTCGTGCCCTCCCTAAAGATGCAGTCACAAGAAATTTCATGAAATTCGTTTGCAATCTGTGCGATTTCGTATTATAATTACGTCGTTCGGGGCATGTCCCGCAACCAAAATTACAGATAAGGAGGCTTACAATATGGCACAGGTAACAAAATCAACCATGATTGGCGAATTGCTTCAGATCAATCCCAATATCGCGCCACTTCTTTTAAATATCGGCATGCACTGCCTTGGATGCCCATCTTCTCAGATGGAAAGCATTGAGGATGCTGCAATGGTGCACAATGTTGACCCGGATGCGCTTGTAAAGGATATCAATGATTTTCTTGAAAAAAATCCGGCATAGCAGGATAAAAACGGTCATAAAAAATCCCATCTTCGCAAAGATGGGATTTTTTGTGCTCGGAATCTCTCTGTTTTACAACTCCGCAAGCGTCTGTAAAGCAGTCTCTTTGATTAATGGCTCGTAGTGCTCTCCAAAAAAGGCACCCACTGCCGATGTATATGACCTCTGAGAGGCATATTCCGAAAGCACGTTGCACACCTTATTATATTCCTCCGGTGTCTGACTGCTTTTTCTTACAAGCAGATAATATTTTCGAGTGGATTCGTTTTTGTACAAATCATTTTTCCCTGTATAAAACCCTCTTAGAATATGCGCAAGCTTCGTCAATTCTGCCAAATCGTCAAAAACAAACAGCTTTGTCAGATCTACAAGTACATTTACCGGATTCTCCTCTTTTTGCTCTTTTCCATCTGCCGATGGCTCAAAGCTGCTTTGTTTCTTCTTCGCTTCCTCCACATTGCGTTCTTCCTGAATCTTTCGAAATAAACCAAGAATATCATCCGCTCCCTCTGCCGCAAGTGCCTCGGCTTGCTCATCCAGAGCATCCTCGTACAAATCCTCCGGGTCGGGGTCCGAAAACTTTGAAAATCTCGTATCAAGCTCCTCCGGATACTCTACCTTGGTAACCACCAGAATAATGGTGTCCGCTGACAAAGGAATCGCTTCTATCATCAGCGGAATATCATCTGCTTCAAATCCAAACTCATAAGCCGCCTGCTGCATCATATCACGGAATAAAAGCTTTGCCTTCTCCGTTCCATATGCCAACTCGCTGATTTTAAGCTGACGCTCTGCCAAATCCTCCCGCGTCAGGGTACAACGAATCTGATTATCGTTTACTTTTTCAATTCTCATTCCATCACTTCCTTTATCCGGAAAACCTTGTAAACCGTACATACATTATAATCAAATGTTTCATGGGTGTAAAGTATGCCTTTTCACTTTTTTTCCTATAATTTTGTGAAAGTTATACAAAAAATTCAAAAGTAGTTGCCAAATACTTTTTTTCATGTTATAAACTATGCATGAGATGCGAATCTGCTACGCAAGAAAGGAGCGGACCGCGCAATCGAAGCATTAATATTGTTTGGCAAGTATAGGATTCTTTCAGTCCTTGGCTCCGGTAGCTTTAGCACCGTATATCTTGCTGAACATCTCAAGCTGAAGGTTTATCGTGCCATTAAGTCTATCCCCAAAGGTAAGGTACGTCAATCTTCTCTCTCCCTGAAGGACGGCTTTCCTACGGAAGCTCATCTTCTTAAAAATCTGAATCATCCCGGAATCCCCCTTATTTATGACATCGATGAAGACACGGATTTTATTTATATAATTGAAGAGTTTATTCAGGGTGAATCCTTGGACACTTTCGTGCTCCATCAAAACGACATATCACAGGAACTAATAATAAAATTTGGCATCCAATTATGCGATATTTTAAACTATCTGCATCATTTTGCTCCTTATCCTATCCTATATCAGGATTTCAAACCGGAGCACATTATATTATGTGGAAATCAGTTGAAATTAATCGACTTTGGAATCGCTTCTTTTTTTACCGTTTCTGGCAACAATTTCCAAATTTATGGGACGGACGGATTTGTGGCACCGGAGGTCTTAAACGGACTGCCCGCCACGCCCGGTTCTGACATCTATGGTCTGGGCAAGGTTTTGGAGTTTTTATCCTCCTATGCCAGTCCTAAATGCTCCTCCCGGTTCTTACGTCTGATTCGTCATACCACAGCCAAACACCCGGAAGAACGTATTCCGACGGCTGCCAATTTAAAAACTGCACTTATACATCAACAAACTGTGTGCAGAAAACCTTCGCATCTCATTAGAAATATAGCCGTCTTGGGCTGCCGCAAAGGTGTCGGAGCCACTCACTTTGCCGTATCCTTAGTCAGTATTTTAAACAAAAAAAGGATTCCTGCTCTCTATATGCCTGCAGAGAAAATGGATACTCTTTCTGCTATGGCAGAAAGCAATTCCTATATCAAAGAGCAAGAGGGCATCTTTTCTTACGGATATTTTCATGGAATTCCGCCTTATGGCATGGGGGTTGAGCCAATCTCGACCCACGAATACTGTCTGGTTAAGGATTACGGATTTTATTCAGAGGAACTTTCGACACTTATGGTTTATGATTTTGTTTTTGTCATCTTAAGCGGAAGCGATTGGGACATGCAGACTGCACTTGCTCTTGGAAAACGTGCCTCTCTTTTGGAGCAGACGATTTTCA
>JAQXLR010000051.1 GCA_029012225.1 Clostridiales bacterium
CATCGGACAAGGAAACCCAATCGGAACCGTGAAAAAGGGCGGCGGTGATGCATTACGGGACGCTTTCGGTCTCTGATAGGTGGTTAGAATATGGCTATTGAATTAGCTACAAAATACTTACCTTATGTGGACGAGATTTTCACAAAGGAAAGCAAGAAAAGCTTGCTTACGAACAACGATTTTAATTTTGATGGTGCCGGTACTGTAAAGATTTATAAAGTCAGCACTTCCGAGATGAATGACTACGGAAGAAATGGAGCAAACGGCGGCAACTGGAGCAGATACGGCGCAGTTGCAAGCCTTAATGCAACGACCGAATCAATGCAGCTGAAAAAAGACCGTTCTTTCACATTTGCCATTGATAAGCTCGATTCAAATGAGACAGGAGGGGCACTTGCAGGGGCTACGGCATTAGCAAGACAAACAAGGCAAGTTGTTATTCCAGAGGTTGACACTTATGTATATGGTGTTATGACCGCAGGAGCAGGAACAAAGCCGGCAGCACTGGCGTTGACAAAAGCGAATATCTACGAGCAGATTTTGACGGCATCAAAAACGCTTGATGATGCACTTGTACCGGAAGAAGGGCGTGTGCTTATTGTTACTCCCGAGACTTATCGCATCATGAAATTAAACGCGGAAATTATTATGAATACCGAAGTAGGGGCAGATGATAGGAAAAAAGGTGTCATCGGCAACCTTGACGGGGCAACCGTTATCAAGGTACCGGCAAGCAGATTGCCGCAAGGATTTGGATTCATGCTTGCGCATCCGTGCGCTACCGTAGCACCTACCAAGTTAGAGGACTACAAGACGCATGAGAATCCGCCGGGAATCAACGGTACATTGGTTGAGGGGCGCATTGTGTACGATGCATTTGTCCTTGAAAATAAGGCAGAGGCGATTTACTACCAAGCAATCCCGACAACATAAACAAAGGTATTAGCCGCCAAAAGCGGTTGATATATACTCATTCCTCCAATGTTACGTTATCATGAAGGGAGTTTGCCCGGTGCCTTTTACGGTGCCGGGCATTACTCATGGCGGATTGGTGTAACGGCAGCATATCGGCGTCCTAAGTCGAAGGTGTGGGGTTCGATTCCCTCGTCCGCAATTTTTTTAAGGTGGTGGAATATGGCAAGACAAAAGAGCGTAGAGATTTTTGATGATGTGGAGATTCGAGATGAAGTGAAATACTATGATGTGTTGTATAACTTTGCACGTGCGTCAATGCGTATCAATGAGCTTGCGCTTGACGGAGAGCCAAAGAATATGCTGCAGAGGAAGATGAAAAAGCTTATTCCGTCATTTATCGCCTTGTGTGGCGTAGATATGGATGATAAAATTGACTGGCCGAAGGTTGAGCAGGAAAAGCAGGAAGAACCAACAAAGCAAGCAGAGCCATTGCCGGATAACTTCATGAAGGAGGAAAACGGATGGGGCTTGTGCCCAGTGTGCCGTCTAAAGGTAGTTAAGCTGACAAGCACAACAAGAATCATAGATTTTCCCATCTATTGTAAAGCGTGCAAGACGGAATATATTATGAATTGGTGGAATGTGGAAAATAAGCAAATCGCATATACAAGGCAGATAAACAACCGCCCATTGGGCAACAAGCACTTTGCAGGAAAGAATGATATTAGGAATCAGGGCATGAAGGGCACAGGCTTGCAGCGCTTCCGGCAGACAAGAACAAGTGCCACGGAGCGGGCGGCAATGCACTTATAGCGTGATACTGTTTTGATACTGAAATAATAGAAAATTTAAAAATTTTGCGTAAAAGAGCATATTTTGTCAACCGAAAATAGGTGCAAAATAAGGCAAAAATAAGAAAATCTGATTGAATCCGTCTCATCACTATATTATAATGAAAAATGAAATAATATAGTGATGATTTTTTTGAAAAGGCAGGTTTTATTTTATGATAAACTTTGAGGAAGAGTTAAAGAATTTTAAACCGAGTCTGGAGATTGAGGAAGCGGAGCAGGCGATTTACAGTCACGGCTTGACAGATATGACGGATGTGCTGGAGGAGATGCTGCGGGAATTGAAGCGGAACGTATAATCGCCGGTACGATTTGAGGCGTCCGCATGATAAGATGTGCCGGATGCGAGGTTGCAGGTAAGAAGGAAGGCGTGGTTATTGGAATGGAATGTTACAACTGTGGAGCAAAGCTGGGACATGGAGATGTCTGCGGGAATTGTGGGGAAAATGTAAAATTATACAAAAAGATTTTGCATGCGTCCAATGCATATTACAATGACGCTCTCAGAAAGGTCGGAGTAAGGGATTTGTCCGGAGCGATTGAGAACCTAAGGGCAAGTCTTAGGCTAAATAAATTAAATCGTGATGCAAGAAATCTTTTGGGGCTCATCTATTTTGAGATGGGCGAGGTTGTTTCTGCGCTCACGGAATGGGTTATCAGTAAGAATTACCATCCGAATGACAATATTGCAAGCGGATATTTAGATGAGATTCAAAGCAATCCGAAGAGACTTGAGATCATCAGGGATAAACGCTTCTTGGATAAGAATCCTGATGGAACATTGAAGTTGAATGCGTATGGTCTTCCTACTGGAAACGAGTATGGAAACCGTCTGATTATCCCATATTACCGTTTTGGTG
>JAQXLR010000052.1 GCA_029012225.1 Clostridiales bacterium
CCCACACCCATGATTGCCGTTGTCTTTGCATGTGTCGTCGATACAGGCATCCCAAACAAAGAGCTAAACAGCAGAGAGATTGACGCAGCAATATCTGCTGAAAAGCCTTGATATTTTTCAAGCTTTACCATGTCCATACCCACCGACTTTATGATTTTTTTCCCTCCAATCGAGGTTCCGAGTCCCATCACCGCAGAACAAAGAAGCATCAGCCAGATGGGCATATGTACTGCAGCATTCGGAGCCTGTCCATTGACCAGAAACATGCTTAACAAAATAACACCCATAAATTTTTGACCGTCCTGTGCCCCGTGCATAAAGCTCATGCAGGCTGCGCCAAAAATTTGTGCCACGCGAAACACCTTTTCTGTCGCCCTTCGCTCCGCATGGTAAAATAGGAGTACGACTGCCTTACAGGACAGCCAGCCTAAAACAAAGCCCAGTCCCACCGAAAAAACCATACCGTAGAGAACCTTTACCCACTCACTGCCGTTGACTCCCGCAAGGCTTCCATGCATCGCAATTGCTCCACCGGTCAGGCCTGCAATCAAGGCATGGCTCTCGCTGGTCGGTATCCCGAAATACCATGCCAAGGTCGCCCATATCACAATCGCAAAAAGCGCTGCGCACAGCGCAACAACCGCATCCTGTGAATTCGGGCCAAAATCCACCATCTGAGTAATCGTCTGTGCCACCGTTGCATTCAGAAGTGTCATAAGAAGAACTCCAAAGAAATTCAGCACTGCGGCCATTAAAATCGCAGCCCGTACAGGCATACAACGTGTTACAACACAGGTTGCGATTGCATTTGGAGCATCGGTCCATCCATTTACAAGGATGACTCCAAGCGTCAGTATCACAGCCAGAAACAGCAGGGGATTTTCGGTCATCTGTCCCCAGAAATATTGAAATGATAAATCCATAACAACCTCCTACTTCTATACGGCAGTATCGGCTTTGCTTTTGCCGCCCCTTTAGTATACAACATATCTTTGAAAGATGCATCAAAAAAATACGAATTTTTCTAATATCCAGTAAATCAGCCCTAAAAGCCAGCTTGAGAAGATTCCATACAAAATAACAGGTCCTGCAATCGTAAAAATCTTGCATCCGATTCCAAACACCTGCCCCTCCTTCTGAAACTCAATCGCAGGAGCCGCCACACCGTTGGCAAAGCCGGTAATCGGAACCAGCGCACCGGCACCGCCCCAATTTGCAATCGAAGGATAGATGTTTAGTCCGGTCAAAAGCACCGACAAAAAGATTAGAATGAGACTGCACCAGCTCCCTGCCGCCTCCTGATCCAAGCCGTAATTTTTGCATGTATTTAAGATAAACTGCCCGATGCAGCAGATGATGCCTCCTGTGACAAAGGCTTTTAGCATATTCAGCCACAGATTGTGCGTAGGGGTGATCTGCTTGACATAATCATTGTATTTTTTTTGTTCTCTCTCTTTCTTTTCGTTCATCTCTTCTCCTCTCATCCAATTCCCTTCAAAAAATAATACAGCGAGCCACAGGTCTTTCCAAGTGCCATTGCCAGCATAATCCATTGCAGACCTACCTTTAACCCCGTGCGCCGAAACATAATCGGAAACGTATTTAAGATTTCTGCCAATGCTACTGCAATGCAGCCGACAAAGATTCCGGCAGACAGTCCATACACACAAAGCAATGGCGAGCCAAGCGGCAGTCTGAGGTTTAAAAACACGGAAATCAGATTCCCGAAGATTCCGCCCAGAATAATCATGTTTTCAAAATGTATCGTCTCGGCGGCGCGATTGCTTTTTCCAATCATACGAGGAATGACGCCGATTACAATCAGAAACGCAAAGGTTCCCGCAGAAACGGCAAAGCCCGCTGCAAGCCCGACAAAGCCCAGAAAAATATGCTCACTTAACATCGATATTATGCCCCTTCCTCTCCGCGTTTTCCATAAACGTCGTGTCGATATCCTTCTCGTATTTGCGCATCTCGACCTGAATCGGCGTTGGATCCGGTGTGATTTTCTTATGTCCCACATGGTTAAAAAAGATTAGAATTCCGACAGACAGTCCTATGCTGTAGCAAATTTCCAGCTCTGTCACTCCACTTGACGGCCTTCCGATTACCTGCTGATAAAATTTTGAAAAAATGTCCGTAACGGAAATATCGTTGTTAAATGCCATAATCGTAAATGCCGCCCCAAAGAAGGTCACAATGCAAAGCAAGACTGTCTTTGCGGCATTGAGCCATTTGGGCTTGTTCGGGTTGGGAATGTATTCTATGATAAAATCACTTTCTCCTTCATTGGAGACATCCACGTTTGGGCATTCCTCGTGTATGAACTCAATGATTTTTAAGACAGAAAACACCTTTTTTTCATTTTTCTGCTTTTTCGGATTCATTGCCTCCGAAAATGTGTAGATTTTTTTCTGCTCCAGCTTTCGCAGAATAGACGGATTGGTGCATTCCATTTTGGCGATGTCCTGCAATTTTACATGACGATCTGTCACAATCGTATTTCTGTCAATTTTCAGGTGTAAGGTTTCCTTGCTCATGCCCATTCCATCCTCCCACCTTCTCTTAGCACTCTCTCTTTTACAAGCGTGCCTCCCTCAGGCACACGGCTCTCTTTTCCATATTTCACAAAAAGAAATGCCCCATACAGCAATGCCAGTGCAATGACACCTGCCAGACACGCTCTGTATTTTCTGCAATTCATACGCGTTTTCCTCCTGTTTTCTTGCCGTTCCACAGACCGGACTGTGGATTATGCTTAGTATTTCTTTGTTTTCCAAATATTATGTATCAAATTCAAAGCATGTGCTTCGTTGCAATTTTGAAAAAAGTATGCTATTTTTCATATGAAAAACAAACGGACAGGATTGGAAAGGTGTAAGATATGCAAATGGCAGTGACAAAGGAAATTCTCTCGCTCGCCGTCGAAATCGGCGATGCCCTGCTTCGGAACGGCGCGGAGATTTACCGCGTAGAAGATACGGTAATGCATATTTTAGAAGCGTATGAGGTTGAAAATTATGATGTTTATGTCCTCTCCAACGGCATTTTTGCCAGTGCAAATGAGAATCGGGACGATGCATGCAGCCTGATTCGCCATGTCCCGCTGGGAAAAATCCATTTGGGTCGCATTGCCGCCTTAAATCAGCTCTCCAGAGAGGTTTGTTCCATGGAATGCTCCCTGTCTGAGGCATGGAAGCGTCTTGAGGAATGCAAGGACATTCCCTTTCAAAAAAAATGGGTGCGTGTCCTTTTTTGCGGGCTTGGAAGCGCCTGCTTTAGCTATCTTTTCGGAGGGTGTGCCCTGGATGCACTGCTTACTTTTTTTTCCGGCGCTCTGCTCCAGCTGCTTTTGGATCATCTTGCCCGCTCCGGTGCGAGCAAATTTCTCACAAATATTTTGGGAAGCGCTGCCGTGACGCTCTATGCCATGCTTGCGCTCTCAATCAGCCTTCCCATTTCCTATGATAAGATTATCATCGGCTCCATCATGCCGCTTGTTCCCGGCATCGCACTGACGACCTCCATTCGTGATTTCTTCAATGGCGATTACCTTTCGGGCGCAATCCACATGATTGATGCCATATTAACCGCATTTTGTATCGCAGTCGGCGTCGGCGCCGTGATTACCATTTATCGCTTTTTTACCGGAGGTTTTTTGTTATGATGTTACAGTTTCTTCTTTGCATGCTTGCGACCTTATCCTTTGGCGTCCTGTTTGCAGTGCCAAAGTCAGAGCTTATCTTCTGCGGTCTTACCGGAGCCCTTGGCTGGCTGGTGTATCTCATCTGTCTGAATGCAGACTGCGGGGCGGCAATCTCGAATCTGATTGCAACCTTTACCTTAACCGTAGTCTCCAGAACGACCGCAGCCCTGCGAAAAAATCCGGTAACAGTCTATCTTATTTCCGGTATCTTTCCGCTCGTTCCCGGTGCCGGGATCTACTATACCTCATACTATTTTATCATGAATGAAATGGAAAAATGTACGGCAAACGGCATGAATACCGCAAAGGTTGCCGGTGCCATCGTGCTTGGAATTATCTTTGGCTTTTCCCTGCCGCAAAACTGGTTTCATTCAATATCACACAAAAAGCAGACCTCCTAGCGGTCTGCTTTTGCCTCCGGCTTTAACTCACATATTTTATTACAGTATTTCAGGTTATCCTTCCGATGTGTAATCAGGAAAATAATTTTATCCTTCTTTTCCAAGACCGGCTCTAGAATTTTTCTCTCCGTCTCACTATCCAAGGAGCTGGTCGGCTCATCCAAAACGAGAATTTGCGCATCCTCGGTATAAAGTCTCGCAAGTGCAATTCGCTGCTTATCCCCGCCGGAGAGATTATTTCCGTTTTCCAAAATCGTTTTTCCCTTCAGGTTGCCGCCTTGCTTAAACTTCGCAAGGAACTCCAAGTTCTCATAAGCGTTTTCGTCTCCCATTTCTCTGCCGAAGCACAGGCTGTCATACAGCCTCCCGGTGATAATGGGAACATTTTGTGAGTAGTAGGAAATTTTCCTTCTAAAATCAGCGTTATCGTATTCCTCCAATGGGATTCCATTGATTTTGATTCCGTGATTTTGCTCCCAGAATTTCAGAACGGACTTCATCAGGGTTGTTTTTCCGCAGCCGGACTCTCCAATAATTCCAATTACATCTCCCTTTTTGGCTTCGATGCGGATATCCTTTGCCAAAACCTGTCCCTCCGACGTGCAAAGCTTGTCCAAATCGATGGTTACATTTTCCACCTCATCGAGCCTTTTCTCTCCGCTTTGTTCCGCATTCTCATCAAGCAGCCTTAAAAATTCCTTTGATGCCTTAATCTCTCTTAGGTCAAGATTCACCCCGACAATGCACATCACCGCCGGCAAGAAGTAGGACATTAAGATAGAAATGGTAAAGATATCACTTAAGCCCGTTTTTTGCTGCAAAAATAAATAAAAAGAAAAAATCAGGATGACATTTTGTGCAAACATATTGAAGAAATTGATGATTTCATTCATGCCGCTTGCAAACAGATTTACCTTCATCGTCAGATGCTCAATTTTTTCCAGATGCGTTTCTAAAATTCCCTTCAACCTGCTATTATCATCATTTTGCTTGATAAAATCAACCTGCTCCGCAATCTGATAGATGTCCTTTCTCTCCTTTGGGATGACTCTCTGCATCTCTCCCGATTTTTTCAAAAGCTCTTTGTTCAGCAGATAAAAGCCAAGCACATTCAAAACGAGAATAAACAGCATCACAAAAAACATAACGATATTTATCGTTATGGAATATGTAAGAATCAGCACAATCATAACGATTTTGGAAATCAAAACGGGGATGGAGCGCACATAGAGGTTGGAAAAGGCAATGACCGCTGCGTCTGCCCGCTCCACAAGATAGGTTGTCCCATATTTGATGAGGGAATCATATTTCATCGAAAAAATCTTCTGGTATAGCTTTTCCGAAAGTCCGATTTTATATTTTTTCATCAGATGAAGCTCAATAAAAAGATAAATTACCTGCAGCACGATTTCCAGCAGCATAAAAATCATCAGAAATGTGATGATTTTATTGGAAAATTCCAGCCTGCCATTGATAATCTCATTGACGATAATCGGAATGAAAAATACGATAAGGTCAATAAAAATACGAAATAGAATCAGGATGATTTCTCTTGTGATGTAATGCTTATCTCTCATAATCTCCATACTCCCTTTTCTTAATAAAATCTGGACTAGATTGTTCCAAAATTATTCTCTATGTGCGAAAGCTTTACTCTTTAAATTTGTGAATACGAAAGATGAGAAAATGCTTCTTTGACTCCTCATAAAGTGATAAATCATACTGAAGATGATATTTATCAAAATATTGTAATATTCTATAATCTATTTTTCTATTGCCTCTGCAAATACTCCCAATCCATATCCAACTTCCAATACATTTATATTATATCTATTCTGCATAATATATTGCGCATATTTATCCATACTCTTTCTCTGATCATATGTCATGATCTTTAACTTTCCGACATAGAGCCCACTTTTTTAAATTGAATTTGGCTTTTTAAGTACTCATCATAATCATTCTCAATCTGGCAATCTTAATGGCCCACTCCACAATATTATTGCAACTTCTTTCACTACCTATAGGTTTTGTTGTATATATGTTTCTGATATATCATTTTTTACATATACCTTCCTAACTATATAACACATTGAAATAGATATCAGCAATATAATCCCACTACACATGACTGCTAAATAAATATTGATATCTGCAAACTTTCCACACATTAAAATAATGCCTGAATAAAAGAGTCGAAACAACAAGCTTTTCATAGAGTTTATTGTTGCACGATAGTTTGATGAAATTCTCTGGTTAATAAGTGTTGTGATTTTAACATTTCCAATTGCCCTACTTGCAGAGCTCACAAATAACAAAAACACCAAAAATCCGTTTTTTCCTATCCCAATCAACACCAATACCAAAGATGGGGCTATCAAGGTAAAATATAGCGGAATTTTTTTAACTTTTGATGCAACATAGGAAAACAGTGAAGCAATCAGCGTGTTTAAGGCAGCAAACACACCAAAAAATGCGAGTGGAATATCTGCATCCAACATAATTTGTTGAGAAAATTTTGTTCCAATCAGAGTACTTGCCATAAAAAAACCTGCCAGTATTAATATTATGATTAAACTCTTGGACTGCATTATCGTATTTGCTAAACTACCACGTTCGTTTTCCCTTTCACCACCATGCTTCTTTTCTACTCGAATCCCGAATAATATGATTATTACCACAAACAATAAAATTATCTGGATTACGATGTTAGCTTTTAAGGAAAACCTTGCAATGAATCCACTTAAAATGCTTCCTGCAATAGAGCCGATGTATCCAAGTGAAGCTACTTTTGCGTATACACTCCCAAAGTCTCCTTGGCGCTTTTCCTTCTCCAGACATTCATATAAAATTGCATCGTCTGATCCGCTAATCAATGATGTCATCATTGCCATCATCATATATGAAATGATAATACCCCAAAATCCGCTTGATACAATAAAACCTGTAAACCCTGCCACTCCACATAACAAGCCTAACAGAATACTGTTTTTATGTCCTATTTTATCTCCCAAATATCCGGCAGGTACTTCCAAGACAAAAATAAGAACTGAAAAAACAGCATAAATAAAGTAGATATCGGAAGCATCCAACATTCTCTGAAAGAAAAAAGCTACTTCTACAGCAGAAAAGAAATCTAGCGATAACAGCACCGACATTGTTATAATTCTCATTAAGTTTTTATTCATCTTCTTCACTTGCCTATCATTCACATTTTGTTTCATAGGAAGATACTTCACTTCATGATATATACTTGTGGCATTTAGATTCTCCAAGGCTTTAACGACATCGTCATAAGCATCCGATGCACCAGCAATTAAGTCATATGTATCTTTTTTATATAAAAAAAGGAATTACTAACTTATCCACCCCATATTCAACTAGTTTCTGAACTTTATTATTATGCTTTAGTGCTCTTCCATTTGTAAACACAGTTATTCTGCATTTATAGGTCATCTTAATGCATTCCACTAACTTCCAGATTCCACTAAACATAAATGGCTCCCCGCCCGATAAGGTAATTATGTCATTATTTTTAATGTCAAATGGAATTTTGTTTATTTGCTCAATATAAAATTGCAAATCTTTATTGTATTTATTATATTTATTGGACGGAACACCGCACATTAAACATTGATTATCGCAATAATAATTCAAAGAGATATAAATATTCCTGATACTTAAATCTTCTACAACTCTCATAATTCTAACTAGTTCCCTTCTAGAATGCATGTATATAATCTAACCGAAACAGCTTATCATACATTTTCCAAGGCCACTCACAGTTAGTAGAAACTTGACATTTTTGGCATTGTGCCGGTCTGTCAATAATGCAAAAGCTCTCACATTCACATTTCTTATAGAATTTATTTCTAAATTTTCTTGTTCTTTTTTTATTTGTTGTAAAAAATTATATAATCCTAAAATACAAAAAACCATACCAGAATTGGAAAATATTATTTCCAATTCTGGTATGGTCTTTTGTATTTTATTACGCTAGATCTTATTTGCATTCTAGTCCACATGATTCTAGTTCTATGTCATCTGCTCAATATTCCTATAAATTATTTGGAAAAGATGAATATTCTTAATCAAGTTTCCTCCCAAATGCATCCCAATAAATGCGTTCCGTTATCTTCATAAGATTTTCCTCTTTTCTAGCTGCGGCGATGTAATATGCCTGTCGTAAATACTGCTCTGCCTTCTTTGTATCATTGGAGTCCCTTTGTCCGCTTTTTATTTCCTGCAGCATACTCCACGCCATTTCAGCAAAAAGAACCGTATACCTGCGACCATAATCGCATTTTCGTGACATATCCAAGGCTTTTTTATATATAACAATTGCCTCTGCGTGTTCTCCTATCCTCGTACAAGTATTTGCCATATTTCTCATAATTGTAATTTCAAGATCGATCCTACTATCACTTGTCATATAATCCATACTCAGGCAGCAGAGTAGCATTCGGTATATTTTTTTGCTTTCCTCATAGCTTTCATTTCGATCCAAGGCATTTGCCAGGCTCATCAATGCCAATATCTCCTGTTCTGTAAACGGATACCCTCTCTCATAATATACCTCATATTCCGGCACCGTCATTTTAATTACCTCTTTTAATGTATCCACAAGCTCACTTTGAGTGATTTTTCCGGTATAAAATGCAATCAGAGCTTTCATCTTTTTTACACATTGGCGTGTAACAACATTATCATCTGCCTTACGTTCTATGATTTGAAGATATTTCTCTGCCTTGTGATAGTCTTCTTTTCGCACAGCATCCTCAAAATAGATTCTTTCCTCTAAAAGCTCCATATTCTTTCCTGCACAAACTGCATAATTTTGCTCCGGTATCCGGTTCATTTTTTCCATTAGGCGATAGTAGATGTCCCTTTTTACTGCCACCTTTCCGTTCTCAATACGATGCAGCGTCTGAATCCCGCATATATTGTCACATAATTCTTCCTGTGTCATTCCGATTGCAATTCTCGTCAATCGAATAATATCCCCGGCTCGATAGTTGGACATTCCAGTACCTCCTGACAATATCTTTGCACTTCTTCCTGTTCCTTCGATTTTCGCTCCAGAAAAAACAAGTAATATGCCATCTTACATTCTTCGTAACACCTTCGTTTTATTTCATTCCAACTTGTTCCGTCTCTGTACTGCCTTTCCAATGCTCGCACCTTTGTAAAATATAGTTCCCCAAGATAACGAATCCCCCTGCCTTGTATCAGCATGGAAATTCCCTTTTCTGCATAGGAAACAATTTTTCCATTGTCTCTGCTTTCATCCTGACATTTTATCAGCCTGCGTATTAGCTCTATTCCAATTTCTTCTTTTTGCCTTTGTGAATAATAATTTTCTGCGAAGCTTAAAAGCTCCAACAGTTCCCCTTCCAGAAGTTCTGTTTCTTTTTTCCCATAATCCATGAAAAGAAGAATCAATCTTATCTCTGTCTTACTGTACAGCAGATAGCTGCTTTCCTCTTTTCCATAATCCGGTCTTGTAATGCGAATCGCGCGCAGCAATTTTTCGGCTATTATACTCTCTTGGATTCTGTCCTGGATATCCATACAAATTTCACAGTATAAACAAAATTGTTCATGAATCCGCTTTTCTACAGGCATCATTTGTCTGTATACTTTGAGTTTATAAGCAGCTTGTTCAAATTTTAAACTATACACATCATTCTTTATTTCATTCCTTATTTCCCACAATCTGTAATCTGATTCGTTTAACATTGTTTCAAATAAGGCAACCTCTTTCCCTATGCGCTCTAACAATATTTCTACCGTAAGGGAATCAACCGCTCGCTCACCCTTTTCCAACCTAGAAAAAGTTGGTATTGAGCAGACTCCACCGCAAATATCCTCCTGCTTCAACCTATATTTTTTTCGATAATAGTACAGTACAGCTGACACGGTCTTAGGTTCCATATATGTCCTTCTCCTTGGCAAAAGCAAAAATTTATTTCGCTCTATAGCTCTTTCAAAAAGAGCTGCAGCTCTCCAAAATTGCCTCTCGGATATTGAGAAATATCTTTATCGTCGCTGTTTATCAGACAGTCCGTCAGTAGAAACACCTGCATTCCCGCTTCTTTCGCAACCATATCCTCTGTTGCATGATTGCCGACAAGCAGGCATTCCTTTGGCTCACAGCCTATTTTCCCCGCTATTTCCAGATAATATTGGGGATTTGGCTTACAGTAGGAGGAGTTTTCGTAGGAGGTAATCCATACAAAATCCGCCACCTCCAAGCCTGCCCACACCATACGCTTTTCTTGCGCCACCATAGGAAAAATCGGATTGGATGCAAGAATGATTTGATGCCCCGATTCCTTCAGCTTTTTTACCAGCTGTCCGGCCTGCGGCACATAGCCGCATACGTCTTTTAGGCTGTCAAAATCATTTCGATAAAAATCGTCAAAAATCGCTCTGTCTTTATAGGCCTTAGTTCCATATAGCGCAGCAAACGTATCCCAAAACACGTCCTCATTGCTCCGGCTCCCATCGTTTGCGACCATGGCTGCCGTTCCCTTCCAGACTGCCTTCGTAAGCTCTGCCGCATCATAGCCGCATGGCGCAAGCTTGCCCGCCAAGGCCTTAAAATACATTTTTGTAAATGTCTCCTGCTCCATAGGAAGAAGTGTTCCGTCTAAGTCAAATAAAATCACTTTCATCCGCTGCTCCTCCTTCTTGTCCCCCACTGCCGCTTTTTGTGTGCTTTCTTTTTCCAATTCTTCAAATCTAAAGCATGAAAAGCTTTCTCCTACCATACTAGTATAATATCTTTTATGCGAAAATACTATCACTTTTTATAAAAATGAGCCGATAAATACTACAAATCGGGTGATATAGGAGAGAAAAGATGCAGATAGAACATATTGCGATGTATGTAAATGAGTTGGAAAAAGCAAAAGACTTTTTTGTGAAATATTTTCATGCGAGTGCGAACGAGGGATATCACAATAGGGACACCGATTTTCGTTCCTATTTTTTGTCCTTTGACGATGGGGCAAGACTGGAGCTTATGCATAGACCGAATATGGTTGACAGACAAAAAGACCTTGTGGAAACCGGATACATTCATA
>JAQXLR010000053.1 GCA_029012225.1 Clostridiales bacterium
GACAGGATAGCAGAGACTTGGCAATTATTCAGTTAAAAAAGGTGCTCTCGCTGAATCCAAAGATGGTAGCAGGGCATCAGCTTATGGGTCTTTTGTACATTCAGGAGCGGAAATACGACTTGGCAAAGAAGGCGTTGCGCAATGCGGGGAAGATTGATGCGAATAATACCGTCACGCTCCGGTATCTGAAAGAAGCAAATGCGGGATTGCGGGAAAACAGCCGTAATAAAAAGCCCAAAAAGGAGGAGCTTGTATCCTATCAAAGCGGAAATGATACGATTATCCAACCGGGCTATTTAAAAGATAATTCTGCGATTATCACGATTGTCAATATGGTCGTCGGCATCGTGATTGGTGTGGCGATTGCCGGCTTTTTGCTTGTGCCGGGGGTAAAGCGGCAGGTACAAAACGAGGCAAAGGCTGAGGTATTAGATGCTAATAACACCATTACGGCAAAAAATCAGACAATCAGCACATTGGAGGCACAGATTGATGATTTGACAAATCAGATGACGCAGGCAAGAGAGAATGAGGAGCTGCAGGCTACCAGTGTCAGCAGTTATGAGCAGTTGCTCGTTGCTTATATCGCATATCTGGATGGAGACATTGAGACGGCAGGGACGGCTCTTGGAAATGTCAACCCGGATTTCCTGCGAGAAACGGCAAAGACCACCTATGATACCATTAATAGCGAGGTAAATGCCGAATACATCAGCGCGCTGTATCGGGATGGAAGAAATGCATATGGGGCACAGGAATTTGAGACAGCGATACAGAATCTGCAGAAGGTTGTGGAGATGGATGAGACTTACCAGAATGGGGATGCACTGTATTATCTCGCACAGTCCTACCGCAAAAGAGATGATTTAAAGTCAGCAAAAATTTATTATCAGAAGATAGCAGAGCTGTACCCGGGAACAGAGAGAGCAGCGATTTCCCAAAATTATCTGGACATTGAGGAGTAACAAAGGGCAGCGGCACAAAGAGAAATATGATGCAGACAAAAGACGTCGATTGGAAGAATTGCTTCCGGTCAGACGTCTTTTTGCATATGGGAAATTCTTTGATTTCCCATGTGAAAAAATCCTGCAAACGATGCGCACTCGCACGGATGGAAGGTGCTGCATGCAAGCCGTGCAGGTGTTTGAAGCAGGTAAATCAGAAACCATGTGAAAAGTTTGATCGGAAGGGAGGATATATGGAGAACTATTGTGAATGTGGAGGTGGACAGCTTGTGGTGCATATTCCCCGAGAATTGGATCACCATCAGGCAGGCATGCTAAAGCAGCAGGCGGACTTGTACATAGAAACCCACGGAGTAAAACAGCTCATCTTTGATTTTTCCAAAACAGAATTTATGGACAGCTCAGGCATCGGTATGATTATCGGAAGATGCCGCAAGATGGGCTACGGAGGAGGCAGGGTGTCCGCACGAAATTTAAATGCCCGGATTCGGAAGATCTTTGTGATTTCCGGACTGCATAAGCTGATTGAAATGGAGGAGAGTGAATCATGCAGAGAAGAAACGAGATGAAAATAAGCTTTGATGCCCGTTCCGTGAATGAGGCGTTTGCAAGGGTGGCAGTTTCAGCCTTTCTAATTGATATGAATCCGACACTAGACGAGATATCGGATATCAAAACAGCGGTATCAGAGGCGGTTACGAATGCGATCATTCATGGGTACGACAGCCCGCAGGAAAAGGTGGAGGTAACATGTCTCGTGGAAGGGAATCGTGTGGAAATCACAGTGGAGGATACCGGACGTGGGATTGCGGATGTAAAAAGGGCAAGGGAGGCATTTTATACGACAAGACCGGAGCTGGAACGTTCAGGCATGGGTTTTGCCTTTATGGAGGCCTTTATGGATGAAGTAAGAGTAACGTCTGCTGTGGGAGAGGGAACGAGAGTATGGATGTGTAAAAAAGTTGGCGTACAGGAAGGTTGACGGAAATGAATCGTTTTGCAGAGCGGATCAGACTTGCACACGAGGGGGATAAGGCAGCCAGAGATCGCCTGATAGACGACAACATGGGTCTGGTGCATGCGGTAGTCAGAAGATTTGATTATTACGGACATGATAGGGAGGAGCTGTTTCAGATTGGATGTATTGGTTTGATGAAGGCAATTGATCATTTTAATCTGGAGCTTAATCTGGCCTTTTCAACCTATGCGGTTCCCATGATTACAGGAGAAATACGGCGATTTTTAAGGGACAATCGCATGGTAAAGGTGAGTAGAGCGTTAAAGGAAAATGCTTATAAAATCGGCAAGGCGAGAGAACTGCTGACAAGGGAGCTGGGGAGAGAGCCGAGTATGGCTGAGCTTTCCGCAATTACCGGGCTTACGGCAGAGGACATGGTTATGGCGATGGAGGCAAGCCGTGAGGTAGAATCTCTTTATCAGCCTGTCTATGAGAAGGACGGCGATGAGCTTCTTTTGATTGACCAGCTGGGAGGAGAATATGAGGAGGAGGAGCCGGAAAAGGAGGCGGTACTCAATCAGATGGTAATCGCGCAGCTCCTTTCTGAGCTGAGTGAGGGAGAAAGGAGATTGATTGAGCTAAGATACTTTGAGAGCAGAACGCAGACACAGGTGGCAGCAGAGCTTGGAATGACGCAGGTTCAGGTAAGCCGGCTGGAAAAAAAGATTCTTTTGCGCTTACGGGAAAATATGAGGTGAAATGACAATTTTTGTTGAAATACAAAGAGAAATATAGTAAAAAAGAGATAGGAGAGAAAGCGTTGGAAAAGAGAGGGGATGTGACCCAAAGTTTGCAGGTAGAGCGAGAGGTGTGGTGATTCGTGTGAAACATGAAATAAATTTAAAAAACTGCAGAGCCTTGATTCGAAACAAAAAAAGCGGACAGACAATTGCGGATACAAAAATCACAGATTTTGATTCACGGAGAAATCTGATAAAAATAAGATCAAGCAGTCTGATGTCCGGGAGAATACAAGAGCGCGTTCTTCTTGTTTCCGTATTGATTTTTACAAAAGAGATGTTACTTGAATACAATGGACGGCTTCGTATGACCGTAACTGCCAATGAGCTGGAGATAGAGCTTTCTGCGCGAAGGGAGAGAGAGGATAGAGAAAGCGTGCGTTATACCTTGGAGATGGAAGGAAAAGTCGAGGGGTTGCTTGTGAAGCATCAGAAGATTTTTTTGCGCAAGCCAATCGATACGATTTCCATCAATATCAGTGAGAGAGGCTTGCTGCTTTGTGCGGCCGCAGGAAGCTTTGAGATTGGAGACTGTGTCATTGTATTTTTACAGTCAGAAGGAATGGAGCTGAGGGGGGAGTATGAAGTTGTCCGCACGCAGAACTCTAACTTGTGGACAGAGGAATACGGATGCCGTTTGGTGGAGATGTAAATAGGGTGGTGAGGGAATTGTGAGAGAAGGAAGAAAAGGGATATTAGTTGAAATCCCTTTAAGCTGCCTCTGGGAAGGATTGGTTTTAAGGGATGACGTATACGATCAGACCGGAAATGTATTGCTGCTTCCGCACGGACACCGCATGACACAGAAAAGATTGGAGCAGATATCCAATTTTGGAAAAAGAGAAAGGTATGTCACGACTTATGAGGAGACGGCTCGTGTCATCTTAAAGGGCAAGCCTGATACGCAGAAAGAAAGGCAGCAGCTTTTGGAGGAGGAGACGGGATATCACGAATTAAAAAGACGAGCAGAACGGATTTTACATATCACGCGGGAAGCGGCCGCGGTCGATAAGCTTTTGGTGGAAGGGGTTATTTCAGATATCGTGACAAGCTTAAAGGATGTGGAGCCTGCCGCGATTTTCGGCTGCATTCATGTGCCTCGTCCGATTGACGAAAGATTACAGCGGCACTGCCTCAATGTCAGCTTTTTAAACGGAATGATGGGACAGTGGCTTGGGTTCCCGGAGAAAGATGTCAGAAATCTGGTACTGTCCGGGCTTTTACACGATATTGGAAAGACAAAGATACCGGAGGAGATTTTAAATGCACCGCGCAAACTGACGGAGAAGGAGTTTGCGTTGATCCGCAAGCATCCGATTTATTCTGCCCAGCTTTTGGGCAATGAATTTGATGAGGAGGTTTGTATGGCTGTGCTGCATCATCACGAGAGGAGAGACGGCTTGGGATATCCGGATAGACAAAGGGGAAATGAAATCCCTGTATTTGCACAGATTACAGCGATTTGTGATGTGTACGATGCGATGATTTCAGCACGGAGCTATAAAGAAGCCATGGTTCCGTTTGAGGTTTTAGAGAGAGTCCGGGTGGAGGAAAACAATGCCTTTGATCCGATGTTGGTAATGAATTTTTTGAGAAACATGATAAAATATTATCGATATGCGAGAGTGGAAATGTCGGATGGAACGATAGGTACAGTTGCTTATATTCCGCCGAATGATATCCGACATCCGATTGTGTATACAGATGAGCTGGTACGTCAGAC
>JAQXLR010000054.1 GCA_029012225.1 Clostridiales bacterium
GGCAAATGCCGGCTGAAGCGCACTGATAAATTCCGTCTTTAGCTGGCTATCCAGCTCATCACGAGTATATTCCTGCTCTACATTTCCACAGACATTCGCATAGAACAGCAACGGGTCTGCAATTTTATACGAATATACACCGGAGCACCTTATGGATACATCCACATCCAAACCGATCTTGGGATCCACGACCCGAAAGGGGATGGGATTTGGCGTACCAAATTTGTTGTCAATCAGCTCCTTTGTATTAAAGTAATATACTCTCTGATCCTTGCCGGTATCTCCACCGTAGGTAAATCGCTTCCCGATTGTCTGAAAGGTTGCCTTGATGCTTTCTCCCAGGCTCCCTGTAAAAATACTTGGCTCGGTAGAGGTATCATAGGTAAATTCGCCCGGCTCGGCACATACCTCTACAATTTTTCCCTGCTCCACGATCATCATGCATTGACCGTCTGCAACCGCAATGCCGGAGCCGTTTGAAATGATATTGTCACTTCCTTTGCGGTTCGAGGAGCGTCCGCCAATGCGCTTTTGCCCCTTTGTGACCATAACCTCCTTACTCATTGCCTCACAATAGAAAAACTCCTTCCACTGGTCGGCCAGCGTTCCCCCCAGGGCTCCGATTCCCGCCTTAATAAGTCCCATAATTTGCTTCTCCTTTCCTCTCCTTCTTTGCAATTCATGCTTTCTTTTTTCTATTATATATATGATACGAATTTTGGTGGATTTTGCATTCCCCATTCGGGGACTTGATATTTTTTCACTCTGGATTTTAAGCGCATCAAAAGGCATGGAGCAGAGAACAGCCGCCCACAACCATGCCGTCTATGACCTAACATACTGACTAATATAGATAAGTGCCGCAAAACGAAAGCGGTAAAAAGAAAAGTAGAACCGATGCCACAGCCAACCTATGGCATCCGAACGAAGCACTTTTACTCTATCGTCAGAATATCTGCAAATCCGGTTACCTCAAAGATTTCCATAATGGTATCATTCACATGTTTAATGCACATACTGCCCTGCTTATTCATGACCTTTTGTGCTGTAAGCAAAACACGTAGGCCTGCCGATGAAAGATATGCAAGCTCGGAAAAATCAAAAATAAGCACGGCAACTCCGTCAATGCTTTTCTTTAACTCTGCCTCCAACAAAGGAGCTGTCGTCGTATCAAGCCTTCCCTCCAGCTTTAGCTCCAGTTCTCCTTCATTTGTTATTTTTTCAATCTTCATGTCCCATTCCTCCCGGATTTTTTCATTGATATCATTCTGATCTTATTCTATTTCCTTATTTCAACCGTATTCTGGTTGTAAACATGTGCCTGTCCGCATCAAAGCGAAAGCCTGCATCGCCGCCGTATTTTGCTGCTATACGAGGAGTCCCACTCTTTTAAAGCGGCAATAAATCTTCTTCTTTCTGCCAGCTCATCATCTAAAACAGCAATTCACATAAATTGTCTCCTTCAGATACCATATCCTGTCCTATTATATCAGACAATGTCGAATAAGAAAATACAGTTTTTCTCAAAAATACCACCTGCTGCAGCATAAAACAGCAGGTGACATTTTCTTTCCTCTTATTTCAAATCATACAAAAAATCAGAATAACCGGTCATCCTCCTAACCCTCCAGAGTCTTCCTAATCCTTAAAATATTCTGCCCGTCCCGATATTCATAGGCCACATCATCCATAACCTTTTTGACCAAAAATACTCCAAGACCGCCTATCTCTCGCTCGTCTGCACTTAGTGTCACATCGGGATCCTCTCTCTTTAGCGGATCGTATGGAATCCCCTCATCAATAAACGTAATGACTACCTCCAAGGGCTTCTCCTTAACCTCCACCAGCACCACAGCAGGTCCTGTCTGCGGAGCATAGGCATAACGTACAATATTGCTAAAAATCTCGTCCACCGCAACATTAATCTGCATTTGTATCTTGATTGGACAATTTCGCTTTTCCAACTCCTCATCCACAAATGCCGTCACTTTTTCCAAATTTTCTATTGTAGCCTCTACCGTGATCTCTCTTGTTTCTTTTTCTCCATTCACTCCGCTACCTCGTTATCCCTCTGTCCCCTATACTCCAGACAAAGCATCGTAATATCATCAAACTGCGCCGCTTCTCCCACAAACCTGTCTACATCGTCCTTTACCTTTGCCAGCAAGGCTTGCGGGGGAACTTCCTTATTGCAATTCAAAATATGGTACAGCCGTTCCTTTCCATACAATTTCTCTGCCGCATTTGTAGCCTCCGGCACTCCGTCTGTGTAGAGGAAAATCTTATCTCCCGGTTCCAGCCGCACATTGCCCTCCGTGTAGCTCATATCCTCCATTCCCGCCAATACAAAGCCCGGCTTGACCTTGTATGGCTCAAAGCCTTGTCCGCCTTTGCACATATAGGGTACCTCGTGCCCCGCATTGACATAAGAAAAATCTCCTGTTACCAGATCAAGGACACCCTCAAAGGCTGTAATAAATAAGCCCTCTTTATTGGAGTCGCACAGAAGGTTATTGACACTGGCAAAGACCTCCCCCAACGATCGCTCCGGCTGCGTATGATCCTTAATTAAAGTCTTTCCGATTACCATAAACAGCGCTGCCGGAACACCTTTTCCCGACACATCTGCCATCACAACTGCCAGATGCCTGTCATCTACCATGAAGAAATCATAAAAATCGCCTCCTATCTCCTTCGCCGGATTCATCGTGGCATAAATTTCAAATTCCTTCCGCTCGGGAAATGCCGGAAAGATCCCGGGAAGCATGGAGGACTGAATATGGGTTGCCACATTCAGCTCAGCCCCAATTCGCTCCTTCTCAGCCGTAATTTTTGTCAGGTGTTCCATATAGATATCAAGGTCTGTAATCATACGGACATAGGATTTTGCCAAATCCCCCACCTCTGTCCGATCGCCCAGATATGGTTGGCAGGCCTCTGTAAACTTCTGTGAATTCAACTCCTTTTTTTCAATCTGCACATAACCGTTGGCAATATGAGCCAGCCTTTCAATCGGAACCGTAATCTTTTTTTCCATATACACCAAAAATAATATTTCCACAAGCATAAATACATTTAGGGTGACAATGACATTTGTATAGATCCGATTCCAAAGATAGACAAGCTCTCCCGAGACAACCGACGCCTCCCTCCACGACGCAATCCCTGTTAAGGAGGCCGCAAGAACGGCAAGAATCAAAAAAATTAAAATCATCCGCTCATTTAAGGAAAATCGCCGTCCCTGCCAAAAGGCAATCAATGTAAACAGAGGTAAGCCAAGCATGTAGCTAAAGCCAAGATTATTCCAAAACATCATCAAGGTGGTCTGCGAAAAAATTTCTGTGATTCCAAAGACCTTCATGACGACACCCAAGAGAAAAGTCGTCAGCAAAGAATCCAAAAGAATGATCAGCATATATTTTACCACATGCGCCGTTGTGTCCATCTTTGGAAAAGACGGCTTCTTCTCTCCCCACGCCGGTATCCCATACCAGAGCAGATATGGCAGGATTCCAATCAGAAGCTGAATCGGAAAGCTGGCAAGGCTCATTCCAATCGAATAGCCGGACAACATATCTGCAACAAGATTTGCGACCGCACATCCCAAAGCGCCCCAAAACCCATAAACCATTCCAAAGAATGGCGGCAATGCAGCTGCAGGACGTATTTCGGTCACCTCCATCATCCCAAAATAATAGCGGAATGGCATGGTTACCACAAAAAACAGCAGACCCGATACCACAAAACGCAAAAACTTTTTCTCCCATGTCGCATTGCCTTGAATACTGTTATCTATCATCTTTCTCCTCCGTGCTGCTGCAAGCTGCTATTTTCCGGAATAATATGCATAAACTGCCTCCTGCTTTTCTACCAGTATGGAATTTTGATTTAGCTCCGTCAATATCTCATCCATGATATAGAGCAGCTGCTCCTCCGTCACCTCGTAAAAAGCATAGACCAATGTATGCTCCTGTGTCAGCGTATCTGTCTCGTCTACCCACCCGCCTTTTGCGTCAGATGTCGTGTACCCATCGACATATTTCGTGCAGATGGCATTGACGATATCCCTTGCTTCCTCCGTAGGAATGAGCTGGGTGTAGGTATCCTTGTCATTGGTGCCGATATACAGGACATATTTTTCTCCGGTCTCCATCTGCTCTGCCAGTATACTGCTCTCGGCAGGAATCTCACTTCCCTCCTTTGCCCCATCCGAATGCCACACTGCAAGGTATCCTATGATGCAGGCTGACACGAGAAAATTCGCTGCCAATAGCCAGATAACTGTTCTTATGCTTTTTTTTCCTTCTCTCTCATCCATGGTTCCATTCCCCCTTTTTTCTTGGCCACACGCAGATAACCGCTGTAAGTAAAATGGCAACAACCGACAACACGCACATAATCGGATGATTAGACAAGTGATAGCCTCGGTAAATCCCAATCATAATTGCCGTTAGCACACCTGTCTCCGCCACGAGAATTCCAAGCTTCTGCCCTCTTTTTTTTGGCACGGGCGCACACCCCTCCTTCCAAGGCATTCGCATTGGGATGTGAATGCTGCCTGAGGTCATGAGAATAAAAATCGGCAGTCCAAGCGCAATAGAAAAGCCCAAGTTGTTCAAGAAAACATACTTGTAAATCGTATCCATCCACAGACCAAAGAAAAACTCCAGTCCAAATCCCAAAATCCATGCACAGGACAGTGCCCCCATATAGGCCGCCCAAAGATAAAGCAGGAGATTTTTCCATGTATGGACATTTGGCTTTTCCGTCCGAAGGGTATACCATATCCGATACGGAATGTATGCCGCCATAAAATTGCCGATAACACCAAGGAGAGAGGTAAGGTTAAAGGAGCCAAAGCAGTCTGCAATCAGATTTCCGACTGCGCATCCAAGTCCTCCGACTGCCCCAAACGACAGCCCCGCCACAATTGGAATCGCATTTGCCGGGCGCACCTCCGTAAAGCCCTCTACGAGCACCATAACCTTGAATGCAATTCCAAGAATGGCGAAGGGGAGCATGCTTAATAAGAACTGCTGCAGACACAGTCGGATTCCGCTCGGCTGACACTTCGCATCGCCTCCTCTACGCAGCAGGACTCCCTCCTCTCCCTCCTGCTTGCCCCTTTTCTCCGTGGCGATTTCATCTTCTTGGTTGCTTTTCTTGGCAGACAAAAAATTGGAGCCTGCCACAATCGCGCCGAGCGCAATCACGATTGCCCCTGCCAACGCTCTTGCGGAAAACGTTTCCGTCTCTCCCTGCATATTCGGAATCAGAAGTGCAAGTGTCAGTGTTACGACCGGCTCTGTAGAGGCAATTACGGTCACGCTGATGGCATCCGCATATTTTTCCGCATACATCAGCATGATATAGGCATATGCCTTTGAAAAAAATGCCAATATAAAAATCGCGGACAGCATCCGCTTGGACCATGTAATGCTTGCAAAGGTGGAGGGATCCTCGAAAAACCACAGGATGAAACCAATTATTGCCGAAAAGCAAATCTGAAGCACACTAAGCAGCAGAGGATCTGATTTTTTCGTAAATTCCGCCGCCGCTACCGTATATAGGGACATCAGAACACAGGCTCCCAGCATATAGAGCGTTCCGATCAGAGAGCCCCCTGTAAGGGAAATCCCATTTGATATTGCCAGCCCCCCTAAGATAATCACGATGCCAAGCACATTGTTTTTTGTCGGGAACTTACGCAGCAACAGGAGAATCATCGGAACAATCATAATATTTAAGGATGCAAGAAAGCTCGCCGTTGACGATGAAATATGCATCAGTCCCATTTTCTCCAGCAGCATGTTTCCCGCAATCAATGCGGCAAGAACAATCCCCCGAAAAATCGTCTGCTTATTCAAATTCCGCAAGGAACGGTGGAATACTGCCAGCAGAATGACGCCGGCGATTCCTGCCGTCAGCGTCAGGTAAGCATAAGACGACAAATCCGACGGCAGATCCTTGATAAAGATGTATGATGATGCCCAGCACAGTGTGATGGAAAACAATAGAATATTACTTTCTTTTTTTGTCACGATATGTCTTCCTCGTTTCTTTTAAAATGCCCTTTTTACTCTTTACTTCTTCTTACCAATCCTGCTCCGATTACAAGCAGCGCCTCGTCACATGCACCAAACCCTCCGACCGAAAGGGCGTTTGCAAGCTGTGAATAATAGGACGAGGAAGCAACGTAATGATTGGTCGCCTCTCTTATATAAAATTCCTCCGGAAAAAACGGATTGTTGTCCCCATCAACTACATTTCCGGTCAGCATTTTTGCCCCGAACAGATCGGATAGTGCAAGGAGTCTGTCCTTTCCGTAGCTCCAGTCGTAATTTCCGGCAGTTATCGCATCATAGCCGCAGGCTTTTAGCAGCCTTGCAATGGATTCGCCCTGTACGAGCGTCGCAATCGACTGCCCATGGAAGGTATCTCCCGAATCCAAAACAAGTCCCAAATCCGCTCCATCGGTATGCGCGTCAATGATGTATTTTAGCCTTTCTATGCCGATTATGCCGTCCTCTTCCTTTTCAAGCACTCTTGCATGCATATCATTCGTATGTACAATCTTAATCTGAAATTCTGCATCCTCTGCCGCATATGTGGAGAGCGGCAAGGCAATGCCAAGCAGCATTAGACTCATGCAGATTGCTACCATTTTTTTCATTTGCTTCTTTCCTCGCTTTTCCATTATCCTTTGTATGTGCATTGACCCCTGCATCTCCCCGATCCGGGTGGTCGTTTGCTCCAGACAAATTACGGCAGTCTGACTGCTTTTTTTACCGGCTTCTGTCTTGGCCGCTGGCACATACCTCACACAACATCTGCCAGCGCTTCTTCCGAAAGCTCTTTTCCCATAGCAGTGACGAGCTGCCGCAGTTCTTCCGCATTTTTCGCCTTCAAACTCACACTCAATGCAAAACCACGGCGTTCTTCCCCCACCGCTTAAGTTTGCGCAATAAAAAGCATCATCTCTGATACAGCGTCCCTGATTCCATGCACCCTTCTCCCCGATTCTGATTTCCGGAAAGGTCTCTGCGGTCACACCTCGACTGCAGACAGTTGGCCTTTCTATCCTCTGCCCACCGGCGACTTTTTTAATTCCTCCTCACTCATGTGGTTTCCTTGTGATTTTTTCTCCTTTTCATTCGTCATCTTTCTTACTCCTTTCCTCTTAGCTTCCTGTCTCTGCCTCCGATACATCATCCAGCCTCTGGCGTTCCACAAGCCGGGCAAAATATCCTCCTTTATCGATCAGCTCCTGATAGTTGCCGTCCTCAATAATTTTACCCTTGTCCAGCACAATAATCCGGTCACACTGCTTGATGGTAGAGAGGCGGTGTGCAATTACGATTCTGGTACATTTTAATGTATCCAGAGATTCCGACACCTTTTTCTGTGTCAAATTATCCAGAGCACTTGTGGCCTCATCAAACATCAGGATTTTGGGCTTTGGTGCAATCGCTCTTGCAATCATCAGTCTCTGGCGCTGACCACCGGAAATACCTCCGGAGCCCTCAGAAATCAGTGTGTTCATCCCCATGGGCATATGACGGATATCCTCCGCAATCCCGGCAAGCTCTGCTGCCTCCCATGCCTCCTTCTGGGTCAGCCACGGTGCAGAAATAACAATATTCGAATAAACATCTCCCTGGAATAGCTTCCCATTCTGCATGACCACACCCATTTTACGGCGTAAGGATTTTAAATCAATACTGTTCAGATCCTTGCCATCATAGTAGATGGCTCCCTTCTGCGGTCGTTCAAATCCCAGCAAAAGCCTCAGCAGGGTAGACTTTCCGCACCCGGTCTTTCCCACAATAGCCACATACTGACCGGCACGTATCTTCAGGGAAAGATCATCTATAACCAGGGGCATATTTTCACAATAACCAAAAGAGACATTGTTCAGCTCAATGCTGCCCGACAGGCGTGTGATAACCTCTTTATCCGCCGACAATTCGGGAACAGTATCTAAAATAGGCTTAATCATCTCAAGAATTGGTTTAAGCTGTGCAATACTAAGCGCAAGGCTCGCCAAAGTCATAAAGGCTCCGGAAACCATTCCATATGCGGTATTGAATGCATAATAATCTGCAATCGAAAGCTGTGTTTTTACTGCCCCATAATAAATCACCAGCATACCGGTCAATGAAACTGCCATGTTCAAAACGCTGTTCAGCTTGATAAAGGTGGGGGGATTGTAGGAAAGCTGTGCCTGCTTTGCATATAAATTTCCCCATTTGGCAAAAGCTCTTTTTTCGGAACCGGACAATTTTATTTTTTGGACACCCGTAATCAGGGAATAGGACAGACCCGTGCTCTTGCCGGAAAGCTCCATCTGCCTTTTACTGATCTTCATCTGCATCAGCGAAGAAAGTATGGTAAGAAGAACAGTCGCCCCAGTCACAGCCAGGGCAGGAATAACCAGGCCGGGAGCATACTTGAAAATCTGTAAAACATAGATAAGAGAAAAGAGGGAGGTCAGTCCGGTGGAAAACCCTGCCGAAACCAGCAGGTTACACAACTGATTGATATATTGTGCCCTCATAAAGAGTTCACCTGAGCTATACTCCTTGAAAAAATCAGCCGGCAGTGACAATATACGCATCATGGTTGCTGCCTGAACTGAGATTTCCATCTTGGTTTTGATGCGAGCCGACACCAATGCTTTCACTGCTCCCATGAGCATTGTACTGATCGACACACATACCATAAATATGGTAACTGCATACAAAAGCTGCATACTTGCGGAGGTAATTACCGTACTGAATAGTATGTTATTCAATCTGGGCATAAACATTCCCAGCAGCGAGGCTGCAAAGGTACACAGAACTATCAGAATGAAATCCGATGGACTGAGAGTATGGACAATATATTGCATCAGCGCAGGAATACCCAGCTTTTTTGCCGGAAAGGGTTTATAAAAGGCAATGGCATCCTCCGAAAAAAGAGAACCATTCTGCCTGTTTACTTTCTCTCTTTTTCCTGTCTTAAAATCATGATAGCGATAGCCTGACAAGCCATCCGGAATCAGAGCCACAATACGCCCGTCCTCTTTCATCATTCCAAGCATTGCACCTATCGCATCCTGGTACCACCCCTTAGAGAGCTTAACCGTGCGCCGCATAATCCCATAGGGACGCATCAGATATTCCAACTGATCGTTCATATCCTTCAGATTATCCGGCACCTCTCTGCTCTTTACATGATAGTACTTTAGTATCTCATCAATGGCATTTTTGGTAATGGTGCGGTCATCATTTAACGCATCTGACACCTTTCTGCCCATGATTGCTCCTGCGATATTGACAAAGGACTCGGTAAAAACACTATCGTCATTTCTTTTTCTCTCTTTTATCTGTTCATCAAACCATCCCATGCTTTCCTCTCCTGTCTATTATTCATTGGAGACAAGACTCGTATAAATGCCTCCCTTTGCATAAAGCTCATCATGTGTACCTCGCTCAACAACCTTCCCGTATTCCATTACGATAATCTCATCACAGTCACGAATGGTTGATAAGCGGTGCGCTACTACAATGCAGGTAATTCCTCTGTTTTTAATGGCATCTACCACTTCACTTTCCGTCTTCGCATCAAGTGCACTTGTCGCTTCATCTAAAATAATAATCGTAGGATCCTGTGCCAGTACCCGGGCAATTTCCATACGCTGACGCTGACCGCCGGAAAAATCCTTTCCACCCTCCATGATCTTATACTGATATCCGCCTTCTCTTTGCATAATATCCTCATGCAGTTGTGCATCCCGTGCTGCCATGATCATCTCAAAATCCTGGATGGAGGTATCCCACATCTTGATGTTGTTGGCAATCGTATCCTCAAAGAGAATGATCTCCTGATCCACAACGGCAAGGGAGCCTGTGAATACACTGCGGTCAATCTGCTCCATCGGCTTTCCATCAAATAAAATCTCTCCGCTCCAGGGCTTATATAAGCCGGAAACGAGCTTTGAAATTGTAGACTTACCACAGCCTGAGCTGCCCACTAATGCAATGCGGCTTCCTGTTTTCAATGAGAGGTTAAAATCCTCGATCAGGGGTTCCCCCAGCTTTGAATATCCGAAGGTTATATGCTTCATCTCAATGCAGCCGGATAGCTTACCATATTCCGCATCATCGGATATCGCATCATCCCGGTAATTAACATCAGCCGGATAGTTCATTACATCTTCAACACGCTCCATCTGCGTACGCATCTCCAGGAGCATCTGTCTGGTTTGAATCAGGGTCATCGCCGGAGAGGTAAAGGAAGACAGGAATCCCTGAAATGCCATGATCATACCCACCGTAAATTCACCTCGAATCGTAAGCCAGACGCCAAGCATTAAAACTGCCGTATTGGTAAGGCTGTTGACCAGAGACGGAATCATACCCAAAACCTGTTCCAGCTTTTGGAATTTAATCTGCTGCGTATTTACACTTGCCTGATAGCCTGACCACTTTTCAAAAAATCCATTCTCTGCACCACTGGCCTTGATTGTTTCTATCATCTCCATCCCTGCTACTGTTGTGCCTGCCAGCTTTCCGGAATCACGCATCTGTACACGGGTAATATTGATTCTCTTTTGGGATATAATTTGGGAAACAATCAGATTAAGAAAAATCGAAACTATTCCAATTACCGTAAGCATTACATTATAGCGCAGCATTACCATCAGATAAAAAAACATCATAATCGTATTCAGGGCAAGAGGTGCAAATGCGTCTACAAGACTTCGTGCAATCTGTGCATTAGAAGACTGGCGCTGCTGTATGTCTCCTGCCATACGCTGAGAAAAGAACTCCATCGGCATTCGCAGGACCTGCCACATGAAGGAAGCACTGCCTACCGCGTCTATCTTTCCGTTAATGCGCAGGGAATACACAGTCTTTATCCAGATCACAATGAGCTGCAGGATATTAAAAAAAGAAAGTGCCACAATAAACGGAAGGAACCAGTCCGGATTCTGACCGGTCAACAGACGATCCAAAAAAATTCTTGAAAAGACCGGATTAATAACTCCGATCAAAGAGGAAATCAGGGTCGTTATCACCACGAATACCACTGCTGTTCCGGCTCCTTTTAATCTGCTTTTCGCAAAGGCAAGCATGGATTTAGGCTTTCCTCCCGGTTCAAAATCCTCCCCCGGCTCCATCATCAGACAGATTCCCGTAAAGCTCTGATCAAAGGTATCCATGGAAACGGATATAACACCCCGGGCAGGATCATTGATGACCGCCTTATCTCCCTTAAAGCCGTTCAACACTACAAAGTGATTGAAATTCCAGTGAATAATGCATGGAAACTTTCCCTCTGCTTTCAGGCTTTCCGGTTCATACCGATAGCCCTTTGCTACCATACCGTAGCTTCTTGCCGCCCGCAGAACATTTCTGGCATTTGATCCATCACGTGAAACCCCGCAGTCTGAGCGTACCTGTTCCAGCGGAATCCATTTGTCATAGTATGCCATAATCATCGCCAGAGAAGCTGCTCCGCATTCCAGCACTTCCAGCTGCATAATGACAGGAACCTTACAAACCCCTGTTGTAATGGGCTTTTTAATCGCTGCTTTTTTCTTCTTCATGTATCTGCCCTCAATTCATTAAAAACGAAATCGGATGTATACTCTCCGTTACGATTTCTGCCTCATAGGTACCGTCTGAAAGCTCTGTATCCGCAATGACCTCATATACCCAGTCTCCAGCCTTAAACCCTCCAATATATAACGCATAGGCATCCATTTTTTCATCAATCTCTACCGGCACTTCAGAAATACTGGAAATCGTATACTTTTTCTCCTGTACCGTTATCGTCATCCCCGACTTCACTGAGTCAATTTCACGATCAGAAACATAACAGATCATTTTGCCATCCTGACAGATGCATACAGTATGTAAAATCGTTTCCAGATTCCCCCAGACTCCCCAGGCACATATCCCAAACAGTAAAACAATGACTGCTGTCAATACCATCCACACACCAGGATTTGATACGCGAACATAATCGTTTAGCTGCTCCGGAGAGGAAACCCGCTCTATATTCTTCTTCCTGAAAATCTGATTATCCATCGACTTCCTCCCTTTTTCTTATGTTTCATCATTTCATATACTTGCACACATAGGCATACAAAATTCCGTTTAAATAGCCGACCGGATTTTGTATGCCCCGTAGTATTTCCAATTTGTAACTATTCAGAGCCATGCAAATTTTCAATGAAATGAACATCCTGCTTGCATGGATGGACATATCATTGAAAATTTATATGGCGAAATAGTTACCTCCAATTCTAATTATAACCACAAACCCACTTTTTCTGTTATGATCTTCGATTGTTTGGGCTGTTACATAGCCAAAGCCCTTCTTCATAACTCATATATGTACAATTTGAACATCCGCCCGCTTCATCTTGTTCCGCTACCTGTTCGGATAAAGGTGATATATGGGCATAAGGACAGCACGGTAAATGACCGTATGGAATTTTACGGTTGGTACTTCCACAAT
>JAQXLR010000055.1 GCA_029012225.1 Clostridiales bacterium
AACTGTTTTATGCCAAGACCGAAGGTCGGAAGTGCGGTAATACGCTTAACGCGGCATACGGCTCCGATCGTGTCGGTGGAGGATGAAAAGCTGATGTTTTGCCTGATCCGAGCCTCCTTTAACCAGAGAAGGAAGACGTTAGCAAATGGATTGAGCAATGCTTCAGAGATTCGTTTGCCAAAGGAAATCATACAAGAGAGCATCAGGGAGCTTGGTGTACCGGAAACGATTCGGGGAGAGGCGCTTAGCCTGGAACAGTTTGCCGTATTTTCAAATATTATAAAAAGGAAATTGGAAAGCAAGTAACAGGAAAGGAGAAGTATGATGGCAGAAAATTGGAATGAGCAGGAGCAACCGAAAACTTATGGGGAGGAATCCCAAATGTATCAAAACGGACAGGAGCAAAATCAGCAGAACTACGGTCAGCCATACAGTGGCTATCAGCAAGAGTGGCATGGAGAGGTAAAGGATGTTTTTTGTTATGCTCTGTTGATGATTATGCCGCTGCGCATTATTGTGTCCCTGATTGCGACAGCGGGTACACTTTCCGGCATGAGCTATGAGAGCATTATGGATGGAAGCTATGCCGCAAGCGTGGCAACACCGTTGTATACTGCATTGTCGATGTTCTCAAGCCTTTTGTTTATTGCCTATGTTGTCTTTGTGATTCTGGATATCATGGCGATTCGTAAGCAGAATTATAAGATTGTGGGTCTGGTACTGTTTGCAATTCTTTTTAACCCGGGCTATTACCTCTGGCGTGCACACATTCTCGGGCGCAATAAGCTGGTACCGATCATCTACACAGTAGTTTATGTCATTCTGATGCTGGTCAATTTCGCTTACTCATTCGCCTCAGTATACGAAGTGATGACTTCCATAATGCATATTATGTAGAAAAATAAAAAATGCGCAAACGCGACCACACATGAAAAGAAAGAGGAAACACAAATGCATACGGGAAAAAATAAATTAGATACAGCCAGCATGACAAAAATAGCGTTGCTCGTAGCTCTTTTAAGTGTGGCTTCTTATCTGGTCATACCATTGCCGTTTACGCCAATCGTCTTGAGCATGCACACCGTAATGGTCAATTTGATTGGCTTGACCTTAAAGCCGAGTCATGCGGCATATACAATTCTGGTTTACCTGATCATGGGACTGATTGGGTTGCCGATCTTCTCCGGTGGAAGTGCGGGACCGGAGAAGCTTTTTGGACCAACGGGAGGCTTCTATTTTGGCTTTTTGTTTGCGGTCATTGCAATCAGCATCTGCAAAGGAAAAAAGAGTCGTTTTATCCGATACGCAGCAGTCACCATTGGACTTGGCATACCAATCCAACATCTGTTTGCCATCGCATTTATGTGCTTTTATAATGGCTTTCAGATAAAGGCAGCGGCTCTTACCGTATCGCTGCCGTTTATTCCCGGAGACATCATCAAATGTCTTTTGGCTTCGGCATTGGCAGTTGCACTCAACAAAATAAATCAATCGACGTCCGTCTTGGAATGAGAAATCTCCTTGCTTCATATACTACTAGGAAGCAAGGAGATTTTTTGCGCAATAGGAGATTCCTTTCCTATTGCGCAAAAATGCTCCGCAAGGATCGCACTGCGGCGAGAAGGAATGATGTTGCTGCCTCAACCCGCCGCAGGCGGAGAATCCTGCGGAACAGGATTCTTTTTATAAAGAATCACAGAGACTCCTTGTGTTTAGATTGCTTCGAAATGAGGAATTGTATGAAAAAAAAGATAGATACGCTCTTGTCAATTATGATTATTCTGGTGCTTTTTCCGCTTCTCGTTACTCTTTTTTTTCAGCGAAGCAGTCCCAAGACCCTGATAGAAGGAATGGAGAACGATTTTGGAGAGAATCGTTCCGGCACACAGGGAGGAGAAATGGGTGAGGAGGAGACGGAACGGCAGGTGCTTGGAATTGTGGCGAAGGAGATTCGAGCCGATAGCAGCAAAGAGGCGATCCTCGCACAGACGGTAATTGCACGCACCAATCTCTATGCGGCAAGGAAGGCAAAAACAAAGGAGCCGGAGTCCTTGGAGCCCAATGAAATGCGGGAGCTTTGGGGAGAAGAGTTTGAAGCAATTTATCAAAGGCTGAAGGAATGCGTAGAGGAAACGAGAGGGCAGGTACTTACCTGGAATGGGGCATATATCTATGCAGCATATCATGCGATGAGTGCGGGAGAGACCAGAAATATGGCAGAGCTCTACGGAGAAAGCAATATGCCGTATCTTACGAATGTTGTCTGTCCTGAAGACAACATAGCAGAAGGCTACATAACGGTAAGCTACTGGGAAAAGGATGCGTTTTTTCCCAAAGACCTTGCAGAGGAAAAACGGCAGGCAATGGTAACAAAAAGAGATGCCGCGGGCTATGTGCTTGAGGTACAAATTGGAGACGAGCTGTGTGCCGGAGAAGACTTTCGGAGCAGATATGGTCTCAATTCCGCCTGCTTTAGTATTGCGGAAACAGACGGGAAAATTCGAATTGTGACAAAGGGCTTGGGGCATGGGTTTGGACTGAGCCAATATACGGCAGAGCACATGGCAGAGGAGGGAAAAAATTACAAGGAAATTTTGCAATTTTTTTATCCCGGAACGGAATTGGCTGTATAAACTCTCCAAAACAGGCAACACTATCATTAAAAATTAAGAGATGGATGGTGAAGCTTTATGAAAAAGAAAGGATGGAGCGCTTTTTTCTGGAGAAAACAATATGTCATTGCAGGAGCACTTGTGGTGATTGCAGCAGTTGCGACGACGATGGTCTATAGCAATCATCAGGAGCAGGAGAGACAGAGAGTGGAGGCAGAACTGGCGGAGCAGCTTGAGGAAAATAGAAGCAATATGGTGGCGGATGCAGAGGAAGAGACCGAGAAAGCGGCGGAGGCATCTGCCGTCATTCCGCCAAAATCAACGGAGAGCAGTGAGCAGGCGGTGCTAAAGCAGGAAAGTACAGAGGCGACGGAGACGGCAGAGAGCCAAGAGAAAGACGATCCAAATGAAAAAAAGGCTACAGAGACCGCATCCAGAGAGGAGAGGCTGCATTTTTCTCCGGAGGACGGAATCACCTGGCCGTTGGAGGGAAATGTAATCTTAAATTACAGCATGGATTCCACGGTATACTTCCCGACTCTGGATCAGTACAAATATAATCCTGCCGTCATCATAGAAGGAGAGGTAAACAGCAAGGTAACGGCAGCTGCCAGAGGACAGATTATCGCAATCGTCAATGATGCCGTGACAGGATGTACGGTAACTGTGGATATGGGCAACGGTTATCAGGCGATTTACGGACAGCTAAAAGAATTAAACTTTGGGGAGGGCGATTATGTTGAGGCGGGACATGTAATCGGGTATGTCAGCCAGCCGACAAAATATTTTTCCGAGGAAGGAAGCAACCTGTATTTTGCGATGCAAAAAGACGGAGAGCCAATCAATCCGATTGAATTTTTGGAATAAAAGAAACTTTTTTACGTGATCCACATAGAATATACTGTAACAGGAAAATCCGCAATCGAAGCATTACATTTTTACAAAGGGCGGGAAAAGAGTTACGGTATGGGTGAGATACTTCTGAATCGATTGCTTTCTATAAGTAATTTTCCCATAACCTGGAAACAGGTTCTGGGGTACATAGCAGAAGGATTTCTTGACAAACCCCAAATGGTGTGATAAGATTCAAAACATTGAACATAAAATGGAACTATGTGTGAGGGGGCGCAGGTTTGATGCGCCCCTATTTTTGCTTCATAGGAGATTCCCGTGAAACAAAACAGGCCGCAGAGCTGCAAGCTGCAAAGTTGCAGAGCAGGTTTTGCTTGACGGAAAGTACTGGATGAGAGGAGATGTCCTACCACAGGTAGGATTCCTACCTGTGGTAGGAAGGAGAAAAAATGGAGACAGTAAGATTTGATGAACTGGATTTATACCCGCAGGTGCTTCGCGCGATTGCGGAAATGGGATTTGAGGAAGCGACGCCGATTCAAAGTCAGGCGATTCCGGTGGTAATGTCCGGTGTGGATGTGATTGGACAGGCACAGACAGGGACAGGAAAAACGGCATCCTTTGGAATCCCGGTGCTGCATAAAATCAATCTAGGCAGCAAAAAGACACAGGTAATTATTCTTTCGCCTACGAGAGAACTGGCAATTCAGGTTTCCGATGAAATTCGCAAGCTTGCAAAATATATGCATGGGATCAAGGTTCTTCCGATTTACGGAGGTCAGGAGATTACCCGCCAGATTAAGGCGCTAAAGGGCGGGGCGCAAATCATCATCGGAACGCCGGGACGCGTGATGGATCATCTTCGCAGAAGGACAATTCGTTGCGAAGAGGTAAACACGATTGTACTAGACGAAGCCGATGAGATGCTAAATATGGGATTT
>JAQXLR010000056.1 GCA_029012225.1 Clostridiales bacterium
TGCCTCATCATAGGACATGCTGCGTATGATTTCACATATCTGTTTTGCATCCTGCAAAAAACGAGGCAGCCCGTCGATCGGGAAGCTGTCTTGATTTTCATTCATCTTTTTTGCAGGAGAAATGATAATCTTCACACTATACCTCCGAGAGAAGGTCAAGCATCTGCGCAGGATTGTCTGCTGCCTTTACCTTATCGAAAGCTTTTACAATCACACCTTGCTCGTCAATCAGATAGGTTGTGCGGACGATGCCAAGAGAAAGCTTTCCGTACAGCTTCTTTTCCTTCCACACGTCATACGCCTTTAGCATTGTCAGCTCCGGGTCAGAGAGCAGCACAAACGGCAGCGCATATTTTTCCTCAAACTTTTTATGCGAGGACACGCTGTCCTTGCTGACTCCAATCACCACCGCATCCTTTTCCAAAAACTGCGGATACCGCTCTCCAAAGCCGCAGGCCTGCTTGGTACAGCCCGGCGTATTATCTTTTGGATAAAAATATAAAATCACTTTTTTCCCTCTGTACTCCTCTAAGGTATGAATCGTTCCGTTTTGATCCGGCAAGGAAAATGCCGGCGCCTTTGTTCCAACTTCTAGCATATGCTCTCCTCTTTCTCTGTTGTTTTATGGTTGTTTTATGGTTGTTTCTGTCGGCTCAAATGAGCGTCTCAATCTCATCGAGAATCTGACCGAATACCGCAAGCGCTTTTGAGACGGCAGCAGGACTTTCCATGTCGACTCCCGCTTCACGCAGCAACTCTACCGGAGACATGGAGCAGCCGCCGGATAGGAATTTCTTATAGCGCTCAACTGCCGGTGCACCCTCCTTTAAGATGCCGTGTGCAAGTGCCACTGCGGCAGAAAAGCCCGTCGCATACTGATAGACATAAAAATTGTAGTAAAAATGCGGAATCCTTGCCCACTCGTAAGCAATTTCCGGGTCGGAGACCATATCCGGTCCGTAATATTTTTGATTCAGCTGAAGGTAGAGCGCACAAAGCGTTTCCGCCGTTAAGCTCTCTCCCTCCTCTGCCATCCGGTTGGTACACATCTCAAATTCCGCAAACATGGTCTGACGATAAACCGTTCCCTTAAAGCTGTCAAGATAATGATTGAGCAGATATGCCCGCTCCTTTTTGTCCTTTGTATTTGCCAGCAAATATTCCATCAGCAAAATCTCATTGCAGGTAGAGGCAACCTCTGCCACAAAAATCTTATAATCGGAATAAATGTAGGGCTGGGTCTCATTGGAATAATAGGAGTGCATCGCATGTCCCATCTCATGTGCCAGCGTAAACATGTTATCCAGTGTGTCGTTATGGTTTAACAGCACATAAGGGTGTGCACCGTAAGCGCCCGCCGAATATGCGCCGCTTCGCTTTCCCTCATTCTCATATACGTCAAGCCAGCGATTGTCAAAGCCCTCCTGTACCTTTGCCACATATTCCTCTCCAAGCGGAGCCAGTGCCTTTCGCACCGTCTCCTTTGCCTCCTCAAAGGAAATCTTTTTTGCCGCATCCGCAATCATCGGCGTATAAATGTCATACATATGAAGTTCCTCCACACCGAGACATTTTTTCCGAATGGAGACATAGCGGTGCATTTTATCAAGATGCCTATTGACCGTCTCAATCAGGTTGTAATATACCTTTGAGGGCACGTTATTTGCGTCTACCGCGGCCTCAAGGGTAGAGGCATATTTTCTCGCCCTTGCGAAAAAAATCTGCCGCTTTACCTGACCGCTGTAAAGTCCTGCAAGCGTATTTGCAAACTGTTTATAGATGCTGTAATAGGCAACAAACGCATCCTTTCTCACGCGACGATCTGCCGATTCCTCGGTCGGCACAAAGTTGCCGTTTGTCAGTCTAAGCTTCTCGCCGTTCTCATCCGTAATCTCCGGAAAAACAAAATCCGCATTGTTTAAAATCGAATATACCAAATCCGGCGTCTGCGCCATCTCCCCTGTCATTGCAAGCAGTCTTTCCATTTCTGCGGAAAGGCGGTGCTCTCTGGTACGTCGTATTTCCGCAAGCTGTCCGCGGTAAAGCTCTAACCCTGCTTCCTCCTTTAAATATTTCTCAAGAAGGGCATCCTCCATGGACAAAAGCTCCGGTACAAGAAATGCCGTTTTGCTGCCGCACTCGACGTAAATACGATGCATCCTCTGGCTCATGGCCTGATGCTTTGTGTTCTTCTGATCCTGGTCATGCAGCCGTTCCGCATAGCTATAGGCAAGATTCAGCTTTTGCTCTGCTCTTGCGGACTGCTCCAGCACAAACAGCAAATCCTTTGCCGATGCCGTTACCTTTCCCTCTCTTTTTTCAAGCTCGGCTGCAATTGCCTCTGCCTCTGCAATGTCCCTCTCCCAGTCCTCCTCGGATGCATACATTGCTGTTAAATCCCACGTATCCTCTTTTCTTACCTGCTCTCGTTTTGGTAATGTGTTTGCCATCGTCTCTGCTATTTCCTCCCGTCCATATAAAAATTGAGATCTGCTTCATCATAACATACTATCAAAACAGAAACAACCGAAAATACCAAAAGGAGCCGTTGCAGCCGCTCCACAAAAAACCCATTTCCATTTGATTTTGATTACCCTTTTATTTTAACTATAACTTCAACACATGTATTTTGTTTGGCAATATAAAAGAGTATGCAATGTATATTTATAGCCTACTACATGCATACTCTTTTATAGTAATTGTACTATAGTCATTTTTTTCCTATATATTCTTACTCATTACCACTGTCTTTTAACCCCATATTGTCCATAGCTGCTGGTGCATATTGCTTATCTGCCGTACCCCCTCTTGCTATATTGATATCTACTCCGTTTATGTTCCTAAACTTCACTTGACCTCCTCCAGTGTTTGTGTTCGTATCTACTGTGTTCTGTTGTGCTTGCGCCTGAGCTTCTGCTTGGGCTCTTGCCTGTGCCTCCGCTTGAGCCTGAGCTTGTGCTCTTGCTTGTGCTCTTGCTTGTGCTTCTGCTTGTGCCTGCGCTTCTGCCTCTGCTTGGGCTCTGATTGCTTTTCTTTCTTCCGTTCTAGCCAACTCTACCTCTATCTGTTGTGCTACACCATCTAATGTGTTCTCTCCTTCCAGTATCATATGTTTATAAGTTACATATGTGGTTTGATTTTCTAAAGAAAGTATGTACTCTACTTGTTCTCCATACTTCTTCATAAACTGATGATACCCCATACATGGTTCTATACCAAACCATTCGACTAATGACCTTTCCACCTTGTAAGCTTCTGTGTCGTGCTCGCTGGCTAGTTCAGCTTTTTGCTGTGTGGATACACCGGTATCGCATGCCACTGTAGTTCCTTGCTCACTGAATGCGTTTATAAACATGTTTAGCGCTTCTTTCTTCGTGATTGGCTCATCCCATCTACTATCTTCCTCAATTGCAATCATTCCTTTGTTGTATGCCACCGCGAATGCTTTGTATAATTCCTCGTCTACTCCTTTTTCCTGATTTTGTAACATGTAACTTAAATTAGCGGATTTGTATTGCTCTTTTCCTATCGTATCCGCTTTTTTTGCCATATTGCCGGCATTTTTCACATCTTTGTAATTTTTCGTACTATCAGTTACTTCCAGAGAGTTTAGCTCATTCTCGTATACTGATTTTACTATGCCATATATCGCTTCTGCTCTTGTTATTGGGGAATAAAATGTGTTCTCATTCATGCTTCCGCTCTCTAGGTCTAGGTAAGACTTATCTTTTACTAATGCAAAGTAGGCTACCTGAGCTTTCTCCCCTAGCTTTTCTTTCATATCGTCTGTAACTTCTAAATTTTCTTCCGCTTTTAGTGTCGCCTTTGCCAATCCGGTATAGAAGTCTGCTCTTGTCAGTATGTCATCTCCATCGGATTCTCTGTTTATGGTGTCCTCCGGAAACAGGTTAAAGTAGGCATTGATTGCCACTGCCTTCATTGCTTCCATTCCGTCTGTTTCATCTAAGTCAGTGTAGTATTGTAGTAAAGATTTCTTAAGAATATCTTCAATTTCACTGTTGTTCCATATATCAAGAAAATTCTTGTTTTTGTAAACCTCCATGAGTGTGTTGTTTGGCTCCCACTCCTCTGTCTGAGCGTTTACATAGATCACACCATTTTTACTCGGTAAATCATGGATGCTTTCTCTGTATGATATTGTGCCTACTAAGTAATCTATCAGTGTCCTTATGTCTTTATTGCTGTTTAGCTCTGCCAATGGCTTCCATGCGCCGGTTATTCCGCTTAGTTCTTCGGCTCCGTCCGGAAGTTCTACCATGACTTCAATCTGCTCTCCGGATTCCGTCATTTTCGCCAGCTCATTTTGGGATGCCATACCACATCCTGTCAACATGGTAAGCATCAGCATGGTACTGATTGCCCGATTCTTTTTCATAACCAATCTCCTTTCCGTTTTTCCCATTATACCCCCCCCCTTATAAAATCTGTCAACTAAAGGATTTTAGGTATTTCTTTGTCTCAAAAAATCGATTATAATATCCCATATAACAGCAATCACAGAATCGGAAATGAGGTATTTTTATGGCACTCGACGGACTTGTCATCTCAAATCTTGTATATGAGCTAAACAACACAATTTTAAACAGCAGAATCAGCAAAATTGCGCAGCCGGAGGGGGACGAGCTGCTCTTTACCTTAAAGGGGACGGGCGGGCAGTTCCGTCTTGCCATGTCTGCAAGCGCTTCCCTGCCCTTTTTATATCTGACAGAGCAAAACAAGCAAAGTCCGATGCAGGCGCCAAATTTTTGCATGGTATTGCGCAAGCATATTGCAAACGGGCGCATTGTCCGCATCACACAGCCACAGATGGAGCGTATTCTCCAATTTGAGATTGAGCATCTGGATGAGCTGGGTGACCTCGGAAGAAAATTTTTGATTGTGGAGCTGATGGGCAAGCACAGCAATATTATTTTTTGCAATGCGGAAGGAAAAATCATCGACAGCATCAAGCATGTTTCCTCGATGATGAGCTCTCTGCGGGAGGTTTTACCGGGACGTATTTACGCTATCCCCGCCACACAGGAGGAGAAGCAAAATCCGCTTTTTGCAGCAGAGGACGCCTTTCTTTTTGGTGCAATGGCAAAGCCGCTTTCCATTGCAAAGGCAATCTATACCTCCTTTACGGGAATCAGTCCTGTCGTTGCAAACGAAATCTGCCATCGGGCGTGTATCGACGGAGAAATGCCGACCGCTTCGCTCAATACAGATGAGAAAACACATCTGTACCATCAGTTTAACCGGGTAATGGAGGACATCAGAGCGCATCGCTACTGTCCCAATATCATTACGCAGGGGAGCCGTCCGGTTGAATTTTCCTGTATCCGGCTGACCGAGTACACAGACAACGGTGAGGCAGGCAGCTCCCTTGAACCAAGCGATGCCTATCAGATGACAGCGTATGACTCCATCTCCCATGTCCTGGAGCAGTTTTATGCCGCAAAAAATGTCTATACCCGCATCCGCCAAAAATCCGTGGACTTGCGCAAAATCGTAAGCACTGCCTTAGACCGTGCCCGCAAGAAATACCAGCTTCAGGAAAAGCAGCTTTTGGATACCGAAAAGCGTGAAAAATATAAGATTTACGGAGAGCTGATCCATACCTATGGATACGGTCTTTCGGAAGGTGAAAAGGAGCTTGAGGCCTTGAATTACTATACAAATGAGATGATAAAAATTCCTCTTGATCCGACCTTGGATGCCAAGGCAAACGCGCAGAAATATTTTGAGAAATATAACAAGCAAAAGCGCACTGCAGAAGCCTTAACCGGGCTCATCAAGGATACCCTTACAGAAATCCATCATCTGGAAAGCATTGCTTCCTCCTTAGATCTCGCGCTTAACGAGGAGGATCTGGTTCAGATAAAGGATGAGCTGACCGAATATGGCTATCGGAAGCGTAAGCACACCGATAAAAAGGGGAAAAGCAAGAGCAAGCCGCTTCACTACCTATCCTCTGACGGCTATCATATGTATGTCGGCAAAAACAATTATCAGAACGAGGAGCTGACCTTCCGCTTTGCAGACGGCAATGACTGGTGGTTTCACGCAAAGGGAATGCCGGGCTCTCATGTGATTGTAAAAACAAACGGGGAGGAACTGCCGGACCGTACCTTTGAGGAAGCTGCAAGGCTTGCCGGCTACTACTCAAAAGGCAGGGAATCGGATAAAATTGAAATTGATTATCTGCAGAAAAAAAATATAAAAAAGCCCGGCAAGGGTGCACCGGGCTTTGTGGTGTATTACACAAATTATTCGCTGACGATTCAGCCGGATATTTCCGATTTGAGGCTTCTGGAATAGACTTTACTTTCCGATTGCCTGTACGGCTGCCATGTTATTTGCCAGAGCAGTAAACTCCGCCTCATACTTTACCATAACGGCATTAAAGGCTTCGTCAAAGGCAGCCTCATCTACATTTTCATCCAGTCCCGATAAAATCACGTCTGCGTACTCGTCAAGTACTGCCGCAACAGAGTTGCAGGATGCTGCCAAATCTGCATGAGCTGTCTCATAATCGGCAGGCGGATTATCAATCGCTGCCACCGCAAGGAAGCCTTCTTTGGTGGCACGCACTGCTTCAATCGCTGCCTGCATCTCCTCGGTCGTCGCATCCGGATTTAACATAATCTCATTCGCCTCCTGTGCAGCCGTCATTAAGGAGGTTCCCGCATCATTCAGACTCTCTACCTCTTTCAGATACTCTTCCACTGTCAGGGCCGCAGAATCTGCGCCTTCTGCTGCATTGCTCTCCGTCTTTGCATCCGCAGCTGCACTGCCGGAAGACTTTTCCTTACTGCCACATGCCGTAATCGACAATGCCAGCATCAGCACAAGCATCAAACTAAAAAATCTTTTCATTTGTAAACTCCTCCTTAAAAATAATCATATAAACCAGTGTATAATATCACATGGTACCTATTGTTTTCAAGATTAATCGAAGAATTTATTCCATATTTTCTATTTTTGATTTTTACTCTTTTTTATCCGTATTCACTCTTCGAAACCGGTTAAAATCATCCACAATCTCACGAACGCACCAGATTAGCGTATCAAAAACACCTGCCTCATAAAGATTTCCCAAAATCATGCCAATCGGAATTGCAAGAATCATCCCAATCACACCATTGATCTTAAATCCGATATACATAAAAACCAGTGTCGAAAACGGATCCATACCGACGGAATCTCCGACCAGCTTCGGCTGAATCAGCTGATGTATCGTCAAAGTCAGAACATAAAGCACCAACAGTCCTGCCGCCATCTGATAATCTCCGGTAAATAGCTTGACAACCGCCCATGGGCAAAGAACCGTCCCAGTCCCAAATACCGGAAGCATATCCAGAAATGCGATTCCAAACCCAATCAGCCACGCATATCTGACATCAATCAGCAAGAGCCCCACCAGAACAACCACATAAATAATCAGCATAATCTTAAACTGAGCCTTAAAATAGCCTCCGACCACCATCATGAGCTTTCCGTAGATATAGGATATCCTCTCCTGAAAGGATTTTGGTACATAGCGCTCTACCGCAGCATGCATTTTCTCCTTGTCCGCAATAAAATAATAGGTCGCAAGCAAACCGATGACAAGTCCTATCAGCATATTGGGAATGTTTTTCGCAAATCCTCCGATGGCAAGCACAGTCGGCTGCCCAAATTCAGGCATCAGTCCGTTTAGGAAATCCTCTATGCTTTCTCCCATCCCGCTGATTTTAAAGTCCTTCCAAAACGGAATTTGATTGAGAAATTTCTCTGCCTGCTCCGCCGCCATAACCAGCTCCTTCTCCGCCTCATGGTACATGGTCGGAAAATACTGCGCAAAGCTAAACAGTCCGTTTAGCAGAAGGGAGAATAGGCCGTAGCATACGAGAACAATCGCACCGATTACAAGAATAATCATAAGCGCCGAGCCGTATTTTCTTTTGATTTTAATCTTTTTTTCCAAAAATTTGACCACAGGATTTGCAATGAGCGATAACACAAAGCCGATCACAAATGGCAGAAAATAGGCAAGAATACGAGGCAATGCGTAAAACAAAAGAACCACTGTCATGACTGCCACTGCAAGGTTGCAAAAAATTTTTAAATATTTCACATGTAATTTCATAAATCTGTTATTTTTACTCCTTTATCGGCATTTATTGTAACACAGAATTGGTAAATCTGACAATAACTTCATGTTTAGCCTTGCGGGAAAAACATATACTATCACTGAACAAAAGGTCAGATGATTTTTCTCTGATGCTTGTTCCTAAAATACAACAGCAAACCAACAATGTACAAAAAGGAGGAATTTAACTATGGCAGGTCGTTCATCAAACAGAGCAGCAGTCCCGGAGGCAAAGAGCGCATTGGATCGTTTTAAATACGAGGTAGCAAGCGAGCTTGGCGTACCCTTAAAGGATGGCTACAACGGCGACTTAACATCCAGACAGAATGGTTCTGTCGGCGGATATATGGTTAAAAAAATGATTGAGGCACAGGAAAAGCAGATGGCAGGAAAGTAACATTTGTTACAAGCAGCATTGCAGCAAAAAGCGGGGAGAATCCTCGCTTTTTTGCTTTCTTACAAGAAGCTTGCTGCAGGAACGCAGGAAGCGACAAAGACTCCTATAAATTCATTTGTTTGCGCTCATCCATCAAAAGCATATCCATGTGATGCTTTAAACAGATATGCTCTTTTTGGCTTAAGTCTGCATCTTCCGCAAGCAAGCTGCGCACCGCCTCGGATGCTTCTTTTAATACTGCGGCATCCTGATAGATGTCTCCAAGGGAAAACGCTAAGTCCCCTGACTGACGGATTCCAAAAAAATCTCCGGGTCCTCGCAGCTTTAAATCCTCTCCCGCAATAAAAAATCCGTCGTTGGAGCGATTGAGGATTTCCAGTCTCTGCTTTGCCGTCTTGGCATCGGAGCTGTTCATCATAATGCAATAGGACTGTGCATCTCCCCGCCCCACACGACCTCTTAGCTGATGCAGCTGTGCAAGCCCGAATCGCTCTGCATTTTCAATCATCATCACGGTAGCATTTGGGACATTGACACCGACTTCAACCACAGTGGTAGATACGAGCACTTGAACCTCATTTTTTAAAAAAGCTTCCATTACCTTATTTTTTTGCTCCGACTTCATTTGCCCGTGAAGGACTCCCAACTGAATCTCCTCCGGAAAAAGATCACGGAGCTTTTTCACATAATCCGTAACATTCTCAAGATCAAGGTTTTCCGTCTCCTCCACCAAAGGACAGATGACATAAGCCTGATGTCCCTTTTTGATTTCTTCCTCTATGAATGCATAGGACTTAGGCCGATAATTCGTATCCACCACACAGTTTTTGATCGGAAGACGCTTTGCCGGAACCTCATCCACTACAGAAATATCAAAATCTCCATAGAGAATAATCGCAAGCGTTCTTGGAATCGGTGTCGCACTCATCACAAGGATGTGCGGATGACTTCCCTTTTGTGCAAAAATTTCTCTTTGCCTGACTCCAAAGCGATGCTGCTCGTCTGTAATTACAAGCGCAAGCTGATCATAGCTTGCCTTCTCCTGAATCAGCGTATGGGTACCGATGATCATTGCATTCGGATAAAGCTGCATTGCCTCATATGCCATCCGTTTTTGCCTTGCCGTCATAGAGCCGGTTAAAAGCACAATCGGTATCTTTAAATCAAGCTCCTCACATAGCTTTGTGAAAGTCTCATAATGCTGTCTTGCCAGCACCTCGGTCGGCGCCATAATCGCAGATTGATATCCGTTGTGCGCCACATCGACCATCGCAAGAAAAGCAAGGATTGTCTTTCCTGAGCCCACATCCCCCTGAATGAGCCTCTGCATTACATGGGGACTTCGCATATCCCTTAAGATATCCCGAAGCGTCCTTTGCTGTGCGCCCGTAAGCGCAAAGGAAAGCTGTCCCGCCAAATCCTCCGCAAAGCCATCCTCTCGAAAACAAAAGGAATTTTCCTCCCGGATTCTCTGCTCTCTTTGATACTGCATGCTTAAAATAAAAAGAAAAAATTCATCAAATACAAGGCGTCTTCTTGCCAGAATCAGCGTGTCCATATCATCCGGGAAATGAATCTGCTTTATCGCATAGTTATATTCACAAAGATGGTATTTGTCACGAATTTTGGTCGGAAGATAGTCAGGGAACAAATTGTCATCGGATAAAATGCCGCGAATCGACTTCATCATCAGATTGTTTGTCACCCCGCCGGTTAAGCCGTAGACCGGCAGAAACATATGCTCCATCTCGCCATACTGTTTTGGCGTGTAAATGACCGGCTGCTCCATCATGCGCCTTCCGTTTTTTTTCTGCACCTTTCCGTAGAAAATATAGGTCGTACCGGGCTTTAATTGGTTTTTGACATAGGGCATCCGAAACCAGACGAGCTCGAGTTCCGCCTCGCCTGTACCAATCGTCGTAACCGTAATCGGCATGCTCCTTGTCCGCCGAACGAGAGGCGTCTTGTGTATCTTCCCTGCTACCGCCGCAAGCTCTCCTGTCATGACATCCTTTGGCTCCTTGGCTGACGGAAACTGCACATATGTCCTTGGATAATGGAGTAAAATGTCTCCTACCGTCTGAATTTTTAATTTCCCAAGCAGTCCCGCTGTCTTCTCTCCGATTCCTTTGACGTCTGTAATTGGCGACTCACGATTCATGTTTTTCCGTATAAGCAAGAGGAAGGAAACTTTTTCCTAAAAATTCCCTCCCTCTTGCTTTCTCCTTTTCTTTTATTCGACAGATACAATATAATAATAGATTGGCTGACCTCCGTAATGAATCTCCACTTCAACATCCAAAAAACGTGTCTCCAGCTTCATGCCGATTGCCTCCGCATCCTCCTGCTTTACGTCTTCCCCATAATAGATGCTGATAATGGCAGAATCCTCGTCTATTTGCTGTCCTATCATATCCAAAACGGTTGTCTCCAAATCCTGTCCTACCGAGAGGATTCCGGTATCGCCGATTCCCATATAATCATTCTGCTTAATCTCTTTGTCATCAATCACCGTATCCCGCACCGCATAGGTAACCTGACCTGATTTTACCACAGCAATCTCCGCTGTCATGCGCGCCTGATTCTCCTGTGGCGTGCTATCCGGGATATAATTAACCAGCGCCGTAATTCCCTGCGGGATTGTCTTGGTCGGAATCACAATCACTTGTTTGTCCTCTACCAAGGAAGCAGCCTGATTTGCTGCCAAAATGATATTGCTGTTATTCGGAAGAATAAAGACTGTCTTTGCATTTACCTTTCCGATGGCATTTAACATGTCCTCCGTACTCGGATTCATGGTCTGACCGCCCTCAATAATATAATCCGCCCCAAGCCCGCGGAAGATTTCATCCAGTCCTTTTCCTACACTGACGGAAATAAATCCCATTTCCTTTTGCGGTGCAGCAGCTAAGTCCTCTTCCTGCTTTTTTGCATTGCCCGGCAGCCCCGCAGACTGCATCTCTTTCTCCTTCATGGCAGAAATCTTTTCATCACGCTCCAGGCGCATGTTTTCAATGATAATCGTCGTCAGCCCACCATAGGTAAGAGCCTTTTGCATTGCCATACCCGGATTGTCGGTATGTACATGCACCTTGACAAGCTCCTCATCTGCCACGACTACTATCGAATCGCCGATTGTCTCTAAATATTCCTTTAACTCGTTTTCCTGCTTTGATGTAATCGGCTTATCCAGCATAATCAAAAACTGCGTACAATAGCCAAATGTAATCTCCTGCTCTGCCTGTGCATCAATGTTATAAGACGCATTGCCCTCGGTCATTCCGGAGGTATTTGCAATCGCATCCAAAGAATAATCAATCTCCTTACCCTTTAAGGAATCCAATGCGCCTTTCATAACCTGCATCAGACCCTGTCCGCCGGAATCTACAACCCCCGCCTGCTTTAAAACAGGAAGCATATCCGGGGTCTTTGACAAAACATGATCCCCCGCCCGGATGATGCTCTCACAAAATGCAATCAGATCATCCGTCTCATCCGCAAGCTCCATTGCACGGTTTGACATGCCTTTTGCCACAGTAAGAATGGTTCCCTCTTTCGGCTTCATGACTGCCTTATATGCTGTCTCCGTTCCCTTTTGGAGTGCATCTGCAAGCACCTGCACATCAATCTCATCATACTCTGCGATCACCTTGGTAAATCCGCGCAGAAGCTGAGATAAAATGACACCCGAGTTTCCTCTCGCACCCCGAAGAGAACCGGATGAAATCGCTTTTGCCAGAGTCTTCATATCCGGCTTTTCCAGTGCGCCAACTTCCTTCGCTGCAGACATCATTGTCATCGACATATTGATACCGGTATCTCCGTCAGGAACCGGGAACACGTTTAGTTCGTTAATCCATTCTTTTTTTGCTTCTAAATTTTTTGCTCCTGCCAAAAATGCCTTTGCAAGAGCCTCAGCATTTATCGTAGTGATTTCCACAGTCAAAATCCTCCTTAATCAATCACTCGTACGCCTTCGACGTAGATATTTATTTTTTTGATTGTCATTCCGGTAAATTCTTCTACCTTATATCTTACTGTATCGATTAAATTGTCGGAAACCGTACCGATGCTGACTCCATAGGAAACAATCACATGAAAATCGATTGTAATTTTATTATCCCCATCAATCATCACGTTAATTCCATGCTTCAAATAATCTCTTTTTAATAATTTTACAAGACCGTCCTTTACATTTACGGCCGCCATACCAACAATCCCAAAGCATTCTACCGCAACAGAACCTGCATAGGTTGCGATTACCTCCGGGTCAATGATCACTTTTCCCAAATGCGTTTCCATCTGTCCATTCATATGATATTGATGCTCCTTTCAAAGCCATATTGACGATATTTTGCTCCTATTATAACCTTTTTCCCTAAAAATTCATAGACATAATTTTGATTTTTTATATTTTTTTTAATTTATGCTTGCAATCTTCGCCATCATCTGGTAGAATATCCGTGTTGTGAGCCTGTATCATTTACAGCTCAATTCCTGTAAAAACAGGCGATCATCAAGCGAGAAGGAGGTGCAAATATGGCAAAATGTGCAGTTTGTGGAAAGGGCGCTCATTTCGGTAATAATGTCAGCCATTCTCATAGAAAATCAAATAGGATATGGAAGTCAAATATCAAGCGTGTCCACTGTAAAGTGAACGGAACACCTAAGAAATTATATGTATGTGCTTCCTGTCTAAAATCCGGTAAAGTAGAAAGAGCTTAGAAACCAATAAATGGCATCTGATGGCATCGTCCGTCAGGTGTTATTTTTATGATTTCTTCCCATAATAACAACTGGAGGCTGATCGTGTGAAAAATAAGCCGGGTAGCCTATTTTTCACACGGCGCAAAAGCGTCTGCGAAGTGGAGGTTAATATGAAAAAATTTATGGACAAAGATTTTTTATTGCAGACAGAGACTGCAAGGAAGCTTTATTTTGAATATGCAAAGCCGACACCCATTCTTGATTACCACTGCCACATCAACCCAAAGGAAATCTATGAGGATCGCCGCTTTGAAAATATGACACAGGTCTGGCTTGGTGCGGATCATTATAAGTGGCGTTTTATGCGCTCCTGTGGTGTAGACGAGTTCTATATTACAGGGGGAGCCTCTGATAAGGAAAAGTTTTTTGCATGGGCCAAGGTGCTTGGCAAAGCAATCGGGAATCCGCTCTACCACTGGAGTCATCTGGAATTACAGAAATATTTTCATTATCATGGAGCGCTAAATGAAAATACGGCCGAGGAGGTCTGGAATTTATGCAACAAGCGTCTGGCAGAGCCCGACATGACGGCACGCGGCATCATCCGGCAGTCTGCTGTCACACTAATCTGTACCACAGATGACCCTGTTGATTCTCTGGAGTGGCACAAAAAAATTGCAGAGGATGACAGCTTTGACGTGCATGTGCTTCCGGCATGGCGACCGGATTTGGCAATGAATTTGGAAAAGGACTCCTATCTTTCCTATCTTGCCAAGCTTGCAGAGGTATCCGGCGTAAAGATTGAAAGCTTTTCAAAGCTCTGCCATGCGTTAAGCGTACGTATGGATTTCTTTGCGGCTGCCGGCTGCTCTGTCTGCGATCATGGTCTCGAATATATGATGTATGCTCCTGCTTCTTCGGACGAGATTGAGGCAATCTTTGCCAAGCGCTTAAGCGGGTCTTTTGTGAGCAGGGAGGAGCAGCTCAAATTCAAAACGGCCTTTATGCTGTATGTCGGCAAGGAATACGGAAAGCGAAACTGGGTTATGCAGCTGCATTACGGCTGCAAGCGTGACAATAATACGGTCATGTTTGAGCATCTTGGTCCCGATACCGGCTATGATTGCATCAACAATCACACGCCGACAGCCGAGCTCGCCGATTATCTGAACGCCTTGCATCAAACCGGCTCACTTCCAAAGACGATTATTTATAGCCTAAATCCAAATGACAATGCTGCCATCGGCACGATTCTTGGCTGCTTTCAGGATTCCTCTGCCGTAGCAAAAATTCAACAAGGCTCAGCGTGGTGGTTTAATGACAACAAGACCGGCATGGAGGAACAGATGATTTCACTTGCCAATCTCGGAAACCTTTCCGGCTTTGTCGGTATGCTTACGGATTCTAGAAGCTTCTTATCCTACACACGCCACGATTATTTCCGCAGAATCCTCTGCAATCTGATTGGCGGCTGGGTAGAAAACGGAGAATTTCCGGCAGATGACACGATTTTAGAGGAAATCGTCAAAGGCATCTGCTATGAAAATGCAGTGAAATATTTCGGATTTCCGTTGTAAGAGGACGGAATCGCATAAAGTGTGTGCGATTCTGCAGCAAGGTCTTGCCTAGGAAACAACAACTCCGGCTCCATGAAACTGACAGTTTCATGGAGCCGGAGTTTTCCAATCTAATCGTCACAACAGAAAATATAATATCCGGCAAGCATACATAGCACGACCAGAATAAAACCGAAGAAACGGTTATGAATAATCAGCATGACAAGCATTCCCATGGAAAAGCAAAACAATGCAAACCCGAGCATCCGTTTCATTCAGACACCTACAATAATCTATCATGCTTATTATATGCACTTATTCCTCTTTGTTGACGGATTCCTGCAGCATTTCTTCCAGCTCTTGCTCTGCTGATGCCTGCTCCTTTGTTTTCTTTTGCGAGGGCTTTTCGCTGTCCTGGCCTCTTTGGGCAAATTTGTTCACGAAATCCGGAACCATATCCAGAATTTTTGTAACGCCGTCCTGATTTTTGATGTTAACCAGCTTTGTTGTTCCGTTTTGAATCACAAGCACTGCGCTTGGCATGATTTTTCCGCCCATACCGCCTGCCCCATTGTTTTTCTTATCCTGGGAAAAAGCTCCTGCGGCAACACCAAAGGACACATCCACAAGAGGCAAAAGAATCGTGTCTCCAATATGAATTGCATCTCCCACCACAGTCTTTGTCGTGATGAAGCTGTCCATCCCTTTAAACAGGGATTCTACCGTTGAATGAAAACTATTGTCTGCCATAATAAACTCTCCTTTTCTTCTCCTAACATTTTTCTAAATGGTTTTATCGCTTAAACAGCCGGCGGCATTCCTTTCTCTTTAAAATTCGAAGCGCCGATATCAGAACATGAAGCATTCGAATCCTTCCTCTTGCTGCAAAGGTACCCTTCAGATACCAGACCTCCGACTCAAAATCCGGATAGATCCGGAACGGGTGGCGATACAAAAACGGCAGCATACTCAACACACCAAGTGCCTGTCCCGTCCTCGCCGGGTCTGCCAGTGAAAAAACAAGCTCCGTTTCTATTCTTCGAAAGCGGCAGTGCTTTAAGAGGGCAAAAAGCTCTGTCACTATTATTTTCACTGCTCTTTGATTTTCCTCATCAAAAACGGTACGTTTTATCTCCAAAAGCATCGTCCGAAGCGAACGTATCTTTTCCTTAAAACGCGCAAAGAATGTTTCCCTTCCTATCTCTTTTGTTCTGTCTTTTTCGCTCTTATCTTTTGTTGCAGCCTGCTTGCGCGTAACGGGAAGCGCTGCATCCTCCCCTTCTGCATCCTCTTTTTCTACCCTTACTTCCTCTACCTCTTTTTCCTCTTTTTCCTCTGCTTCATCCTCGTCCGATTCCATGCCGTTTGGCATACATCTCTCCTTATGCCGTGTTCGCTTTCGCGTTCGCTTGCGCGATGGAATCCCGAAGATACGAAGCTGCTGCTGCATCTGTCCGTCCGCAAAGGAAAAGCCCCATGAGAGCGCCGGAAACAGCCATGTTATCCTGCCGGAAACACGAACCGTCTTATCGATTTCTCCTTCGGCTCGATAGCGTACCGGCACAAACAGAATCAGGCATAGAACAAAAAGCAGGATTCCAAGCAGCACAAGCAGCACAAGCCCTATCATTTTTAAAATTAGTAATACGACTGACATTCTGCCTCCCCGCCCGACACTCCTTCCGTCAGATATCTGCGCACTGCAAAGGTTCCTGTTTTCCTATAAACCTCATCCACAATGGAAACTGCCACATCCACCGCCTCTGTATAGCCCTTCGCCAGTCCCACAATATACAGTTTTCGTTTTGGGTAGCCTTTTTGCAGCAATTCTGCGGAGGGAATAATGTCCAAAAGATTCTGAACATTGGATGCCAGGGCAATCACATAGATGTCCGGTTGACCGGCATTGTGACGGATTTTCCATATAATCTTTTTTGTCTTATGTACGATACTCTCTCCCACATACAGGTCTTCGTGCCATATCATGTCCGAATCCTCCTGCTTTTTCCGTCAAAAATATTTATGGCTTCCCCATAAATTGCTTTTTTTCAACTCCAGATATTCACTGTAGGCCTTCTCTAAAATCTGCTTTTCATTTGGAAATTTTAACAGATGAATTGCCTCATGATATTTATAATATCCGGAATCTACAAAAAATTCTTCCCGCTGTGGTTTGCTGTAGTAATTGTCTGCCATCATCAGATACCAGTGTACCTCTTTTGCAACCATATCATCAGGAATCGCAAAGGAATACTGGCTCTTACCGATATATTTTATGATATTTGCCTTTACACCGGTCTCCTCAAGAACCTCCCTTGCCGCTGTATCCTTATACTCCTCTCCCGCCTCGACGGTTCCCTTTGGCAGAACCCATCCCTCATACTTATTTTTATAATTTTTGTACAAAAGCAAGATTTTTCCACGGAATATTACCACACCACCACAGCTTGTTGCCTCAATCATTGCAATACCTCCTGATGTGGTTTTTTATTTTAGATTCAGTATAATACTTTTTCATATTTCATGCAACCAATTGCTTTTATTCATTATAATACGCATCAAATATCCTTTTTGCAATCGGGACTGCATACTGACTGCCAAGACCCGAGTTCTCCACGACGACGGCCACCGCAATATCACTCTTATCCTCCCTGCCTGCATACCCGATAAACCAAGAGTGACTGGAGTTCGAGCTGCTTGAAAATTCTGCAGAGCCTGTTTTTCCGATGGCCTGGTAGCTTTGTCCAAAAAGCGCATTGGCTGTTCCCTCCTCCACAACATAGCCCATATACTCCTGTAGGATTGCAGCATCCTCTGCCGAAAACAATGCGCCATACTCAGCCGGATCATACTGTCTGATTGTCTGTCCGTTCTCATTTACAACAGAATCCACCACATACGGAGACATCAGGATGCCGTCATTTGCGATTGCACAGGTAAGAAGTGCCATATGCATTGGCGTTACCAGCGTTTTTCCCTGCCCGATTGCCGTTCCCATTACCGTTCCGATATCGTCTCCTTCCTCCAGCACAAAGCTGCTCATCGAGGACTCAAACTTTGTCGGAAGCGGCGAATTAAACAGGATGGTGTTGCAAAAATCCGCAAAATCACTCAGATTCAGCGATACTCCAATCGAAGCGTAAGCCGCATTGCAGGACTTTGCCATAGCAGTTTTTAAATCAATCGTTCCGTGCTTCTTGCTGTTGTAACAGCGTATGGACTGACCATCCATTGTAAATATACCGGTGCAGTCGTACTGAAAATCACGAAAATCCGGATTTTCATGAATATATTGCAA
>JAQXLR010000057.1 GCA_029012225.1 Clostridiales bacterium
GCTTTCCGTTGCATTCGGCATAACCTCAAACCCCAGTCTTTCGTAGATATTCGCAGCAAAAATTGCTCCTTTTAATGCTCCGCTCACTACGGATGGTGCCAAAAACAGACCCTGATAAAAGGATGGAATCACGCCCAGAGAGGCTCCGACCTCCTTGCCAAGCCCCGGAGAAGTCAGGCGATAGGCCGCATTTTCCACACATTCCTTTTTCCCGACAATATAGCCGCCAATCGGAGCAAGCCCTCCGCCCGGATTTTTAATCAGGGAGCCAACAATCATATCTGCGCCTACCTCAAGCGGCTCCTTCTCCTCCACAAATTCTCCGTAGCAGTTATCCACCATGCAAATAAGATCGGAACGAATCTGCTTTACAAAGGCGACCAATTCTCCAATCTGTTTTACGGAAAGTGTCCTTCGTGCTGCATAGCCCTTTGAGCGCTGTATGGTTACAAGTTTTGTGCGCTCGTTTATTGCCTGTCTGATTCCCTCGTAGTCAATTCCGCCGTCCGAAAGCAAATCGACCTGCCGATAGGTTATGCCATATTCGGCCAAAGAGCCCTTTGACGGACGAATGCCAATCACCTCCTCCAGCGTATCGTAAGGCTTTCCTACCGGAGAAAGCAGCTCATCGCCCGGACGCAGATTTGACAATAACGCCAATGCCAATGCATGCGTGCCACAGGTAATTTGAGGACGTACAAGCGCATCCTCCCCACAAAAGCAGGAGGCATATACCTTTTCTAAGGTATCTCTTCCAAAATCATTGTAGCCGTATCCGGAGGTTGCACCAAAGCACTCCGCGCTCACTCGGTTATCCTGCATGGCCTTGATTACCTTTAGCTGATTGTATTCCGCCATACGATCAATTCCCGCAAAGCGTTCTGCTAATTCCTGCTCTATTTTCTCTCCAAAGGCGTAGACTTCTTTGGAAATTCCAAATGCCTCATATTGCGTTATCATAAATGGACGTTCTCCTCTTTTTGTTCTCTATTTGGAATATAAATCTGTTTCTCCTCAAGGATTCGAAGCATATCCGCAAGTATTTTTTCCTCATCACGCCCATACGCCTCCTTTTGCAGCCAAATGACATCCCGTTCTCTGCGAAACCATGTCAGCTGCCGCTTTGCAAAATGCCTTGTGTCCCGCTTGATCCGATAGACAGCCTCCTCCAGTGATATCTTCTCATCCAGATAGTCCATGATTTCTTTGTATCCAAGTCCCTGCATCGAAACCATATCCCGGTGGCAGCCCATCGCCTTTAGAGCCAAAACCTCCTCGATAAGCCCCTGCGCAAGCATTGCGTCTACTCTTTTTTCAATCCGCTCATAGAGCTCTTTTCGCTCCTCGCTTAGCACAAAATAGGCAAACTCATACGGCGATTCCTTCTGTCTCTCTTTTTCATTGTGCTCGGAAATTCGTCTGCCCGACTGATGATAAAATTCCAATGCACGAATGATGCGCTTTTGATTATTCGGATGGATGGCCGCCGCCGAGTCAGGATCCACCTCCCTTAGCATCTCATGAAGATAGGCTGTCCCCTTTTTCTCTGCAAGCGCGGCAAGCATGACCCGATAGCTTTGATCACACTCCTGCTCGGTAAAATCAATCGCATAGAGCAAGGCCTGAATATAAAAGCCTGTTCCCCCAACCACGATTGGTATTTTATTCTCGCGGTAAATCTCCTCTGATGCCTCCCTTGCAAGACCGGCAAACCGTGCCACATGGAACTCCTCCGATGGATGCAGAACATCAATCAAGGCATGCGGAATGCCTCCCATCTCCTCTTTTGTTATTTTCGCGGAGCCGATGTCCATATAACGATAAATCTGCATGGAATCTGCAGAAATAACAGAGCCGTTTATCCGTTTTGCCAATTTGACGGCAAGTGCTGACTTTCCCACCGCCGTAGGTCCGGTCAAAATGACCATGGGTCGCTTTTTCATATCAATTTACTATCCTTTTAAATTTCTTCTCCAGCTCGTATTTGCTCATAGAAATAATCGTTGGTCTTCCATGCGGACATTGATAAGGATTCTCCAGCAGCAGCAGTGCATCAATCAGCTTCTCTGCCTCTGCCATGCCCAAACGCTGCCTTCCCTTCACAGCCGCCTTGCAGGACATGGATGCCACCTTTTCCAAAATCTGCTCCGGCGCATCCTTCCTGCCTAAATCAGCACAATCGGCCAAAAGCTCCAAAAACATGGTTTTTACATCGATTGCCTCAAAATCTGCAGGCACTGCACTGATTGCATACTCCTTTCCGCCAAAATGCGCAACGGAATACCCAAATGCTTCTATCTGCTTTAGGCAGGAGGAAAGCACTTCTGCCTCCTGCGCATCAAGCGTTAAGATAATGGGCGGACTGATTACCTGCGAGGCAAAGCTGTTTTCCTTGATACGTTTCATGGAACGCTCATAAAGTACCTTTTCATGCGCGGCATGCTGGTCGATGATAAAAAGCTTATCCTCATATTGGATGAGCCAATAGGTATCAAAAAGCTGTCCGATGATCCGATGCTTTTTCGCAGCATCCTTTGTCAAAAAGCCGCTTTCCTTCTCTGCTGTCAGAAGGCTCTGCTGCATATATTGCTCCGTTTTCTTTTCCTGCTGTGTGTCCTTCTCTGCCATCGGAGCCGCCTCTTGTTTTACGGCAGAGTAGGAAATCTCCTCCGATATTGCACAGGCCTCTGCCTTCTGTTGTGTCGCACCTTCTGCCTCCTGCCCTTTGGTTTCTCCCTTTAAAAGGCGCTCAAAAACGTCTGCATTTTCCGGTGTCCTATGTTCATACTGTCTCTCATAGGGACTGTCCTTTCGGATTGCCTTCCGAACCTCATTCAACCGCCTTTGCTCAAATGGCTCCGGTGCATCTTCCTGTAAAACCGAGGGCTTTTTCTCCTTTTTTCTCTCAACGGAAACATCCGGAATCCACTCCTTATGCGTGAGTGCATCTCGTACGATCTGATTCAGCCTTCCATAAATCTCCTCATTTTCCCAAAAGCGCAGCTCCATTTTTGTAGGATGCACATTGACATCAAAAAGCTCGGACCGCATAGAAAAATAAAGGAGGCAGAAGGGATACTGATGCTGCATTAAAAAGCCCTTATATGCATCCTCTACCGCTTTGGAGAGCAGGGCGCTTTTAATATATCTTCCGTTGATGAAGAAATTCTCATAATTGCGGTTTCCCCTTGAAATCTGAGGCTTTCCGAGAAAGCCTTTCACGGAAAAATATTCATTCTCCAGTTCAACGGGAACGAGCGACGACGTAATATCCCTTCCGTAAATATGATAAATCATATCCTTTTCACTGGAGTTGCCGGAGGTATGAAGCTTTGTCTGTCCGTTGTTAATAAATTTAAATGAGATGTCAGGATGCGACAAGGCCAGCCGCTCTATCAAATCGCTCACATAGTTCCCTTCTGTCTGCGCTGCTTTTAAAAACTTTCGACGGGCAGGCACATTATAAAAAAGATTGCGGACAAGAAAGGTTGTCCCTTCCGGCGCACCTGTCTCCTCATTCTCCTTTTCTCTCGAACCCTCAATAACATAGCGTGTACCTGTCAGCTCTCCGTAGGTCTTTGTAATGAGCTCCACCTGGGCTACAGCCGCAATACTGGAAAGTGCTTCTCCGCGAAAGCCAAGCGAGCGGATACACAGCAAATCTTCTACACACTTAATTTTGCTTGTAGAATGGCGTAAAAAGGCGAGCGGAACCTGCTCTCTCTCAATTCCGCATCCATTGTCCGTAATGCGCAGAAAAGAGATGCCTCCCTCCTTAATCTCCACCGTAATCGCTGTGGCCTGCGCGTCAATGGCATTTTCCACCAGCTCCTTTACAACCGATGCCGGACGCTCTACCACCTCTCCTGCAGCAATCTTGTCAATTGTCTCCTGACTCAGCAGTGTAATCTGGGCCATATTTGCTCTCCTTTGCTACGTTTCGTTCGTTTTTACCAACGATTTTTTATCTTGTTTTGCAGCTCATATAGCTTATTCAACGCCTCTATCGGGGTCAGATTTCCCACGTCCACATTTTTTAGTTCTTCTATGATATCATCATCCTTTACAGCGTCAAATAGAGAGATTTGCGTCAAATCCACCTCATCCAGCCGCTCTTTTTTCTGTCTCTGACAGGAGGGAACTGCCATGATATCATTTTCGCTCAACTCCTCTACAATCTCTTTGGCACGGCAAATAACGGAATCGGGCACGCCTGCCAGCTTTGCCACCTGAATCCCATAGCTTTTATCCGCACCCCCCGCAACGATTTTGCGTAGGAACACAATGTCATCTCCCTTTTCTTTGACGGCAATACAGTAATTATGTACATTGCCCAGTTTTCCCTCCAGCTCAGTCAGTTCGTGATAATGTGTCGCAAATAAGGTCTTTGCTCCCAAGAGCTTTGGATTGCTGATATGCTCCACGACTGCCCATGCAATGCTTAAGCCGTCAAA
>JAQXLR010000058.1 GCA_029012225.1 Clostridiales bacterium
GGGTTACGACGCACAAGCTTTTGGATGAAACGCTGGGAATGGATTCTTCTGACTATATTCTCGCATGTCAGGTAAAAATGTCAACCGGCAAAGGAATCGCGGTGATTGATGTGAAGGCAGACGCGATCCGGGATTTCTTAAGTGGCTTTGACCTTGGTGAGGGAAGTATTCTTGGCTTTGTCAATGCGAGTGGCACAGAGATTCTCGTGCAGAATGGGCAGAGCATGAATCAGACGGGACAGCCTGTGTTCGCGGACAAGGATTTCTTTTTAAATGCAGGAGAGGATGCAAAGGCACAGGCGGTAACCCATGAGGGAAGGGACTATCTGTTTTTACACTGCAAGAGCGAGAAGACGCAGGCAGCGGTATGCGCACTGGTTCCGATGGAGCTTGTCACGGGGCAGGCAGAGGCGATTCGGGATGTCACGGTTTTGGGTGTGATTCTTGCCAGCATCATTGTGGCTGCCATTGGGTCGGGGATTATGGTCGGAATCCGCAAAAATATGAAGCGGATTTCCAATAGTCTTGCGATGGTATCGGAGGGAAATCTGGCAACGACGGTGACTGTCCGAGGACGGGATGAGTTTCGCGGACTTGCGGAAGCGGCAAATCATATGATTGCAAATAACAAGCAGCTGGTACAAAAGGTCAATTTGGCAACTGACAAGCTCGCAGGTTCTGCAGGGGAAGTGGCAGAGGCCTCCGGCATTCTTCAGGAGCATGCAAGAGAGATTGCCGGTGCGATTACGGAGATTCACGATGGAATGGCAAAGCAGTCCGTGCATGCCCAGGAATGTGTCCATAAAACAGGAGCGCTTTCTGCGGAGATGCAGGAAGTTGGGGAAATTGCCCACGAGGTCGAAGGCTTGGTGCGGAATGCGGAGTCGATGATTCAAAACGGAATGGAGCTGGTTGGGCTTTTGGGAACTCGTGCGCAGGAAACAACTGAGGTAACGGAGAGGGTATGTGAAAGTATTCATGAGTTAAAAAGGGAGTCTGATATCATCAATCAGTTTGTGAGTATGATTACGGATATTTCGGAGCAGACGAACCTGCTGTCTTTAAATGCCTCGATAGAGGCGGCAAGAGCGGGAGAAGCGGGACGAGGGTTTGCGGTGGTAGCGGAAGAAATCCGCAATCTTGCAGACAACTCTGCACAGGCAGCCGCAGAAATTCGCAATAATGTTGTTTTGATTACGGAGCATACAAAAGAAAGTGTGGAGAATGCGAAGCAAGCAGGCTCGATGGTGGCCTTGCAGACAGAATCGGTGCAGGAGGTTGTTGAGGTATTTCGTCGGATGAATGAGTCGATGGCAGAGCTGTTTGACGGAATGCATCGAATCATGGGAAGCACAGAAAAGGCAGACAGGGAGCGAGAGGAGGCATTGGAGGCAGTAAGGAATATCTCGCAGATTATAGAAGAGACAGCAGACAGCGCAGAGATTGTAAGAAATGTGGCAGTGAATTTGCAGAAGAATGTGGATAATCTCAATGCTACCGCGGAAAATCTTGGAGAGAACATGACTGAGCTAAAGGCAGAGATTGCCGTATTTAAGACAGAATAGAAAAAATCTTTTTCACTCTTCGCTTGACAATAAGTATGAAAAGTGTATAATACAGTTATCCTATTAAATAACTAGGAAATAAAAATACAAAACACTTAGGCGAGGGAGAAACAGATGATCTATTTAGATAATGCAGCGACAACACAGGTTTATCCTGAAATATTAGATGCAATGCTGCCATATTTTACAGAGCAATATGGGAATGCCTCTGCGGTGTATTCCTTTGCAGCGGGGAGCAAGCAGGCGGTCGATGAGGCAAGAAGGAATGTGGCTGAGCTGATTGGTGCCAAGCCGGAGGAGATTTATTTTACGGCAGGGGGCAGTGAGTCAGATAACTGGGCAATCAAGGCAACTGCAGAAGCGTATGCGGCGAAGGGAAAGCATATCATTACGAGCAGCATAGAGCATCATGCTGTTTTGCATACCTGTGCTTATCTTGAGAAGAAGGGTTATGAAGTCACTTATGTGGATGTGGATGAGCAGGGAAGGCTTAAGCTTGATGAGCTAGAGGCTGCAATCCGCCCGGACACGATTTTGATTTCGATTATGGCAGCAAACAATGAAATCGGCACGATAGAGCCGATTCGGGAGATTGGAAGGATTGCGCATGAGCATGGGGTACTCTTCCATACGGATGCGGTACAGGCTTTTGGACATATTCCGCTGAATGTGGATGAGCTTGGGATTGATATGCTAAGCGCGAGCGGACATAAGCTGAATGGCCCCAAGGGTGTGGGTGTCTTGTACATTCGGAAGGGAGTAAAAATACTTTCCCTGATTCATGGAGGAGCACAGGAGCGAAAGCGCAGAGCAGGAACCTTGAATGTCCCCGGAATTGTCGGTATGGGAAAGGCTGCCAAGCTGGCAGGAGACCATATGGAGCAGCGTGCGGCAAAAGAAAGCGAACTCCGCGACTATTTGATCGAGCGAGTATTAAAAGAAATTCCATATACCAGATTGAATGGAGATAAAACAGAGCGCCTGCCCAATAATGCAAGCTTTTGCTTCCGCTTTATAGAGGGAGAATCCATGCTGATTCTGTTAGATCAGGCAGGGATTTGTGCCTCCAGCGGCTCGGCATGTACGTCCGGCTCTCTTGACCCGTCACATGTATTGCTGGCCATTGGGCTTCCCCATGAGATTGCACACGGCTCGCTTCGCCTGTCGCTTTCGGAGAAAAATACAAAAGAAGAGATTGACCAAACCGTAGAAATTTTAAAAGAAACAATCAGTCGTCTGCGAAAAATGTCTCCCTTATACGAAGACTTTGAAAAAAAGCAGAAGCATTTGAATGGATAACAGGAGGAAAAGGATGTATACAGAAAAGGTAATGGACCATTTTAGTAACCCGAGAAATGTGGGAGAGATTGAGAATGCAAGTGGAGTCGGTACAGTGGGAAATGCAAAGTGCGGGGATATCATGCGCATGTATCTGGATATTGACGACAATGGTGTGATACAGGATGTAAAATTTAAGACTTTTGGCTGCGGAGCCGCTGTTGCAACCAGCAGCATGGCAACTGAGCTGGTAAAGGGCAAGACCATACAGGAGGCACTTCAGGTAACGAACAAAGCGGTGATGGAGGCGTTGGATGGACTGCCCCCTGTGAAGGTACATTGTTCTCTTCTGGCTGAGGAAGCAATTCATGCAGCACTTTGGGATTATGCAGAGAAGAACCATATTACGATTGAGGGACTTGAGAAGCCGCTTACGGATATTAGTGAGGAAGAGGAAGAAGAGGATTATTAATTTTTCGGATAAAAGAACATTAAGAAATAGGAATGGTTTTCCGTGAGAAAGCCATTCCTATTTTATTCTATCTGTGATAGAATATATCAGACATGAGTAATGATTGTATATGAGAGATTCATCTCCCATTTGAAACTGCATTCGGGCGCAGGATAGAAAAGAGGAAGAGGGGTGTGCGAGGAAGAATGATGGATGAGCAGAGCAGAAAAGAAAAAAGGAAAAGTGAAGAGGAGGCAGCACGGTCGATTATATGGGAAATTTTTAGTTGGATTTTTTCCTTTGCAATCGCATTGGTATTGGCTCTCGCACTCAAAAATTATGTCATCATCAATGCGGAGGTGCCGACAGGCTCCATGGAAGATACGATTATGCCGGGGGATCGTTTGATCGGAAATCGTTTGGCATATTTGAATGAAGGGGTACTGCGTGGAGATATTATTATTTTTGAATATCCCGATAATGAGAGGGAGATTTATGTAAAGCGTGTAGTCGGACTTCCGGGGGAGACAATTGATATTGTGGATGGAAAAATTTACATAAATGGCGCAGCAGAGCCTATGCGCGAGGATTATTTAAAGGAGCAGTGGACAGTCCAAACAGGGCCATATCATTTTGAGATTCCGGAGGACTGTTACCTTGTGCTGGGTGACAATCGAAATGACTCTTGGGATGCTCGCTACTGGAAGAATTGTTATCTGAGAGAGGAGAAAATATTGGGAAAGGCGCTATTTGTTTACTGGCCATTTCATGATTTTGGAAGATTAAAATAATAAGGGGTGCCGATATGGTAACATTACTTGCAAAGCTTTTTATTAAGGAAAAAAAGGAGGAAGGCAGAATACGCCAGGCATACGGAATGCTCTGCGGAATGGTTGGGATTTTGCTGAATATTTTTCTTTTTATCGGGAAATTTATCGCAGGGAGACTGGGCAATTCCATCGCAATTACAGCGGATGCGTTTAACAACTTATCCGATGCAGGGGCTTCCTTTGTCACGCTAATCGGGTTTAAGCTGGCGGGGGCAAAGCCGGACCCGGAGCATCCCTTTGGTCACGGCAGGATGGAATATGTCTCGGGACTGATTGTGGCGGCAGCGATTCTTCTGATGGCATATGAGCTAATAAGGGATTCTGTCGGGAAAATCATAGCACCTGAGGATACGGAGTTTTCTCCACTGATCGCGGCAATCTTAATTGTCTCGATTCTGGTAAAGTTGTATATGGCTTTTTATAATGCAAGACTGGGGAAAAAACTCAATTCCGCAGCAATGAGAGCAACTGCAATGGATAGTCTGTCGGATACCTGTGCGACGTCCGTTGTTTTTGTGGCCTCTTTGATTGGTTATGTTACGAATTTGCATATTGACGGGTATTGCGGCCTACTGGTAGGACTGTTTATCCTGTATGCGGGGATAAGAGCGGCAAAGGATACGCTGGATCCGCTCTTAGGTCAGCCACCGGAGGATGTGTTTGTGGATCAGATTGAAGAGATTGTAATGTCACATCCCGGAATATGCGGGCTTCATGATTTGCTTGTGCATGATTACGGTCCGGGAAGGCGAATGATTTCTCTCCATGTCGAGGTACCCTCGGACGGAGATATTTTGAAAATCCATGATTTGATTGATAACATAGAAAATGAGCTTCGCACAAAGCTAGGCTGCGATGCGACGATTCACATGGACCCGATTGTAACCTCAGATGAGAGCATCCGGCATTTAAAGGACAGTGTCATTGCGATTTTAAAAAAGCTGGATCAGGTGATAACGCTGCATGATTTTCGCGTGGTGGAGGGAGCGACACATACCAATTTGATTTTTGACATTACCATTCCTTATAAATTCCATATCGGAGATGAGGAGCTGATACGAAGGATAGAAAAGGAGGTATGGGAAACACTTGGTAAGACATATTTTGTGGTAATAAAGATTGATAAGGCGCGCATTTCCGTGCCAAGTAAAAAAGACCCTGCTTAGGCAGGGTCTTTATAAATGACCTCATTGGTACCGGCGCGCAACACAATGCTCTTAGAACCAATCGTATTGATTGTAATCACATCACCATCCGATACGGAATCAAGACTGACCGTAAGGAGAGAAGGGGTAACGTAGGTGGTCGCAACGCGCTCTCCGTTTACAAAGACTTTTGTGTTTTTTGTAAAATTGGAGCCATAGACAGCAAGTGTCTGCCCGATTTCATTTTTACGAATTTCGGAAATGGAGATATCCTCCACGTCCATGATAAGGTCAGTTGCAGGATACAAATCCTCTCCGCCGTAAGCATAGCGCTCTCCATACAGCAAATCATATTGAAGCTGTTCAAGTCCCGCAAGATACCTCTCGGAATCTATCGCAAGTTGCGGCACAACTTGCGATGCAAGTTGCAGTGTAGGTTGCGATGCAAGTTGCAGTGTAGGTTGCG
>JAQXLR010000059.1 GCA_029012225.1 Clostridiales bacterium
ATGACACTCCGTCTCAGCCATAAGAATCCGGAGATCGAACAGGTTTATTCCGAATTTTACGGAAAGCCCTTGAGCGAGCTGGCGGAAAAGATGCTACATACCTCTTACTATGACAGGAGCGCGATCCTGATCGGAAAATAAAATACGCATCCTAAGACAAGGGAAGGAATTCGACAAACACCAGTCGTGATTCCTTCCCTTTTTTATACGGCTCATGACTACCGTAATTATTTCCAAAGCTTAAATTAATTACGAGCGGTATGCCCTCTGCCTGCTTGACACAGTAATCAACCGCCTGCATCAGCTCTGTCGTCTTTGGAAATGCATTTTCCCTCTGCACACCGAGCTTTACAACGAGCAGCTTACTCTCATATGCAACTCCGCGATATTTTCCCTCCGATGCTCTGCCATTTCCTGCGGCAATTCCTGTCACATGCGTCCCATGCCCAGATACATCTCTGCTTGGACAGATGGCATAGCGTTCCTGCTCCGTAGGCTGCTCCAGAGCCAGATTGATAAGCTCTTCTGAAAATTCTGTTCCGATGTGATACCCCAAGGGAGCCTGCAAAAATTCATCTTCTGCTCCCAGCGCATTCAAAACTGTGCCGGGCGGAATTGTCTGATCCCATAGCTTTAAAATCCGGGTCGTTCCATCCGGATTGCACAAATCCGGAGGGGCGCTATCGATTACGGAATCAAGCACTGCCACTATTACATTTCAACCGGACAGGTTGTGATAGCCATCCAAGGCTTCTCCTCCGCCTCCCGCCGCTGTCTGCAGCGGATTGATGCAAGAGGCTCTCTTTCCCTCATTTACGGCAAAAACAAGCCGCTTGGGCTTTTCCATGTATTCCACAAGCGGCAGGGATGCCACAGCCGTTACAAGCTCCTCCGGCATTACCAATATCATATATTCGTTGATAAGATTCGTAATCAAAACCCGATTCCATAGAATCGGGTTTTGTTCCTGAATCGCCTTTAATAGTTCCTCCTGCGTTCCGCTGTATTTTATGATGACTTCCCATGTTCTTGTATTTGGCTCATATCCCACATCCAAATCTAACGCTTTCTCGCGTTCCTCTTGCGTTGCCTCAAGAGCAAGGTTTAAAAGGTTCTCTATTTTTTCGTTTGCCATAGCCTGATATTCCGCTTTTTCTTACTAATATATGACTATCATCAAATACCGGAACCAAATTTCAGCTTTCTCGCTTCTAGATCACAAAGCGATCCATCATGGAAACCATTGTCTCCACCTGAGCCTTCTGCTCCTGACTGACTGCAGCTGTCTCCTGTGAGGTTGCAGAGTTATTATCCACAACCGCAGATACCTTTGCGATATTTTCATTGACACCATGCATATACGCTACATCCTTTTCTAAGGTCTGCGCTACCTGTCGCATTCTATCTGTTGCCTCCTTGGCTCCTGCCATAACCTCTCCCATATTGGCAGTCGTCTCGTCTGCAATCACGATTCCCTTCTCTACTGCTGCTACAGTCGTCTCGATAAGCTCTGTTGTCTTACCTGCCGCCTTGGTCGATTCCTCTGCAAGATTCTTTACCTGCTCCGCAACCACCGCAAAGCCTTTTCCTGCCTCACCTGCACGTGCCGCTTCAATTGAGGCATTTAAGGATAACAAATTCGTCTCTGATGCAATCTCCTCAATGACGCCGATGATGGTTCGAATCTGCTCAGAGCATCTGCTAATCTCGCCGATTGCAATCTTAAGCTCCTCCATCTTCACATTGCCAACCTCGAGTGTCTGCCCTGCCTGCGCCGCAACGTGTACGGTCTCCTCTGCCTCTCGCAAGCTCTCCTCCATACTCTTTGAAACTTCTTCAATGGTATTTACAAGATCGGAAACCTGTCCCGCCTGCGTCATGCTTCCCTCTGCCAAATCCTCCGCCGCACAGGAGAGCTGCTCGGCACCCTTGTTAATCTGGTTGGATACCTCGCGGATTGTGTGCAGTGTCTCTCTCATCTTCTCGCTAATCTTAAGGAAGGAGTCTTTAATCTGGACATAGCTTCCGACATACTCCTGCCGAATCGTAATATGATAATCTCCATTTCCCATTTGCTCAAGCACATTGGATATCTCGCCAATCATACCCATTAGGTTGTTTTTCATAAAATGAATGGACTCTACCATGTTTCCTACTTCGCTGTCATCCTCCTCTAAGTCAAGCCCAACACTGAAATCGCCATGTGCCATTGCAATCATCTGGCCGCACACCTTCTCAATCGGAACAAGCAGCTCACGCTGTGCAAATCGAATGGTACGCAAAATCTGAATGATGACAAAGACAAATGCTAAGAAGAACAATACCTCA
>JAQXLR010000060.1 GCA_029012225.1 Clostridiales bacterium
ATTTATTGGCTTATGATTCCCGGGTATGTGATCGCCCTTGTGATGACACGCTTTGTCCCAAAAGTATTTATCGGAATTGCTTTTGACTCGGGAGGGGTTGCCAGCGGACCGATGACCTCTACCTTTCTTCTGCCCTTGGCAATGGGTGCCTGTATTTCCGCAGGAGGAAATGTGGTGACAGATGCCTTTGGTGTGGTAGCCATGGTGGCAATGGCACCCTTGATTGCAATTCAGATTATGGGAGTACGCTATAATCTGCAGTTGAAGCAGTCTATTCCAAAGCCTTATCTCGCCCTCTCTATCGATGATAACGAAATTCTTGAATTAGATGAATTATAAGGAGGATGAGGAATGATGCAGACTAATATGAAAAAGCCGTCCTTTCGCTGTATTATTGTAATTACGGATTCCAACATCCGAGATAAGCTGTCTGAATTTTTGACAGATATCGGTCTCTCCATTGCATGGCAGATGCATGGAGTAGGCACGGCAAGCTCGGAATTTTTAAATCTGTGCGGTCTTGGAAGTACGCAAAAAAGCATTGCTCTGTGTTTTGTGCAGACAGACTTTGCCAGACTTGTACTTGCAGAGCTTAATCAGGCGCTCCAGCTTCATAAGCGCGGAACAGGCATTGCACTAAGTATCCCGGTATCCGCCCTCTCCGGCTGGCTTTATAAGGTTCTTGACAGTCAGCTGACAGAACAGGAACGAAAGGAAATAGAAGAAAACGAAAAAAAGGAAGTGAAAAATATGCGCGAAACGATTACACATGCCCTTATTCTTGTTACAGCGAACCAAGGCTTTGGCGATGCTATCATGTCCTGCGCCCGCGCTGCCGGTGCCACGGGTGGTACCATGCTAAAAGGCTTACGCTGCTCACCGAAGGAAAGCGCCGCAGTATTCGGGTTTTCTCTTCAAGAGGAGGAGGAAATTATCGCTATTGTCGTTCCACAGGAAAAGCGCACTCATATCATGACGGAAATTACAAAGCATCACGGTCCCCATACTCCGTCACAGGCAGCCTGCCTCTCTCTTCCGGTGGATGCCATTGCAGGTTTATAAAAATTAGAGATTATGAAGTAAGGAGAATTTTTCATGCTACGTTTATTATTAAAAATGATTCAAGGCGCTCTCATTGGTCTTGGCGCAGTTTTACCGGGTATTTCCGGCGGAGTTTTGAGCGTTGTCTTTGGCATCTATAAAACGATGATGGAGCTTCTTGCCAACCCCTTCCAAAACTTTCGGACGCATGTTCCAAAACTTCTGCCCTATATCATTGGCGCAGCAATTGGTTTTCTTGGAATTGCAAATCTGCTTGCCTTTGTTTTGGAAAAATATCCGGCTCCCTCGGTCTGTCTGTTTGTCGGACTGATTACGGGAATGCTTCCCTCTTTGTTTCGCGAGGCCGGTCAAAAGGGGCGTAGCCGTGGCTCTTACCTCTCACTTGGAATTGCCATGCTGTTTTTGTTTGCTCTGCTCATCGGACTTCAAATTGCCAAAGTCTCCATTACGCCAAACTTTTTCTGGTATTTATTCTGCGGCTTTTGTCTGGCTCTCAGTGTCATTGCACCGGGAATGAGCTTTTCTACCCTGCTTATGCCTCTTGGTCTTTACACTCCGTTTGTGGAGGGGATCGGACATCTTAATTTTGGCGTCCTCATTCCCGGAGGCATCGGTGCGCTTGCCACTGTCATTCTTTTTGCAAAGGCAGTTAATTCCTTGTTTGAGCATTATTACTCCTATGCTTTTCATGCCATTATCGGCATTGTCATTGCCGCAACCATCATGATTATCCCCTTTGAGAGCTTTCGCACAATCAGCGGTTCTCTCATAAATATCTTCTGGATTGTCTTAGGCATTGTCGCTGCCACCCTGCTGGATCGGTTTAACAGCAAGGTAAACGTAGCGTAAAAGACAGATGCCATCTCCTATATCCCTATAGGCGATGGCATCTTTTTCTGTCCTTAAAAACACGTTATTCTCTTATATTCTGAATATATTGTTCCCATTGTTCTGTTCCAAGCGAAAGCGGCGAGAGCTCGATAATTTTTGCTCCGGCATTTGCATCTTGCACATTTGTGGTCAATCTGGCATATGCATCTCTTCTTCGATTGATGAACATTTTTCTCATTGCTACTTCCGGCTCGTACTGATCGTCAGAGTCGCTGATATAGAGCGCAGTTATTTCTCCGTCACAGTCCACCTCAAGTCCCCACATCGTCACGATATGGCTAATCCCCTGCGTCGGCGATTCGTGCACAATACCCACGACATCTCCCTGTTTTAATAAGTAGATTGCATCTCTCTTAAAATCTTGATATACTCCGGCACCCCATCTTTTCGTCAGCTGCGTTTCTCCAAAAACATCATAAAAGAATCCACCGTTATAATCTCTTTCAAACTTCCATGGGAGATTCACGCCGCCGCCCGCATTCGGTTTGTATCCATTGATAAAAAAGTCGTTCAGCAAATCTGTATAAAAGCCGGTCGACTTGTTTCCGAAATAAACCTTAAACATATCATACAGTCCGCTCTTTTCCTGACTCTCATAGGAGTTCAGGTGATTTTTCAGATTCAGAATTGGATTTTCTTTTTCGAAGCTGTAGCCCTGACTCTCCTTATACGCAATGTAGGCCTGAATATATTCTGCATTCTGGTCAAGCCACCAATGCAACTGGTTCGCACTCACTGCAGCAAAACACATGCTTCTCTCAAATTCACTCTGTGAATCCACAAACTTTGACTTATTTACGTCAAACCATCTGCTGCCTTTCTGCGAACCTACACTGTAAATGATATGCCCCGGTGTTGTCGTGTCCTTTCTAAAGTCCGACATCCTCGGAGCATTGATGCCCATTGTCCAGATCACTGCCCTTGGCTCTCCATCCTCTGTCTCGTAGGTAATTACATTCTTATTTTTTCCACTTTTTAGATTGGTAACAACCTTATTAAGCTTTTGCTTCTTTGCATCCGCTTCCGGTGTCGATGGATTTGGCTCCTCCGGTGTGACGGGTGTCGGTGGCGTCGGTTCCTCTGGATTTGGCTCCTCCGGTGTGATGGGTCTTGGTGGCGTCGGCTCCTCTGGATTTGGCCCCTCCGGTGTGACGGGTGTCGGTGGCGTCGGTTCCTCTGGATTTGGCTCCTCCGGCGTCGGATGAGTATGCTTCCAAAATGCAAGACAGCATTCGCATGGTCTGGGCTGTTTGGGAGATAAGCACTCGACCAGTGTCAGCGCCGGTTGTGTCGGTGTCAGCAACGGCGCCATAACGGACTGTGACTGTTCTTTGGCTTCCGACAGGTAAATAGACTCCATCTGCTGCGTCACAACAGACTGCGGCTGCCCTTTGTCTTTTGATATGTCTACCGATGTCGGTAACTGCATCATAACAGACTGCTCCGATGTCTCCTCTGCCAACGGCTGCTCCGACAACTGCAACTGCAGACGCTCTACCATCGTCTGAGACTCTATCCCCTGCTCTGGCAGCTGCTCTACTGCTTCCTGCGACCTCATAAAAGTCTCCGGCAGCTGCTCTGGCACCGTCTTATGCTGCTCCGACGTCTCCTCTGCCAGCACTTCCGCTTCAGATAGCTGCGTTTGTGCTTCGACTGCCAACTTTATCTCATCCTCCGGCTGTGTCGGTATCGCACCCATGCTTCCAAGAGATACGGAAGCACAGCCTGAAAGCAGACATCCGGTCACAGCCAGACATAAGATTCCCTTTCCATAGTATTTTATTTTTTTCATTGGTACATACACTCCACATCAACATGTTTTTTTATAATTATAAACCAATTTTATATTACAGTCAAATAAAACTGCTATGGTTGTTATCATACTTGTTATCGTTGCTACAAACAACTTTATTTTACGTAGCTTGGCATATTTAAGCCAAAACGTTATGGCCAGCCCGGATGCGCCAACCCCGCCGGTCACACGTATGGCTTTCGTAACTCTCGCGCTTCCTTCCCCCTCATTCTCCTCTGCAGTACCATGGAGCTCTCCTGATTCTTCCGTCTTTCCTTCTCCTTCCGACTGTTCCACTTCTTCTGGCTGTCCTGTTTTTCCCATCCGGCCGCAGCGTCATTGCTCTCCCCTCCCCAATCGCACCGGATATAGCCTGTGCAGAGGAGGCAAAAAGAACGGAGGATAGATGATTGATTACCAGTAGACATATTTTAAAGTATACGCGCTTTTGTCTTGTGTACAATATGTGTCTTTCTCCTGCCCTTGCGTAAACATCTCATTGGCAGGAGGACTTTTTTCTACACTTCCTATTATCCCTAACACCATCTTCTTGAAGTATCATTCAAGAAGTCTCCCTCGCTTTCAGCTCGGTCAACTCTAATTTAGTTCTTCAAACTGAAAGTTATTTTACTTACGTTCCATAAATCCTATGATTGAAAAAATCAATCCTACAATTCCAATTCCAATAGAGAGCAGTTCCATTCCTGATGAACAAAGAGAAATTACGATAGCAAAGAGTAATATTGCAATACCTAATCCAATTTTTTTCATTGTAAACCTCTCCTTTGTAAATTCTTATTTGTTTATTTCTGTTATTCTAGCATACTTCCTAGTCTTTAACATTATTTTTTTCAAAAATTTAAGGATGTATTGCAAAATACAATACACCCTCATCGCTCACAGCGTTCCCTTTCTATTTTAAACAATAAGCAAATTCCTCGTTAAGAGGTTGGGGATTTAATTCGCTTTTTACCAGTCTTACGCTTGATAAATTATTTTCCCATCTGAGCCGCAACCTCAGCTGCGAAATCCTCCTGCTTTTTCTCGATGCCCTCACCTGTCTCAAAACGAACAAATCTTTTTACCTTAACCGTTGCTCCGACAGCCTTTGACACCTCTTCCAAATATTTTGCAACCGTCTGCTTTCCATCCTCAGCCTTTACATATACCTGATCCATCAGGCAGACATCCTTAAGCTCCTTGCTGACACGCCCCTCTATCATTCCGTTGATTACCTTCTCCGGCTTCTGGGACTCCTTGGGATCGTTCATAATCTGTGCACGAAGAATCTCTTTCTCATGCTCGATATACTCTGCGCTTACCTCGTCTCTGGATACATATTTCGGATTTAAAGCTGCAATCTGCATTGCAAGATTTACCATTGCCTCCTTGACTGCATCGTTTACCACATCGGTATCACAGTCAACGATAACGCCGATTCTTCCGCCGCCATGGACGTAGGAAGCCACACACCCGTGTGCCGCAACCACTTTTTCAAATCTACGAATCTTTAGGTTCTCGCCGATGACTGCCACCTTCTCTACCAAGGCATCCTGTACCTTCTTGGAGGAATCCTCATTCCACGCTTCCTCCATAAAAGCATCCAGATCTGTCGCATTCGAATTTACTGCCTGCTTTGCAACTGCCTTTACAAACTCCTGGAAGGTCTCGTTCTTTGCCACAAAGTCTGTCTCGGAATTTACTTCTACAACGGCTGCTGTCTGATCATCCTTTAAAACAACGCTGCAAAGACCCTCTGCCGCAATTCTGCTAGCCTTCTTCTCTGCCTTTGCCTGTCCGTTCTTTCTTAAATACTCGACAGCCTCATCCATATTGCCGTTTGTCTCATTTAATGCTTTTTTGCAATCCATCATACCTGCGCCTGTCATCTCGCGCAATTCTTTTACCATAGCTGCTGTAATCGCCATTCTATCTTCCTCCAAACAAACTAACTATATTATGCCTCTGCGGCAACCCTCTCCTCTGCATCTGCCTCAGCAGACTCTGCTTCCTCTGCGCTCATCTCTTCGCCCTGATTTGCCTCGATTACGGCATCTGCCATCTTAGATACGATTAATTTCACGGCTCTGATTGCATCGTCATTGCCCGGAATGACATAATCAAGCTCCTCCGGATCACAGTTTGTATCACAGATACCTACTAATGTCACACCTAAGGTGTGTGCTTCCTGCACACAGATTCTCTCTTTCTTTGGATCTACAATGAAAATCGCATCCGGAATTCTTTTCATCTCTTTGATGCCGCCAAGGTTTCTCTCAAGCTTCTCCCACTCTTTCTTAAGCGCGATAACCTCTTTCTTCGGCAATACCTCAAAGGTACCGTCTGCCGCCATTGTCTCAATCTCTTTTAATCTATCCACACGGCTTCTGATTGTCTTAAAGTTGGTAAGCATACCGCCCAGCCATCTCTCATTTACATAAAACATT
>JAQXLR010000061.1 GCA_029012225.1 Clostridiales bacterium
GTCTGATTTCCGCCTCATCGTCTGCAAGCAAGATTGTGTAAACCAAAGCTCGTTCCTCCCTGATAAGATAGTGTAGTCTGCTGCCTTACATCGGAGCATCCTGCGGATTGTTTGGCAGGCGCAGCGCAAGATAAAGAGCGGCATTTGTCTGATAAATATATGGATTCAGAAAAAAGATGCCGAGCATTCCAAAGGTGAAGGAGTTTAAAATCTGCCAGCCGATAAAGGAGAGATCCAGCACAAAGGCATTCCACTTTTGTCCCGTCATCATCTGCCGACTTACTGCGAAGGCAGTCTGCGTGTCCATGTGAGGATACTCTCCTAACAGGTAGGGAACCATACAATATTCATAAGACTTTATAATGCCCGGAATCACAAAGAGCAGCGACCATAAAAAAATATATAGATTCCGAAAAAACATTGTTTTTACAATGTTTTTGTAGCCGTTGTCAAAGGCATAGCAGATCTCCTTTATATTTGCGTTTTCCACTAGGTTTTTTCCGAAAAAGCGTTTGCAGCCAACCTCCAGAGGATTGATGATAAGAATATTAAGAGGAATCACAATCAAAAAGCAAAGGATGGCTACGATTAGTATGGCAGAGAGGAGCAGGGGAAGAAGCGTATGGAAATCAAACGCCAAGAGTCCATAGTTATACAGGGAATCGCTTCCGCGAAAGCGATTGGAATAGACATTGTCAGAAAAAATATCCCCAAGGGCACGAAAACGGATAGAGGAGGAGCTTCCCATTCCTCCTATGAGAAAGCTGAGAAGAAAACCAATCAGCAGCATCTTCCAGTAATTCATCGTGAGCCGTTGCTTTGCCTGTTCTTTTAAATTTGTTCTTGACCACATTAGAACAACCTCCTTATGATATCAATTTGTTTTATTCTGTAACAGTCTGATTGTAGCGAGGAAAGCTTAAGGGAAACATGGAAACACCTTAAAGAAACCTTAAACAGAATGCGGCAGACGTTCATTTTTATTTTTACGTTATCATAAATAGCGGGAAAAGTAAACGAGGCAGAGTAAAATACAAAGGGCATTTTCGTCAGAAAAAAGGGGAAACATTCTTGCTATAATCTGTAAATATGGTATAATAAAAACATGATATAAATCTGTATCAAATAAACGACAAAGGGGTTGGGCAGCATGAAGATTAAGATTACAGGAAAAAATATTGAATTAACCGAGGGTCTGAAAACAGCAGTAGAGAACAAGCTCAACAAGCTCGAGAAGTATTTTACGCCCGAGACGGAGGTTCATGTAACACTGAGCGTGGAAAAGGAACGCCAGAAGATCGAGGTTACCATACCGGTAAAGGGAAGCTATATCCGTTCGGAGCAGGTTAGCGATGATATGTATGTATCGATTGACCTGGTTGAGGAAGTGATTGAGCGTCAGTTAAAAAAGTATAAAGCAAAGCTGGTCACAAAGCATCACAGTGAGAGCCCTGTATTCAAGAGGGAGTTTCTTGAGGAGGATACCGGATCGGAAGAAGAGATTCGCATCATTCGCAGCAAAAAGTTTGACATGAAGCCGATGTATCCGGAGGATGCCTGTGTCGAGATGGAGCTTTTGGGGCATGATTTTTTTGTCTTTATCAATGCGGAGACAGAAGAAGTCAATGTGGTTTATAAGAGAAAGGGAAATACTTACGGGTTGATTGAGCCGGAGTGTTAAGAGCAGCAGGATGCGGGAGAAAAACAGTGTTCTTGTACAAGCAGTGCAGGAGCGCTGTTTTTTTCCTTGTCAGAACAGAAAAAAAGGTATACTATAAATCGAGAAAAACTTTGGCAAAGGAGAGCAGAGCCGATGAAAATTGTGGTGTTGGCAGGAGGATTGAGTGCGGAGCGGGACGTTTCCTTTAAGACAGGAGAGATGGTTACACAGGCATTGAGAGAAAACGGGCATCAGGTCATATTGCTTGATGTGTTTATGGGATACAGTGATAAGAAAGAGGAGCTTTTTGGCATTTTTGACCGAGCAGAGGAGGTTAGCGTCAAGGCAGAGGGAATCCGGGAGGAGGCTCCCGATTTACAAAGGATAAAGGCACAAAGAAAGGATCAGTCTGACAATTTTTTTGGACCAAATGTGATAGAGCTTTGTCGGATGGCAGACATCGTATTTTTGGCACTGCACGGGGAAAATGGGGAGAACGGCAAGGTGCAGGCCACATTTGACCTGTTTGGAATTCGCTATACGGGAAGTGGCTACCTAAGCAGTGCGCTTGCAATGGATAAGGGGAGGACAAAGCAGCTCCTGCAAATGGCAGGCATTCCTACGCCGCGCGGGTTCTCGGTAAAAAAGGAGGAGGCAATCGGAAAGAGCCCGGAAGAGCTTGGAATTTCTCTTCCATGTGTGGTAAAGCCCTGCTGTGGAGGCTCAAGCATTGGTGTGTCCATTGTCCGCTCTAAAGAGGAATTTTCTGCGGCGCTAGAGGCTGCCTTCCGCTGGGAAAACGAGCTTGTGCTTGAGGAGTATGTCCAAGGAAGAGAGTTTTCTGTGGGGGTCGTCGATTTTGAGGCACTCCCGGTCATAGAGATTGCGCCGCTGGAAGGCTTCTATGACTACAAGAACAAGTACAAGGCAGGGAGTGCGGTGGAAACCTGTCCGGCAGAGCTTTCCGCGGAGCTTACGGAGCAAATGCAGCACTATGCGGTGCAGGTCGCAAAGGTCTTGGAGCTGGACACCTACTCTCGCTCCGACTTTTTGCTTAGCGAAAAGAATGAGATTTTTTGTCTGGAGGCCAATACCCTGCCGGGCATGACACCGACCAGTCTTCTCCCGCAGGAGGCGAAGGCAGCCGGTATGGACTTTAACAGGCTCTGTGAGAGGCTGATAGAGATTTCTCTTCGCAAATATGAAAAGCAGGGTGAAGCAAAATGAAAAATATGACCTTAGAAACAATTACAAAAGTCTGCGGAGGAGTCTATGTCGGAGACCCGACTTTTAAAACCAGGGAAATAGGCGGAGCCGTTATTGACAGCAGGCTGGTAGAGAAGGACGATCTCTTTATCCCGATTCGGGGCGCGAGGGTGGACGGCCATACTTTCATTCCTGCCGTGTTTGAAAAGGGAGCATTGGCAACGCTTTGTGAGAGCCGCCCGGAATGCTTCTGCACACCGTATATTCTCGTAGATTCCTGTGAGGCGGCCATGAAAAAGCTGGCAGAGTATTATCGCGCGAGCCTTGGAATAAAGGTGGTGGGAATTACAGGCAGTGTGGGTAAGACCAGCACAAAGGAAATGATCGCAGCGGTGCTTTCGCAAAAATATAAGGTGCTAAAGACAGAAGGGAATCGAAATAATGAGCTTGGCCTGCCGCTTACTGTTTTTAAAATAAGGCAGGAGCATGAGGTCGCCGTTCTTGAAATGGGAATTTCCGAATTTGGAGAGATGGACAGACTGGCGCAGATGGCACGGCCGGACATCTGTGTCATCACGAACATTGGGCTTTGCCATTTGGAAAATCTGCAGGACAGAGACGGTGTTTTGCGGGCAAAAACAGAGAGCTTTGCACATCTGTCAGAGGATGGAATCGCTGTCTTAAACGGAGACGATGATAAGCTGTGTCATTATACACAGGTGAACGGAAGACCGGCAGTATTCTATGGAATAGAAAGAGTGTCCAAAGAAGGTGCAAAAAGAGAGGTCTATGCGACGGACATAGAGCCGCTTGGCATCTTAGGAGTTCGTGCAAACATTCACATCGGAGAGGAGAATTTTTTTGTCGATATCCCTATCGCAGGAGAACATAATGTCTACAATGCGCTGGCGGCAGTCTGTGTTGGCAGGCAGCTGGGACTTAGTACAGAGGAGATGAAGCGGGGGATTGCGTCTGTTCAGACCATCGGTGGACGGAGCAATCTGATGCAAAGTGGGGGGCTTACCGTGATTGATGACTGCTATAACGCCAATCCGGTTTCCATGAAGGCAGCGATTGATGTTTTGTCTCAGGCATCGGGACGCAAAATTGCCGTTCTCGGAGATATGGGAGAGCTGGGAAAAGAGGAGCGGACACTGCATGCCGTGGTCGGAGAGCATTTTGCGGGGAAAGAGATTGACGCCCTGTTTTGTACCGGAAGTCTGGCAAGAGAGCTTGCAGTCACGGCAGAAAGGCATAGTCCAAAGACGAAGGTAAGCTGGTTTGCGACGAGAGAGGAGCTGCTGCGTGCGCTATGCGATTTTGTGAAAACGGGAGATACGGTGCTGGTAAAGGCATCGCATTTTATGGGATTTTCCGAGATTGTCAAAAGTCTTTGCAAAGACAGGAGAGACGCATAATTTTTTGAAAAAACAAAAAAGGGAGCAGGCATAGATTGGCCTTCGCTCCCTTTTTTCGGTCAGATTTTTGTGCGGTGCTCCAAAAGCATCTGCTCGACTTTTTCCTGGCAGTAAGTGCCGATTTTTTTTTGCAGCTCTTTATCCAGCTCCTTGGGATAAATCGGCTCCCCATATTCCAGAATAACATGTGTGGACTTTATCCGAAAAAGGTGATTCTCAAAAACTTCTGCGGAGTTTGTAATTGCCATCGGTATGATGGGGCAGCCTGTCTTTTCTGCCATCTTAAAGCTGCCTGCCTTAAACGGAAGGACAGTAACCTCTGTCGTGTTGCGTGTTCCTTCCGGAAAAATACACATCGAAATTCCGTTTTTAATATTGTCAATGCCTACAAGAATCGTTTTCAGAGCTTCTTTGATATCCTCGCGGTCAAGGAACAGACAGTGGAGGCGTCTCATCCAGATTGAGAAAATGGGAATATGCTCTACGCTGTTTTTGGAAACGTATCCGGTCACGCGAGGACATCTGGTATAAGTAATGATAATATCAAAGATGCTCCTATGATTTCCGACATAGAGTACCGGCACATCTTTTGGCACGTTTTCTTCTCCAATAATTGTAACTCTTGTTCCCGATATCAGCAGAAGGATGCGAAAGACCCCTTGAATGATTCGCAGCTGTGCGAGATCGGTGGCCTGCGGATAAAACTTTCCCAGAAGCCATGTCAGAATGAGAATGGGAATGCTGAGTATAAGAAAAAGAATGACAAAAAGTAAAGCAATGAAAAAGCGTAACATAAAAAATCCTTTCCGAGTATGTCGTATTCGTCAAAAGTTACCGTTCTATTATAATGGGAACCACCATAAAAAAGCAACCAATAAAGAGGGATATTTTGGAAGGCAGAGGCATAAAATGACATAGAAGGCAAAAATGGGGGCGAAAACAAATGGTTTGGTGGAAATGGGGAAAGGCATTGCTTGTCATGACATTGCTTGTGATGACCCTTGGAGGCTGCAGCATTGAGGAAAAAAGCGGGACGAAGATCAGGGATCTAGACTATGAGATTGTGGAGGAGGATGCAATACCGGAGGAGCTGCTTGGCATGATAGCAGAAAAGAAGGAAGCAGATTTTAAGCTGACCTATGAGACAGGGGAAAGCCGGTACATTGCACGCGGATATGGGGAACAGGCGACAGGGGGATACAGTATTCGGGTAAAGGACTGCTATCTGGCCTCCAATGCAATCCTGATTGATACGGAGCTGCTTGGACCAAGGAAGGGAGAGACGACAAGTCCAAATCCAAGCTATCCATACATTGTTTTAAAGATAGAAAAAAGTGAACAAAATATTATTTTTGAGTGAACAATCTTAATTTTCCCTTAAAATAGACAGACTTATTTGACGAAAGTTTAACGCAGTGCTATACTAAAACAGAAATGAAAATCAAGGAGGTAGAAAAGTGCAGCAGGCAGATTTCAATAAAGTTCGGGCGTCTGTGCATCAGCAGCTCGGAAGAAAAGTTTTGATACAGCTTGATAAGGGACGCAATAAGATTGATGTTCAAGAAGGCATCATTCAGAATGCATATCCGAGTGTATTTACGATTTTGGTAAATGATGAGTGCGAGGATAACCCACCTCAGATTTTATCATTCAGCTACTCCGATATTATTACAAGAGATATCAGAATGAAGCTGTGTTGACGGAAAAATCAGAAATAATGCGTATAAAACCCCCCATGCCCGAATAAAATGGATACAAAGATTCGGATATGGGGGATTTTGTTTGGAGCTAAATAAGGTTAAGATACATAGAATGTGCGAGGTGGGAGCGGCGGCAAGCCAAATGACGCTTGACGATGATTACAATGTGCCGGATTATCGGCCGGACATTATAAAGGTATTAAAAGAAAAAGGAGAATTGCGTTTTGATGAGGTAAAGGCCGGTGTAGGTGCGGTGTGGATAAAGGGAAGCCTTATCTTTCGGGTGCTTTATCGAAGTGACAGATCGGAAGGGCGGATTAGCTGCCTAAGAGGTGAGCTTCCTTTTCAGGAGAAACTGAATATGGATGGGCTGCAGGAGTTTACCCCGGTTCGGGTCAGGGGAGAGATGGAAGATATCAATATCGGAGTTATCAACTCAAGAAAGCTCAATGTGAGGGCGGTGATAAGCCTTCGTGCGACTGCGGAGCAGGAGGAGGATCAGGAGCTGACTACGGGAGTGGCAGATGCGGGAGAGTATGAGCAAAATCTGATCAGCAAGGAGCTGTTGACGCTCTTAACGGCAAAAAAGGATATTTGCAGACAAAAGAGTGAGATTGTGCTCCCATCGAGTAAGCCAAATGTACACGAAATTCTCTGGAGGAGCGTGGAGCTTCGCAATGTGGAGAAACAGATCAGAGAGGGAAAGGCGCTCGTTTCCGGAGAGGTTTTGGTGTCGGCGCTTTACAGTGAGGAAGAGACAGATCGGATGCAGTGGTTTGAAACGACGGTGCCGCTCTCTTGCAGTGTAGACTGCGAGATTGGGGAGGAGCAAGATGTCTGTAAGATAGGTGTGACCCCGTTGTCATTGGAGATGGAGGTAAAGCCGGATTATGACGGCGAGGAGAGAATCCTTGTGCTGGAGCTGGCTCTAGAGCTTGATATTCGCGTATGGCGAGAAGAAAACATGGAATTTTTGCAGGATATTTATTCTTTAAAAAAGAATGTGGTTCCGCTTCGCAAGGAAAAGAGACTGGAAAAGCTGCTAGTAAAAAATTATGCAAAATGCAGGCTGGCAGAGCAGATGGAGTTGCCGGAGAGCCAAGAGAAAATCCTGCAGATTTGCGCCTGCGAGGCAACTGTAAATCTGGAAAAAACAGAATATGCAGAAAACGGAGTTCTTGCAGAGGGAATTGTGGTGGTAGAGCTTTTGTACCTTACAACAGATGACAATATGCCGATTGGAACGGCAAAGGAAATCTATCCGTTTTCACAGCTGATTGAAGTGCCGGAAATGGCAGTTCCGCTGCGGGCAGACCTAGAAACCGGTGTAGAGCAGCTATCTGCGGTAATGTTGGATCAGGAGCACATTGAGATTAAGGCAGTCATCCATTTGGATTTGATGGCATTCTTGGAGTATGAGATGTCGGATATCGAAAATATCACAGAGGAGCCCTTGGATATGGAAAGCCTGTTAAACGATCCCGGACTTGTGGGCTATATTGCAAAGAGAGGCGATACGCTATGGCAGATTGCAAAAGAAAATCATACGACGATTGAGGATATTATGGAGACCAACGGAAGGAAGGATTCGCAGCTTTTGCCCGGAGAGAAAATTCTTATTGTAAAGCAGGTGGGCTAAAAAGAAACATTTGTCAACGAACGGCATTTTCTGTTATACTAAAACAAAGAGTGGCATCACAAGGCGATAATTTTCGGGTAGAGAGCCGGCAGAGGAATGCGCACAGATGCAAGGGCATCCAAGCAGATGCCGGCATCTGGCGCAATAGATTCTTAAGGGGAACATGTCAGATGGGATGGAAAAGAACAGCAGAAAAATTATTCGGGAAAATGGATCGGAGCGCATGGAAAAGAGGGCTGGCAGTTTTTCTGGCAGCAGTCTTGCTCGTGGCAGAGTATGTGTCGATATCTGCCACGTCCCTAGATAAGGCAGAGCAGAAAAAGAAAGAGGCAGAGAGCAATCTTAATGAAATCAACAAACAGATTGAGGATATCCATGCAGCGCAGCAAAGCCTGCAGGCAGAGATGGACGCCTATGACAATCAGTTGATGGTTTTATTGACAGATATGGAAATCTTAAAGGAAGACATCAAGACACAGGAGCTTGAGATTGCACAGGCCGATGCGGCGCTTGAGGAGGCCAAGCAGGAGGAGGCGCAGCAGTATGCCGCGATGAAGCTTCGTATTCGCTATATGTATGAAAACGGAAATCAGTCGATTTGGTCGATGCTTGTTGAATCGAAAAGCATGACCGATTTGCTCAATCGCGTGGAGTATGTCTCGGATGTCTATGAGTATGACAGACGAATGTTGGCAGACTATAAGATGGTTGTACAGCAGGTAACCGATTTGACGATACAGCTGGAGAATGAAATGGAGGAGATGGAGGAGCTAAAAATCAGCTTTGAGGAGCAGCAGGTCTTTTTGGAGCAGATGATAGCGGAAAAGGGCGCCAAGATGGCAGACTTTGGCAGTCGCCTTGCAAGTGCGGAGACGTTGGCTGCAGAGTATGCGCAGACGATTCGCCAGCAAAACCAGATTATTGCAGCAGAAAAAAAACGGCAGGAGGAAGAAGAAAAGCGGAGGAGGGAGCAGGCGCAAGCGCAAGCTGCAGCAGCGACAGCCGGTGCAGGCACAACAGGCGGAGCCACCTCACAGACCGGGGCAGCGGCTCAGACGGGAGAGTCTTCGAACGGTCTGACATCGGGCGGCTTAAATCCCGGTTATGCGACGGGAGTAAACGGAGCCGAGATTGTTGCTTATGCGGAGAAATTTCTTGGGAATCCCTATGTACTTGGAGGCAACAGCCTGACGGAGGGAACCGATTGTTCCGGATATGTCCGTTTGGTCTATCAGAATTTTGGGATTTCGCTTCCAAGAACCTCCTACCAGATGCATAGCAGCGGACAGGCCGTAAGCTATGAGAATGCACAGCCCGGAGATTTGATTTGCTATCCGGGGCATGTGGCGATTTATATCGGAAACGGCAGGATCATTCATGCGTCCACGCCGAAAACCGGAATCTGCTACGGAAGTGCGACATACCGGACGATTACGGCGGTAAGGCGCGTGCTGTAGAAGACAACACAACCTTGCCTGGATTACAACGCAACCTTGTTGGGTTGTAATCCGGCAAGGTTGTGCAGAATAAAATGAAGGATTAGAAAAGAACGAAAAATATGGCACTAAAAATAAATAGAAATGATCCATGCTGGTGTGGAAGCGGACGAAAATATAAGGCATGTCACCAGATGTTTGACGAGAAAATTGCGAGGGCGAAGGAGCAGGGGCATATTGTACCACCGCGAAGCATTATCAAAAATGAGGAGCAGATAGCAGCAATTCGCAAAAGCTGCAAGATTAATATCGCAGTACTTGACTATATCGAAGAGCAGATTCATGAGGGAATGAATACGGCAGAGATTGATCAGATTGTAGGGGAGATGACAAGAAGCATGGGCGGCATTCCCGCACCGCTTCACTATAAGGGGTATCCGTATAATGTGTGTACCTCGGTCAACGAGCAGGTTTGCCATGGATTTCCCTCAAAGGATGTCATCCTAAAGGCGGGAGATATTGTGAATGTGGATGCATCCACGATACTGGACGGATATTTTTCCGACTCGTCCCGCATGTTTTGCATCGGGGAAATCAGTCCGGAAAAGAAGCGGCTGGTAGAGGTTACAAGAGAGTGTGTGCAGATGGGCTTAAGGGAAGTAAAGCCCTGGGGATTTTTGGGTGATATGGGGCAGGCAGTCCATGACCATGCATATGAGAACGGCTATACGGTAGTGCGCGAAATCGGCGGACATGGAGTAGGATTGAAGTTCCACGAGGAGCCGTGGGTTGGCTATAACAGCAGGCGGGGAGAGGAAATGCTTATGGTGCCCGGCATGATTTTTACAATAGAGCCGATGCTTAACATGGGAAAGGCAGATATTTATATTGATCCGAAGAATGACTGGGAGGTCTATACAAAGGATGGACTTCCGTCTGCTCAGTGGGAGATTATGGTGCTTGTCACGGAAAGCGGCAGCGAGGTACTTTGCTGGTAGGAGGGAAAAATGGAAGGTAGAATTACAGGTCACACAGGTCTTTTGGCATTGATTGGGTCGCCGGTAGGACATTCCGGCTCGCCGGCTATGTATAATTATAGCTTTGCACGGCTGGGGCTTGACTATGCATATGTTGCATTTGATATTAAGGTGGAGGAGGTTGCGTCTGCCATTGCGGCGATGAAAACCTTTAAAATGAGAGGCTGTAATGTAACGATGCCATGTAAGACAGAGGCGGTCAAATACATGGATGAGCTGTCAAAGGCAGCGCAAATTATCGGTGCGGTCAATACGATTGTAAATGACAACGGTAAGCTGACAGGGCATATGACAGACGGAGAGGGATTTGTGAATAATCTAAGAGATCACGGCATCGATGTCAAAGGGAAAAAGCTTACGGTTGCCGGTGGCGGAGGCGCGGCAACGGCAATTCAGGTGCAGTGTGCGTTGGATGGAGCAAGAGAAATTTCCATTTTTAATATCAAGGATGCATTTTTTGCGCGTACCCTGCAGACAGCTGAGAAGATAAAAAAAGCAGTGCCGGGCTGCATTGTCAATGTATACGATATTGCCGATACGGAAAAGATGACTGCGGAAATACAGGACAGTAATATTTTTGTGAATGCTACAATAGTAGGAATGAAGCCGATGGATCAGGAAAGCGTGGTAAAGGATACGGCAGCATTTTACCCGGGACTTGTCGTTGCGGATGCGGTCTATAATCCGGAGGAGACGAGATTGCTGACGGAGGCAAAAGCTGCGGGCTGTACCTGTGTCGGAGGGAAAGGCATGCTTCTTTGGCAGGGAGTCTCCGCATTCCGACTGTATACAGGGATGGATATGCCGGTAGAGGAAGTCAAGGAAAAATTTTTCAGTTAGATGAGAAAAAGGAGCAAAGAAGCGTGAACAACATATATCTGATAGGGTTTATGGGGGCAGGGAAAAGTACGGTTGCCCGTAGATTGGAGGAGCTGACCGGAGCACAGCGCATAGAGATGGATCAGCGGATTGAAGAGCAGCAGAAGGAGAAGATTACAGATATTTTTTCAAAGTACGGTGAGGAGTATTTCAGGGATTTGGAGACGGAACTGTTAAAATCCCTTGTAAAGCAGCAGAATCTGATTGTCTCCTGTGGAGGAGGGAGCGTCCTGCGCGATGAAAACGCAAGGCTGATGAAGGAGGCAGGCAGGATTATTCTCTTGTCCGCAACGGCGGAAACTGTTTATGAGCGCGTCAAACACAGCACGAATCGTCCGATTCTGAATGGAAATATGAGTGTGGAATACATTCGCGAGCTGCTGGAGAAGCGGAGAGCACGCTATGAGAGTGTGGCAGATGAGATGATTGTCACAGACCAAAAGACGGTGGAGCAGATTTGTGAGGAGATAAGAGGAAAGGCTCTGTAAAAATGCCCGTATAAATAAGAAAGCCCCTGCATACAATGTAAAAACAAGTATTGCAGGGGATTTTTTTGAAGAGTTATATCGAAGAAAGAGCTATGGAAATTGCCAGATATATTATTGACAATAATACGACAGTGCGGCATGCAGCAAAGCATTTTGGAATCAGTAAGAGTACGGTACATAAAGATGTAACAGAGCGTCTGATGCAGGTCAATCCGACACTTGCGGCAGAGACAAGGAAGGTGCTTGATGTGAACAAGTCGGAGCGCCATATCCGGGGCGGGCTTGCAACAAAGGAGAAGTACCTGCATCAGCATGCATAAAAATATGACATTTTATTCATAGACGGCAGATGAAAAATATGATATGATTCAGACAGATTGTTATGGAGGAAGTGTACAAATCAGATGAATCGAATCAAAAAAGCGAGTGTTTTAGCGGCCGCATTGCTTTTGCTATGCGGCCTTGCAGTATATTTTCAAAGCAGTAGGCAACCGATGCGTTATACAGTTACTTTTTTTGATATGTTTGACACAAGGACAGAGATTGTAGGCTATGCATCGAATGAGGAGGAGTTTATAAGGCAGGCGGAGCTTTTGGCGGACAAGCTTCTTTATTACCATCGCCTATATGATATTTACAATGACTATGAGGGGATATCAAATCTCAAGACAATCAATGAAAAGGCGGGGATAGAGCCGGTAAAGGTTGAGCGTGAAATCATCGAATTGCTGAAATTTGGAAAAGAGATGTATGAGGTTACCGATGGTCAGATGAATATTGCAATGGGAAGTGTATTAAGAATTTGGCATGATTATCGGGAGGCAGGACGAAACAATCCAAGTGCCGCACTGCTTCCGCCGATGGAGAGTCTGGAGCAGGCAGCGGGGCATACAGATATTCGTCAGGTAATTATCGATGAGGAAAACGAAACGGTTTATTTGGCAGATGCAGAGATGTCCTTGGATGTTGGCAGCATCGGAAAAGGCTATGCAGTGCAGCAGGTGGCAGAGTATGCAAGGGAAATCGGAATGGATTCTGTGCTTTTTAGCGTGGGAGGGAATGTTTGCGCCGTAGGGAGCAAGCCGGAGAAAGACCTATGGCGCGTAGGGATTCAGAATCCTGATACGGAGAGCAATGAGACTTATCTTAGAAAGGTCGAGATTGCGGATGCGTGCGTGGTAACGAGCGGAAATTATCAAAGATACTATACGGTAAACGGTGTACGTTACAGCCATATTATTGATCCGGATACGTTGATGCCGGCAGAGTATGCAGCATCGGTGTCTGTCGTCACAAGGGATTCCGGGGTGGCGGATGCGCTGTCCACTGCCGTTTATAATATGCCATATGAGCAGGGGCGCGCATGGGTTGCTTCTATGGATGGAGTAGAGGCGATGTGGATTTTTGGGGATGGAAGCATTCGGTACTCGGATGGCTTTGAGGATTACATGGTACAATGAGGGAATGATGGAGAGAAAGACGAAGAAAAATGATATCCTATTGATTGTGGGGCTTTTGGTTATGGCATTGCTCTTTTCTATGGGACTCGCTCTTTACCGACAGATCAATACAAGGCAGCCGGTGGCAGTCGTGCGGATAGGAGAGGCAGAATATGGTCGCTTTCCGCTTAATGTGGAGATAACAGAGACGATTGAGCTTTCAAACGGAGCTTACAATATTTTAAAAATTGAGAACGGAAAGGCAGACATCACAGAGGCCTCCTGCCCGGATGGAATCTGTGTGCGGCATTGGGCAATCAGCAAGCAAAACGAGACGATTGTCTGTCTTCCGAATCAGGTTGTAGTGGAGATTGAAAACGGAGAGGAATCCGATGTGGATTCCATGACAAATTAGAGGACGGAAACTTATGTCAACAAAAAAAATCGCGTATCTTGGATTGCTCCTTGCGCTTGCTTTTGTCTTTTCTTATGTGGAAAATTTGATTCCTGTCAGTCTTGGAATTCCCGGAGCAAAGCTTGGTCTGGCAAATCTGGTTGTAGTGGTAACGCTATATACGCTGACGGAAAAGGACGCCTTTTTTTTATCCGTGATTCGCATTGTGCTGGTTGGATTTACCTTTGGAACAATGGCGTCTATGATTTATAGCTTCGCAGGAGCCGGACTGAGCTTTCTGGTTATGGTCGTTGCAAAAAAAACAAGGCTTTTTTCTGTGACCGGAGTCAGTGTTCTGGGAGGAGTTTTTCACAATGTGGGACAGATTTTTGTCGCAATGTGGGCACTTGAAACAGAGAGTTTAATTTATTATCTCCCGGTGCTTGTGGTAGCAGGAAGCATATCCGGGGTTGTAATCGGTATTTTGGGTGCCGAGATAACGAAGCGGCTTATGGGAAGGTGATGCCGGAGCCCACGTTTGGGAGAATGAGGGCAGCAGTGCAGTCTAATAAAAAGAGGAGACCAAGAATTGTATTGGCGGCATAGCGATGCTTTTTAGGCAGGGAAAACCAGAACTGCCTAAGCCGACGGGATAGGAAGCAAAGCCAGAGACAGCCTAAGAGGCCAAAGCCCACAACGGAAAAAAAGCAGATATAACCGTGATAATGCAAGAAGTATCCTGTATAATCCCAGTAACGCAGCCCCCATATTCGATTTAGCTGCCAGCCAACGAGAAGCTCCAGTCCGCCTCCGATCAGTGAGGAGAGCAGAAAGGTAGAGGGGAGCTGTTTTTTTGTGCGCTCGTGCAAAAGAAGGTAGAATAAGGCAGCACCGATGCCGTAAATCGGAAGCCAGGGACCATAGAGAAAGCCCCGGTTGCGAAACGTTCCTTCTTTTACCAGAAAAATAAGCACTTCCCAGAGAAAGCCGAACACAGAGCCTGTGAAAAAGAAGAAAAGAAAAAGGGATAGGATATCCTGTGCAGATTTTATGTTGGAAGAAGCTAAAGTTTTGTGGGAGAGATAAGATTTTGATATTTTCATGGGGATAGGATGCCCAGACCATTGATAAACTATTCGTGGCGGACAGAAATGCCTTGTAAAGCATCAAGGCATATTTTATAATAAAAAAGTGGACACTTTTTCCGGTAAGGATAGTGGCTACGGAGTGAGAAGCATGAGGAGGAGACGGAGAATGGAGAATCTTTTTTCGCAGGAAAAAGTGATTGTC
>JAQXLR010000062.1 GCA_029012225.1 Clostridiales bacterium
TGCCAGAATATAGGTTACCCCTGTAAAGATAAACTGTGTCGATAAGGTCGCAACGAAATCGGGAATCTTTAGCAGCCCGACACAAATACCATTGAGAAATCCTCCTGCGAGCGCGGCCAGAAGTGATATCAGAAGAATCGCAAGCAAAGGGAGACCGGTATAATAATACAGGTGCGCAAATACCATACAGACGGCTCCCATTAAATGACCACAGGAAAGGTCGTTGCCGCCTGTGATAATCGTCATCGTAACCCCAATTGCCAGAATGCCGATTACAGAGCATTCACGTAGCAGTGTCGTAATATTTGCCGGGGTCAAAAAAGCATCCGTTGTCGCCGAAAAAACTACGATCAGAATGAGCAAAAGTGCAAGGGAAATCACACGCCGTAATGTCTCTTGTCTCATATGTACCTCCAATTTTCTTGCCTCTATTCAGAGACCGCCTGCTTTTGTATCGGCTGCATCCCCAAATAATATTGAAACAGATGGCTGCGTGCGACACGCGCCATCTGTCCCATTGTATCTCTTTTATTTTATTGAAATGGTTACCACCGCATATCTTCCGTAATGGATTGGACATTCTCCGCATCCACTGTCATCGGCGGCATCTTAATGACCGGTGTCTCTGTAAAGGTTGATGTATCAAGGTTTGAGCCGATATACATCATCAACATACGTGCAGCGGTTGCTCCCTGATCATAGCAATTTGTGTAAACCGTTCCGGTAATGATTCCGTCTTGGATATACTCAAGCGCCTTTGTTTCACCGTTTGCACCCCAAATCATGATATCAGAGCGCCCTGCGTTTCGAACTGCTTCTCCCGCACCCTCTGCCATCTGATCGTTATGTGCAAAAACCGCATCAATCTGCTCGCCGTACGTTGTCAGAAAATCCTGCATAACCGTATTTGCCTTTTCCATATTCCACTCAGCAGTCTGTTCATCCAAAATCGTGATGTCCGGATATTCTGCCATAGCCTGCTGGAAGCCCTGTTCCAAATTTTCGCCTCGTGCGGCTCCCGGTGTCGCCTGAATTACTACAATATTCCCTTTTCCGTTTAAATCCTCTGCCATGCGCTTGCCGATTGCATAGCCGGCCTCCACATCAGTCATCGCAACCAGACCGGCATGCGGTGTATTCACATCAATGTTGATACAAACGACCGGAATGCCTGCCGCTTCTGCATCTGCAACTGCCTGTGCGCTGGCATCGGAATTCCATGCCTGCAAAATAATACCGTCATAATCCTGCGCGATCAAATCGGCAATGATTGCATTTTGTGTATCCGAGCTCTTCTCGCCATCAAAAATATTGAACTCAACGTTCGTCCAGTACGCAAGCTCCCGTTCAATCCCTTTTCCCCACGCAGTTCCGTTTGCTTCAGAAGCCGCTGTAGGTATCCATGCAATCTTAACCGGATCGCTGTAAGGATTCTTCTTCTCCGACTTTGCAGCAATCTCTCCGCCATTGTTGGCCTCCGATTTTGTACTGCTCTCTGTCTGTGTGCCTTTTGCATTCTCCTGATTTGCCGCAGTGCATGCAGCCAAGGAAAACATCATTAGCATGGCACATATGATACGGATTCCTCTGTTTAATTTCATGCTTTATACCCTCTCTTTATCCTATCTAAAAGTCTGCCGACATCGTGATTATTTCCGCAGACTATGTATAGGTATTCTACAAACATTGACACACTCTGTCAAGTAATTCTGTACACGCAATCCGATTTTGTTTTGTTTTTCACTGCCGGATTACCTCAAACGAATGGTAGACATCCAGCGTCCCGTATCCCCACTCCCGATTTGGATACGTGCGCTCAGAGCTTCTCTGCGCTCCCCGAATCAGCATATTTTTAATGCCCGCACTTGAGAGCACCGGATTGTTTTGATCCACAATCGCCCACTGCATAATCTGGGCGCAGGCTCCCGCCGCAATCGCTGCTGCCGCACTTGTTCCGGTATATGTCACATAATTGCCTCTAAGTCCCGGCCCATACACGTTTACGGCCGGTGCCGCAAAATCCGGTTTTACCTCCCCCGTCACGGCAAAGCCTCTGCCGGAATCGGCAAAAATACTCCTATCCTTCGCATTGTAGCCCCCTGCCGTAATGACCTCTGCCGCCATTCCCGGCGTCGTAATGGTAACGTTTGGATTGGAGCGCAGAAAAAAGACCGTTCCTGCTGCCAGCTGCCTCATAGGAAGCCACATATGATAAATACCGGTAATCGTGCTTTGCGGATACACGCGAATCGTCCATAGCCCCTTTTTTGGGCTTTGGAAGCGAAAAAAGATAAGCTGGCTTCCAAGCTCGCTCGACTCCATCCGATAGTCCACCGACACTGTCGTTCCCTCAAAGACAAACGAAAAGACCTCTGAGGCACCCATCCGAACCGGAATCTTTGGAATCCTCTCTCCGGTGGGAGAAACAACAGAAACGGCATATAGCTCCGGAGCTGCCGCCCACAGCTCCACAAAAAATCCTGTCATATCCTCCTCCACCGTAATCTCTACATCCTCATATTCCACACCCGGCGCAATTCGCCCTTGAAAATGGTGTCTGCTGTTTGCCTCGTTGCCCGCTGCCACAACAACCGCACGGCTTCTTTTTGTGCTGATTCCGTTTAGGTAGGAGGAAAAAATCCCTCCTCTGCCGTGGCTCCCCATGCTATTTCCGAGTCCGATGCAGATGACAAGCGGCATTCCGTGCACGGCAGCCACGTTGTGCAGGTAAGAAATCGCCAGCATAATATCATTTTCCTGATAAACCGGTACCCCCTCCGGAATAAAAAAGAAATCTCTTAAATACTGCTTTGCCTCCTTTAATTTTACAACTGCAATATTTGCCTCCGGCACTGCCCCGATAAAATCATTTGGGACATCTTCTCCTCCACATGCCACCCCGGCCAGAAAAGTACCATGCCCGTTTTCGTCTCTGGACGGTACAAGCTCATAAGGATTTTCAGAAGAAAGCGCCTGATTAATCTTGTCAGTGCCGTATTCTGCCCCATAGAGAATCCCCATAGGCGGTGTACCGTCCGTAACGGTCTGATCCCAGATGCTGATGAGCCGCGTCGTGCCATCCGAATAACGGAACAAATTGTTCGTGTAGTCGATTCCCGTATCCACGAATCCGACCAGTACACCTTCTCCCTTTAAGGACAGCACCGGCTGATTTTGAAGCTTTAAAATACCGGAGGCCTCAAGCGCAGTCTGATCCAAAAGTCCATAGCACTTTGGAATGGTAGAATATGTATATCGGTTTAGATCCAGCGGCGGCTGCCCTTCTCTCGGATAATAAAAAATGTCATAATCCTCGTCAATTCTTTGAATACAAGCACCCGGTGCCGGAATTTTTTCCACATCTCCGTAATATACGATAAAGTCAAAATAATCATTGGAATACACCTGTTCTTTACACGTTGCCATAAAAAAGCTCCAGCTATCTATTCACTTACCAATAAATGCCGGAGCGTTCGCTTTTATTCTATTGTTTTGTTAAATGCCTGCTGCCGTCTGCCGCTGCTCGCCCTTTTCCTCAATTCCGAGACAGCCGCGCATCGTGATGACAGGCCCACCCGTCTTTTCCACGTAATCCTTTGTGATTGTTACCATACCAATGCTGCTGTCCTTTGGTATCTCATACATAATGTCAAGCATAAATTCCTCAATGACAGCTCGAAGTGCCCGCGCTCCCACCTTTTTTTTCTTTGCCTTTGCCGCAATGGCATAGAGGGCTTCCTCGTCAAAGACAAGCTTTACCTCATCCATGGCAAGCAGCTTTTGGTACTGTTTTAGAATGGCATTTTTCGGCTCTTGTAAAATGCGAACAAGAGTGTCCTCTGTCAGTGCGTCCAGCGTAAACAGAATCGGCAAACGACCCAAAAATTCCGGTATCATGCCAAATTTTCTCACATCCTCAACGGTTACCTCATGCAGGATATTTTCATTCTCGTCATGCTCATCCCTAAGATGCGCCTTAAAGCCGATGGCGCTCTCCTTGTTCAGTCGCTCTTTTATGATATCCTCGAGATCCGGAAAGGCTCCTCCGCAGATAAACAAAATATTTCTGGTATTGACCATCGTCATCGGCACCATCGCATTTTTACTGGATGCGCCGACAGGAACCTCAACCTCCGCCCCCTCCAGCAGTCTTAGCATCCCCTGCTGTACAGACTCTCCGCTGACATCTCTTTGATTCGCATTGCGCTTCTTGGCAATCTTATCAATTTCATCGATAAAAATAATTCCGTGCTCCGCACGCTCGACATCGTTATCTGCCGCCGCAAGCAGCTTACTGACCACACTCTCGATGTCATCGCCTATGTAACCTGCCTCCGTAAGAGAGGTGGCATCCGTAATGGCAAGCGGTACATCAAGAAGCCTTGCCAGCGTCTTGACAAGATAGGTCTTGCCGCAGCCGGTAGGCCCAATCATCAGCATATTGGACTTCTCGATTTCGACATCGTCCTTGCAGTCTGACGCAATCCTCTTGTAGTGATTGTAGACCGCTACCGACATTACCTTCTTTGCCTGCTCCTGCCCTACCACATACTCATCCAGTGACGCTTTTATTTTATGCGGTGCAGGAATCTTGGTAATATCCAAGACTGCCTCCGTCTTCTCCTTCGGCTTTTTCTTTTTCAGCTTCTGGTTATTCGGAAGATGCCCCTGCAAATCCGACAGGTTAATCATGCTGATATTTGGCATCTTTCCTATATTAAGATTGACCAGATCGCTCATGGAAAAGCCTGCATTTCCCATGCCGTCAAAGGTCTTTTGCATACAGTCACTGCAAACACATATGTTGCTCTGTATGCGTATCATCTTTCCCGCAATGTGCTCCGGTCTTCGGCAAATATAGCAGACATCCTCGTATTCCGAATCCTTCTTTTTTTCTCCTCCTACGTCATTCGTTCCCTTATCAGGCTCTGTTCCTTCTCCCTCTGCTGCTTTCTTCTCCTGCAGCTCCTCCTCGTCCATTCCTTCTCTATAATCATTGTCGTTCATTTGATATACTCCTAAATTTATACATTTTTCCAAAATCAGCTT
>JAQXLR010000063.1 GCA_029012225.1 Clostridiales bacterium
AGGATCAGGACCATCCTGGGTATCCTGCCCCCAGGAATACATACTGTTCCAGTTTTTGATATAACCATCCGTGTTATTCTGATAGCTTTGGTTCGCTTTGTCCAAAATCGCGTCCCATTCGTTGTTCAGCGGAGTGCCACGCTTACTGTCCATAGATCCGGTGCTACCACTCCCCACCGAGGGCACGCGGAGGGTGTAGTCCACGCCGCCGCTTGCGTAGGCCGTGCCGAAAATCAGGTTCTTCCCATTCAGGTTATTCCAGTTGGCGTTACGGATCACGTTGCAGTCCGCAATGAACAGGCTGTGGTCATAGGTGTAGCCAATCGGGTTCCTAGAGTCTGTACTGCCTGCCGCATTCGCTGAATCGCCTCTTGCGGTGTTGTCATTGACAGAACGGCTTTTCAGCACATAGGCATTCACGGTGCCCACGTAGGTAAAGGGCACCCAATGAAGGGAATCGTCCGGCAAGCTGCCGTTCTTGTCGCCCGGAATGTCCGCTGCGGACAGGTCGAACCAGTAGGTTTCGCCGGGGGTGAGACCGGGAAACTGTTCCGCCGGGTCCGCCGCCAGCGCCGTAACGGGCAGCAGGCTCAGGCACAGGGCCAGAGCCATCAGGATGCTCAATAACCGTTTTTTCATTTTCAGTCCTCCTTTTGGATTGCTTTCGGGTTGTATTTCATCACAAATAATTCCAGAGTTTCTTTCAGCACTGCGATCTGGGATTTCAGATAGAACTCGTCCTCGAACAATGCGTAATGTACGCAGGCTCTTATCAGAATGAAAATGAGCGGTATTTCTTCCATTGCTCTTCTGTATCATTTGCCACCTGTCAGCCCTTTTCACTCAAATCATTCGTAACAAATAGAGCATATATGGAATATATATGCTCTATTTATAATATATATTGAATAAAAAATCAATATGTTGCGTAATTTTGATTGTGTAAATTTACCTTCGGATTTCATTGGATAGAGTTCACCCACGATGCTCTGATCATGTATCAGGCAATGACTTCTCCCAGAAGACTGCGAAATCGGAAAACTTTTTCTTTTCTGTCCGCAAACTCCGTCAAAATAGCAAGAAAGCCGCACAGAGCCCCGAAAACACGTTGGCGATTCCGTGAATACCCCAACTTGGAAGAATTGAGCCGCCCGCTTTTCTCTCATTGAGATACCCCATACACCCTGCGACTCCTCCCGTAAACAGGATGATCCATATCGTCCTCAAAAAAACCGGCTAGCGAAAAAAACATCACGCCATGCAGCAGTCCAAACAGGCATGACTGGATAAGATTACCGACACCAAAATAATAATTTGTATGATGCTGCTTATCAGCACTTGTAAAAATAAATTCATATTTTCCTCCAAATCTCTCCTTTAAAAAAATAGAAACCCAATCACAAAGAGAATCGCACCAAGCGCCATAAAAACAATTCCGACAAGCGCTTTTTTCTTTCCCCTTTCCAGCTCTTGCTCCTGCTGCTTTGTTTTTGCAACAACCCGATATTTTTTTCGTATCAGAAAATAAGCAAGCAATCCTTCTCCCCTCTGTCCTAAAGCCGCCCAAAAGCCCGCTTTCTTCGGGCTTGGTATCTCCCTTGTCTTTGCATCAATTACAATAATTTTATTTAGCTGATAAACAAAAAAGGTCATTCCAACAAGAAACATTGCGCCTCCAGCCATAACTCCGATATACTCCATTCCTTCGCCTCCTTAGATTCTTTTGACAATCTGATACAGCAATGCCGCCATACCGATAATCAATAAAATAAAAACACCCACGAGATAATACGTATTTTGGGGTATCCATCTCACTGAAATGATTAGAACTGCCATCAAAATCAAATTGGCAAGCATAATCAGAATCATTTTTCTTGTTTCTCTTACTGTATTTGTACTTTCTTCCAGATGCTTCACGAGTCCTTCATCTCCTTTTAAAAGCCGATCCAGACTGACTGCGTACAAATCACTGAGCCGGATCACGCTCATGATATCGGGATATGATTTTTCATTTTCCCAGTTTGAAATCGTCTGTCTGGACACCTGTATCCTTTCTGCAACCTGTTCCTGCGTCATTCCTGATGTTACACGGGCATTTTTTAATGTCTCCCCAATCGTCATTTTGTTTTCCTCCCTCATGACCAGAATTGCATACTGCTTTTTCTTAGTCTATCAAAAATCCTTTCCATCGGTCAATTTAGGCTGTCAAAATTCTTTTACATGGCTTTTTTTGCACCATTTTCCCTTTATAAACAGGGTTGACACATAAAATATGACAAAGTATAATTAGCGGCATATTAATAGTAGGAGGTGAAACACATGGACAGTTGCGATAGTACGGGACGAAGTTATGACTGCGGTGCAGCAATCGAGCAAAGGGCTGCGCAGCTGCCTGTGTTGCTTCACTGACAGCTGCGCTTCTTTCCTATCCCTTCGACGCACCGCATGATTCCTATACTATACGGCAAGTAACGATTGTTTGCTTTAGGAATTACTGAAGCGGTGTATTTTTATGCCCTTTTGCGGCAGAGAAGGAGGTAGAAAATGAAAGAAATTTTAAAAGAACCAACTTATGTAGAGGAATTGGTTGCCCTTTTTCAAGGCGGCCTGTCAAAGGAGTTGCTTTTGGAAAAAATCTCCGGTTATCACGCGCATGATATTGCAGAGGCGCTTGGACTGCTCTCCCCCACAGAACGGCAGGCGATTTATCCGCTGCTTGGCGATGCGTTCATTTCTGAAATTTTTTCTTATATGGAAGAACCGCATCTTTATTTGGCTGAAATCAATCCCGAAACCGTTGCAGGCATTCTTTCCCATATGGATTCCGATGACCTCGTTGATGTTCTGGAAAAATTGGACGAGGAGGCACAAAAAAAGATTCTCACTCTGCTCGACCAGGAGGCGGGTGCAGATGTCAAACTGATTTTGTCCTATGCAGAGGATGAAATCGGCAGTAAAATGACAACGAATTTTATTCTGATTAAAAAGAACCTGACCATCCGGCAGGCTATGCACGAGCTGGTTTATCAGGCTGGCGAAAACGACAACATCTCCACCATCTATGTGGAGGATGACAACGAAACGTATTATGGCGCCATCGATTTGAAGGATTTGATTATCGCTAGAGCCGACACCGAATTGGAAACTTTAATCAGTACATCCTATCCGTTTGTCAGTGACCATGAAATTATTTGTGAATGCATCGAAAAAATCAAGGAATACGCAGAGGACTCCATTCCGGTGCTTTCCAAAAGCGGCAAAATCCTTGGTGTGATTACTTCTCAGGATATCGTAGAGGTCGTAGACGACGAGCTCGGAGAGGATTATGCAAGGCTGGCAGGCTTGATTGCGGAAGAGGACATCCGGGAAAGCACTGCTGCGAGCATGAAAAAAAGACTTCCGTGGCTGATTATTCTCTTCTTTCTTGGAATGGCGGTTTCATCGGTGGTAGGCATTTTCGAGACAGTTGTCGCAGTATTGCCAATCGTGATTTGCTTTCAGTCACTCATCCTTGACATGGCCGGAAATGTCGGTACACAGTCATTGGCCGTCACCATCCGTGTCCTGATGGACGAAAATCTAACCGCCACACAAAAAATCGGGTTGGTTGCAAAAGAGGTGCGTATCGGTCTTGCAAACGGCTTGTGCCTGGGTCTTCTCGCCTTCGCTTTTATCGGTATGTATATTGTTCTTCTCAAACACAATCCGTGGACATTTGCGTTCCTGATTTCCGGGTGTGTCGGTGTGGCTTTGCTGATTGCAATGGTAATATCCAGCCTTGTCGGCACTTTGATTCCAATCTTTTTTCACAAGATAAAAATCGATCCGGCAATCGCATCCGGCCCGCTGATTACAACCATAAATGATCTTGTCGCGGTTATTACTTATTATGGATTGGCTTGGCTCTTACTGATTCAGATATTCCGACTGGTGTAGAAAAAGTGGCAGGATAACACAACGCTTTCATTCCTTGTAGGGGACATCCCCCGCCGGGATGCCATTTGAAGCATCCAGCCAACCCTGATGAAAGGCAAGACAAACTCCGGTTCTATAAAGTAGTATGCTCATCCAAAATCCTTCTAAGAGCTGCCATAGAACTGGAATGCGATCTTGCCACGACTGTCTCTCGCCCCTTTGTCTCGTTGAGGGCGCATTTTAACATCTTATGAGACATTGTCCCGGTAAAAAGAACCAGTAAATCCGGTGTTCCAATCTTATTTTTCAGGCTTCCGTCTGTTTTTGCAAACACCTTTGCCCGACAGCAATACGCCTCACATAGCTCCTTGTATCTTCCTACCATGCATTCATTTCCGCCAACAATTACTACACTCATATTTTTCTCCCTTGTGCTGAACGATAGCGGTTAGTTTTAACTAACTTTTCTTCAGTATAACTTCTTTTTTCTTGTTATGCAAGCTTTTTCTTCTTTTTTCCAAATTTTATTCGACGGAATCAATTCAGACAACCCGGTCTTTTCTTCCAGGCTTTTCCCTTTAGCGAAGCACAGCCCGAATGATTTTTTCCTTCATCGCACTGTAGGGATGATACCGCATCGGCAAATCAATCCAATTATATTTTTTTAGGATGCTTTTTCTGTGACTAAAGGTCTCAAACCCGACTTTCCCATGATAGCTTCCCATCCCGCTGTGCCCGACCCCGCCAAAGCCCATCTCTGAGGTTGCCAGATGCACAAGCGTATCATTGATGCATCCGCCTCCAAAAGAAAGGGTTCGAATCGCCCATTGCTCCATCCGCTTATCTCTCGTAAACAGATAAAATGCCAATGGTTTCTCGAAATGGTTCAAAATCTTTTGCAATTCTGCCCTGCTCTCAAAGGTCAAAATCGGCAGCACCGGTCCAAAAATCTCCTCCTTCATCACAGCAGAATCCAGCGTAACATGGTCAAGAATAGTCGGCGCAATCTGGAGGGTTTTTGCACGTCCATACCCACCGCAAACTACGCACTTCCCTTCCAGCAAGCTCATAATACGATAATAGTGCTTTTCATTGACAATTCTCGGATATTCCTCGCAGTCCAAAGGATGATTGCCAAGCATATTTTTGATCTCATCCTTCATTGCAAGAATCAATTCTTCCTTTACCTCCGGCGCTACTAACAGATAGTCAGGGGCTACGCAGGTCTGTCCCGCATTTAAAAGCTTTCCAAACACAATCCGCTTTGCCGCCAAGGAAATGTTTGCTGTTTTATCCACGATGCAAGGGCTCTTTCCACCCAATTCTAACGTAACCGGAGTCAGATGCTTTGCTGCCGCTTCCAGTACATGTTTTCCCACCGTCACTCCTCCGGTAAAGAAAATATAGTCGAATCTTTGCATAAGAAGGCTGGCATTTTCCTCTCTTCCTCCCTCTACCACACACACATAATCCGAAGGCAGACATGCTGCAAGCATATCAGACAGCACGGACGAGACAGTCGGAGCATAAGCGGACGGTTTTACAACAACACAATTCCCTGCCGTGATGGCATTGATGACCGGCTCAAGGCAAAGCATCACAGGGTAGTTCCACGGTGCCATAACCAGTACTACCCCATAAGGCTCCGCCACAGTAAAGGCCTTTGCGTGAAAATTTGCCAGACTGCTTTTTACGTGCTCCCTTTTCATCCAGCGCTTTAGGTGCTTCATGCAATAAGAAAGCTCTGCCTTTGTCAACGCAATTTCTGCCATATAGCTTTCCATCCGAGCCTTGTGCAAATCCTGCCAGAGCGCCTGCTGCAGCTCCTCCTCATATTGCTCCAGACCCCATCGGAGGCGTCTTAGTGCATTCATGCGCACTTCATAGGAGCGTGTTGCCCCTTTGTTAAAATACGCTCGCTGCCTTTTTACCAAAGCTTCTATTTCCATTGCCATATGTCATCCTTTCCATCCTCATCTTTTCAAACGCGAAAAAACATGCTAAAATCTTTGCAGATTAAAATGATGTTTCTATCATGATATAGATCGAGGAATCCTTATGAATCAAACTGTACTTATTACCGGTGCCTCTCACGGAATCGGCAGGGCGATTGCCACTGCCTTTGCCAAGGCCGGCAACCAACTGATTATTACCTGCCATCACTCCAAGGCTGCCCTCCTTGCGTTCCAAAAAGAGCTGGAGGACACCTTCCACATCGATGTTCTTGCCAGCATCGGCGATATTGGCGATTATGCCTATGTAGAGCGGCTGTTTGACGAGGTGTCCGCCCGTTTTGGCGGCGTTGATATCCTAATCAACAATGCCGCTATCTCTCACATCGGTCTTTTAAGCGACATGAGCATCGGGGAATGGAACCGCATCCTCCATACAAATCTTACCTCTGTCTTTTCCACCAGCCGCCTCTTTTCCCCTTACATGGTACAGCAAAAGCGGGGAAAGATTATCAACATCTCGTCTGTGTGGGGAGAGGTCGGCGCTTCCTGCGAGGTTGCCTATTCTGCCTGCAAGGGCGGCGTCAATGCCTTTACAAAGGCATTGGCAAAGGAGCTGGCTCCCAGCAACGTGCAAGTCAATGCCGTTGCCTGCGGCATCATAGACACCCGGATGAATTCCTGTTTTTCCGAGGAGGAGCGACAGCTGCTTGCAGAGGAAATTCCTGCCGGACGCTTTGGCACGCCGGACGAGGTTGCCTCTTTTGTTCTGTCCCTTGCCGTAGGCAATGATTATCTTACCGGACAAGTCATTGCCCTTGACGGCGGATGGACTTAGGGATGCTCCACCTCCAGAATCACGACCGTCCGCGGCGGCACACGTAGCGTTTTCTTATAGAAAAACTCTGTCCCTTCCTCCATATCTTTCCCATCCTCATATACAAGAGAGGTATTTACGCATACCTTCCACTGTATTCCGTTTGGAAGCTCCGGGAGCTGTAAAATAAGAGGCTCCCAGTATGCGTTCATACAGTAGAACACAATGTCATCCCGGTTCTCCTTTTCATCCCTTCCTGCATACATGATTCCAATCAGACGGCTGCTGTTGTCCGTGCCGCCATTCCACGGATATCCGTTGTGAATGCTAATCTCCGGTAGGTTACAGGCCGCATGCTTCATCGTTTTCCTTAGAATCGGATGCTTCTTGCGAAACGCAATCATAAAGCGGAAAAAATCATGAATCTCTTTGTATTCCTCCCGTCTGGACCAATCCAGCCATGAGATGATGTTGTCCTGACAGTACGCATTGTTATTTCCAAACTGCGTGTTGCAGAACTCATCTCCTGCATAAAACATTGCCGGCCCTCTGCTGCACATCAAGGTTGCAAAGGCATTTTTTACCATCCGGCGGCGCAGATTCTCAATTCCTGCATCCTCTGTCTCTCCCTCGACCCCACAGTTCCAGCTGTTTCCATTGTTGTCTCCGTCCGTATTATTCCATCCGTTTTTCTCATTGTGCTTGCTGTTATACGAGTATAAATCATAAAGCGTAAAGCCGTCATGGCAATCCAGAAAGTTGACGGACGCACTCTGCCCCCGATGCGTGGGGTCATACAAATCTCTGGAGCCGGTAATTCTTGTAATCGCCGTTCCTGCCATCCCCGCATCTCCCTTTAAAAACCTACGTATGTCATCTCGATATCTGCCGTTCCATTCCGCCCAGCGGCTCCATGACGGAAAGGTTCCCACCTGATACAAGCCGCCTGCATCCCATGCCTCCGCAATCAACTTTACCTTTCCTAAAATCGCATCACACGCAATCGCCTGCAAAAGCGGTGGGTCTGACATGGGAACACCGTTTTGATCCCTTGTCAAAATGGATGCCAAATCAAAGCGGAAGCCGTCCACCCGAAATTCTGTTACCCAATAGCGCAAGCAATCAATGATAAATCTGCGTACCACCGGATGATTGCAGTTCATGACGTTTCCACATCCACTGTAATTGTAGTAATATCCGTCCGGCGTAAGAATATAGTAAATATTATTGTCGATGCCCTTAAAGGAAAAGCAGGGTCCGTTCTCATTTCCCTCTGCCGTATGATTGAACACCACATCTAAGATGACCTCAATGCCATTTTCCTTGAGCTCATAGATCAATTCCTTTAGCTCGTCCCCTTCGTGATTGTGCTCGACAACAGAGGCATAGCCGGTGTTGGGCGCAAAAAAGCATACGGTATTATAGCCCCAGTAATTGTATAGCTGCTCCCCATCGACAATACGATTTCCCTCCATCTCATCAAACTCAAAAATAGGCATTAACTCCACCGCATTGATTCCAAGGTCTTTTAAATAGGGGATCTTTTGCCGCAATCCCTCAAAGGTGCCCGGCGCAGTAACACCCGAGGAGCTATGCTTTGTAAAGCCCCGCACGTGCATCTCATAAATAATTAAGTCCTCAAAGGGATATTCCTGTTGACGGATGTCTCCCCAGTCAAAGTTGTTTTCCACCACCCGCGCATGGTAGATAAAATCTCTGCCGCTTTCCGGTCGATCCCCCCACTCTCTTTGTCCGGTTACTGCCCTTGCATAGGGGTCGAGCAGCACATTCTTTGCATCAAAAAGCAGTCCCTTCTCTTTGTCATAAGGTCCCTCCAGTTGAAATGCATACTCAAACTCTTCTATCTTTAATCCAAAAACCAACATAGAAAACGTATTTCCTATATGGTATGCTTCCGGATATTTCAGCCTTGCATAGGGCTCCTTCTCCTGCGGATAAAACAGCAAGAGCGTACAGCCCGTCGCTCCAAAGGAGGAAATCGTAAAGCTCACTCCATTGGAAGCGGCTGTCGCTCCGTTCCTGTTATAAAATCCCGGTCGCACGTCAAAGCCATTGATGGTATCAAGCGGCTTTAGCTTTTCTCCCCGCTCCGGTTTATGTCTGCCAATTCCCATATCTTATCCTCGCAATTCCGTCGAATTTATGGTGTGTACAAAAAAATCTTGCCATTATTATAAGCTCTCCTATCTCGTTTTTCAAGCGAATGGGCAATTTTAACTGTTTCAGATTATTTTAAAAATTCGATAAATCGGCACTTTATGCGTTTCTCCTCATCTTTCGATACAGCAAAGGAGCGGTACATCCATTCCCGGTGTACCAGCTCCTTTGTTTCTTACAGAATAAACTTCTGTACTTCCTTCTCCTGATTCTCGCTTAATTCTACTAATATTTTCGTATCTTCCAAACATTCACGGATGGACTCAGCAACCAGCTGCATTCCTGCACTGGTTTCCTGCGCAAAAGCGGAATTGTCTGTAACCACATTTCCCAGATTCGTCATAGATTCCGTCACAATTGTTTTTAGTTCATCCAGCACATTTGTCTGCTGCCCAATCGCCTTAGCCACATCATCCACTGTATTGATTTCATTATACAGATTGCCAAAAACCTCCTGTGTATCCTGCAGCTGGATCTGCTGTTCCTCGACACTCGCCGTAACCTCATGCATTCTGGCAGCAGAAATTTCTGCATTAGAGGTCAGTTCATTTACCGTAATCTCAATTTCAGCCGCACTGGAAGCCGATTCTTCCGCCAGTTTCCGTATTTCCTCAGCCACTACAGCAAAGCCTCTTCCGGCTTCCCCCGCACGAGCCGACTCAATACTGGCATTTAAAGACAAAAGATTGGTTTGTGATGCCATACTTTTAATGATTTCTACCATTTTATTAATTCGGATAGCAGATTCATTCGTCTGACTCATCTGTCTTGACACCATCTCAATCGCTCCTGTCGTTGTCTCCGTAATTCCATAGAGCTTTCGAATGCTTTCCATCGCCCGGTCAGAATGTCTGATCATTGTATGAACGGATTGACCCAGCTTACTCATTTCCTCTTTCTCAACATCAATGATCTCTCCCAGAGACTGTATTTTTCCATTCATCACCTCTGTTTCTGATGCCAGGCTTTCCATCCCTTTGGCGATTTCCTCCACAGCCAGATTCGTATGGTGAATATTGTCCGTAATATGCTTAAAATTATCGCCGAATTCCGTACTACTGTCTTTTACCTGCGTGCTGGCATTGCGGATACCGCTAATCATTCTGGCTAGCGCCTGCTGTACCTTCTGCAGAGATCTGGAGATATTCCCGATCTCGTCAGAACGCTTTATCAGCTTCTTCTCCATGCAAAAGTCCAAATTTCCTCTCTCTATCTTCTGAAGATTGCGCTCCACCATGCTGATGCCCTTTGTCAGCCATACACCCAGGACAATCGAAACAGCGAGAGAAATCACAAGGACAAGGATAATCGCAACAAGGTACGTAGCAATCATATCCGAAAAATTTTCCCGGATACTGTCATCCTTGACGTTAATTTCAGCATTCATATCATCCACGTAGTTTCCTGTTGTGATTACCCAGTTCCAAGGAGCAAATTTCTCCGAATAGCTTATTTTAGGCGCTACGGTTACCCCATCTGCCTTCGTGAAATAAAACTCATTGTATCCGCCTCCGGCATCTGCCGACTTCATAATATTCTGAATAATTTTTACCCCATTCTGATCTGTCAAATCATAGCGATTGTTTCCTTCCTGGTCGGGCAGAATCGGATGCATAACCAGGTTATAGTCCGTATCGTCTATCCACATATAGCCGGATCCATCCTCTCTGTAACGCATACAGCGGATATCCTCCATCGCCATTTCCTTGGCTTGTGCTTCCGTCAGCTCTCCTGACT